>NZ_CP076362.1:0-300000 GCF_018798885.1 Gemmobacter fulvus | reverse complement strand
GGCGGTGCTGCAACAGGCGGGTGTCGCGGTGCTGCATGATCTGCCCGGCGTGGGTGAAAACCTGCAAGACCATTCCGAGGTCTATATCCAATATGCCTGCAAGGAGCCGATCACCCTGAACGGCAAGATGGGCCTGTTCAGCAAATTCCTGATCGGGGTCGAATGGCTGCTGTTCAAACGGGGGCTGGGGGTGAGCAACCATTTCGAGGCGGGTGGCTTCATCCGCTCTGACGCGGCGCTGGCCTGGCCCGACATCCAGTTCCACTTCCTGCCCGCCGCCATGCGCTATGATGGCAAGAAGCCGCTGAAAGGCCATGGTTTCATGGTGCTGACCGGACCGAACAAACCCAAGAGCCGCGGCCATGTCCGGCTGCGCAGCGGGGATCCGAATGACCATCCCGATATCCTGTTCAACTACCTTGACCGCGAGGAAGACCGCGAGGGCTTTCGCCGCTGCCTGCGCCTGACCCGTGAAATCATCGCCCAGCCCGCGATGGACCGGTATCGCGCGACAGAAATCGCCCCCGGCCCCGAGGTGCAGAGCGATGAAGAGATCGACGCTTTCGTGCGGCAGACCATGGAAAGCACCTATCACCCCTGCGGCACCTGCCGGATGGGCGAAGATGCGCTGGCGGTGGTGGACAGTGAATTGCGCGTGCGTGGGCTTGACGGCCTGCGGGTGATCGACAGTTCGGTGTTTCCGACCGAACCCAATGCCAACCTCAATGCCCCCACCATCATGCTGGCCGAACGCGGCGCCGACATGATCCGGGGCCGCCCGCTGCTGGCGCCCTCGAATGCCGCCGTCGGCATCGCGCCGGGCACCGGCGTCAGCCAGCGCAGCGCTGCGCCGCTGCGGCGGCTGGACAGATAGAGGGGCTTGTCGTCTGGACTGGCGCACCGCCCCTCGGCCCGCCGAACCTGATCAAGATCCTGTCGCGTCTCGGATAGAGCCGCCCGTCATCGCGGGCGGCTTTGCCGCGTGCAGATCGCAATATCCGGCACATCACCGCCACCACCTGAAGCCGGGCCTGGTCTAGTCTGGTGGGCAGAGGTGCAGAACAGATATCGCCTCCTCGTCAAATTTAGGTTGACTCAAGCATCAATATTGTTGCAAGAATTAACTATATGGAGGGAGATCAGATGAGCGCAAGACTCACCATCTGCGAATGCTTTGCGCGGGACGGGTTGCAGCACGAGGATCAGGTGCCGGATACCGGCACCAAGGCCCGGCTGATCGGCCTGTTCGCCGCCGCAGGATTCCCCCGCATCGAAGCGACCAGCTATAGCCACCCCGGTCAGGTTCCGGCCTTTGCCGATGCGAGCGATCTGCTGCGGCAGATGCCGCGTCGGGCTGGCGTCTGGTACAAGGCCACCTGTCCCAATCAGCGTGCGGTGGATCGGGCGCTGGCCGATCAGGCGGCGGGGCATGGCGCGAATGAACTGAGCCTGCTGGTCTCGGCCACCGAAAGCCATACGGCGCGCAACCTTCGGACCACGCGGGCCGAACAATGGCAACGGGTCGAACAGATGGCGGCTCTGGCGCGCGGCAGGGTCCGGCTGGTCGGCGTGATCTCGATGGCGCTTGGCTGCCCGTTCGAAGGCGAGGTTGACCCCGGCCGTGTCATCGAGGATGCGGCGCGTTTCGCCGACCTGGGCGCGGCGCTGCTGGCGGTGGGCGACACGGTTGGCAGCGCTTCGCCCGCGCGGGTGCGGCATCTGTTCCGGCGGTTGGCCGCAGAGGTGCCGGGCATCGTGCCGGTGGCACATTTCCACGACACCCGTGGCGCAGGTATCGCCAATTGCATGGCCGCGCTTGAGGCCGACTGCGTCGATTTCGACAGCGCCATGGGGGGGGTCGGTGGCCATCCCCGGCAGATTTCCTACGGGCAGGGCGAAACTGGCAATGTTGCAACCGAGGATTTGGTCGCGCTGCTGGATCGTGAAAATCTGAACCACGGAATCGACCTTGATCTGATGATGCAAGCGTCAGCCGCCTGCGAGGCGGCGCTTGGCAGAAACCTGAACAGCCGGGTGGCGCGGGCCGGGGCCTTTGCACCCATGCAAGCGGAGACAGTCTGACGTGGAAAATCTGGTCCTGAAAGAAGACCGTGGCGCGGTGCGCATCCTGACACTGAACCGCCCCGAGAAGATGAATGCGCTGAACACCGCGCTGACGCAGGGCGTGCTGGACGCGATGCTGGAGGCCGACGCCGCGACACACATTCGCGCGGTGGTTCTGGCCGGGGCAGGGCGCGCCTTCTGCGCCGGGGCGGATCTGGCAGAGTTCCGGCATCTGACGCCCGACCAATCCGATGCGGTCATCAAACGCGCCGATCTGACCTGCCGGGTGCAGATGGTGATGAGCCAGATTTCCAAGCCGGTTGTTGCGGCGGCGCAGGGCCCGGCGGTGGGCGGTGGCGCGGGGTTGGCGATCGGCTGTGACATGACGGTGGTGGGTCGTGACCTGAAATTCGGCTACCCCGAGGTCAAGCACTCCATTGTTCCGGCGCTGGTGATGACCGGGCTGGTGCGCGGGCTGGGCCGTAAACAGGCGTTCGAGATGATCAGCCTTGGCCGCCTGATCGGCGCGGATGAGGCGCTGGCGCTGGGGCTGGCCAACCGCATCGCAGACGACCCGCTGGCCGAGGCCCTCACCATCGCCGAGGCCTGGGCCGCCGCCGAACCGCGCGCCATGCGGGCCGCCAAGCAGCTATTTTATCGCGTGTCAGACCTGCCGACCGAGGCGGCGATGCAGGTCGGGCGCGACGTGAACGCCATGATGCGCTCGTTCCGGGAGCCGAAGCCATGAGGCCGCTTGATGGCATCCGCGTGCTGGATTTCTCGCGCGTGCTGGCGGGGCCGATGGCCACGCAGATCCTCGCCGACTATGGCGCCGAGGTGACCAAGGTCGAACGTCCCGGCACCGGCGACGAAAGCCGCACCTTCGAGCCGCATTTTCAGGATGGCCCCAGCGCCTATTACAGCGCCTTCAATCGCGGCAAACGGTCCATCGCGCTGGATCTGAAATCGCCCGAGGGCCGCAAGCTGGCTTTCGATCTGGCCGCCGGAACCGATGTGGTGGTCGAAAATTTCCTGCCCGGTGAAATGGCGAAATACGGTCTGGATTACGCCGCGCTGTCGGCGGTCAATCCGGGGTTGGTCTATGTCTCGAACACCGGGTTCGGGCAGAGCGGGCCTTACCGCAACCGCAAGGGCTATGACACGATCTTTCAGGCGCTGTCGGGGGCGATTGACCTGACGGGCCAGCCGGACGGCCCGCCTGCCAAGGTGGGGTTGCCCTTTGCCGATCTGACCTCGGGGCTGTGGATTGCGATTTCGGTGCTGACCGGGCTGATGGGGCGGGCGCAGTCGGGGCGGGGAACCCATGTCGATCTGTCGATGATGGATGTGCAGGTCAGTCTGCTGGGGCTGCCTGCCGCGCGGTATTTTGCCTTGGGCGAGACGCCGACCCGCACCGGCACCGGGCATCTGGGCCGGGTGCCAAGCGCCGCCTATGCCTGCCGCGATGGCGGCTGGCTGTTCATCAGCGCCTCGGACCAGCATTGGGAACCGCTTTGTGCCGAACTGGGCCTGGATGCCCTGCTGGCCGATGCCGAACTGGCCCGGAACCGTCACCGCGTCCGTCGCCGTGATGCGGTGGAGGCCGCGCTGCGGGAGGCTATTGCCGCACGCGACCGCGCAGAACTGGCCGAGGCCCTGCGCGCGCGTGGTGTCCCGGCGGGCGAGGTGAACACCGTGCCCGAAATCCTGAACGATCCGCATACGCAGGCGCGCGAGATGATTGACCATTTCGATGTGCCGGGCCGGGGCGCGACGCCCGGTCTGCGCAATCCGGCGCTTCTGTCTGGCTGGGACGCGGCGCGGTTTTCCCCCCCGCCACAGCTGGGCGAACATTCGCGCCAGATCCTGTCGAAGGAGCTGGACCTGACCGAAGATGAAATCGACGCACTTTTCCGCAAAGGAGCCGTAGCGTGAGCCACCCCCTTGTGACCCTGCGCCTGTCCGACCGGCGCGCCGATGTGATCCTGTCGCGGCCCGCAGCCCGGAACGCGCTGAATTTGCAGATGTGCAAAGAGCTGATCACCGCCTTTGACACCATCGCGCGCACGCCCGAGATCGCCATTGTCGTGCTGTCGGCCGAGGGGCCGGTGTTCTGCGCCGGGGCCGACATGAAGGAACGCGAGGGCCGGGATGAAGCCTGGGTGATGGCCCGTCGCCGTGCCTCGTTCCGGGCCTATGATTGCATTGCGGCTTGTGCCGTGCCTGTGGTCTGCGTCGTGCAGGGTGCTTTGGTGGGATCAGGCGGGGAAATCGCGATGAGCTGTGATTTCATTATCGCCTCCGATGCGGCAAGCTTCCGGTTTCCTGAACCCCAATGGGGCACGGTCGGCGCGACGCAGCGGCTGCAACGGGCCATCGGCGTCGGTCGTGCCAAGGAACTTTTGTATACGGGCCGCGTCATGGCGGCGGATGAGGCGCTGGCGCTTGGCCTCGTCGCGCGGCTGGTCCCCTCCGCGTCGCTGGCCAGTGAAGTCGAGGCGGTGGTTGACCGTATTCTGGCAGCGCCCGCGCTGGCAATGCGCCTGACCAAACATTGCGTGGATCAGGGCAGCCGCACCGATCTGGCAAGCGGCATCGCCATCGAGATGTCGGCCATCGAACGCAACCTGCAACAAAGCGATTGGCGCGGCGGCGTCGCCCGCTTTTCCGGGATCGTCGGGTCGGGCAAGAAGGAGGCAGGGGCATGAACTTTGATCCCGCAACCCTCTGCCCGGTGACAGTGGCCGAGGCCCTGCGCCGCGCGCGCAGCCTGGCCCCCACGGTCGAGGCGATTGTCGCTCCCGATGGCCGCCTGACCTTTGCAGAGCTTGATGCCGAAGTGGCGCGGGTGCGTGCCGCACTGGCGGTGGCGGGGGTCAGGCGTGGCGACCATGTCGGCATCTGTCTGGGCAATGGCACCCGGTTCCTGACGCTGTTTCTGGCACTTGGCACGCTGGGCGCGGTGTCGGTTCCGGTGAACACCCGGCTCAAATCCGAGGAGATTGCCTATGCCCTGCGCCAGTCGCGGGTGACGCGGTTGTTCACCGCCGACCGGCTGCTGTCGTCGGATTTCATCGCCTTGCTGCGGCGGATTGCGCCGGGGCTGGATCATGGCCTGCCGGACGCCGCCTTGCCCGATCTGCACACGGTCGTGGTTGACGGCGACACAGTGCCGGCGACCTGCGGATCCTGGGATGATTTCATGGCCGGGGCGGGGGCCGATCCGGGCGCTCTGGCCTGCGCCGATGATATGATGCTGATCCAGTATACCTCGGGCACCACGGCCTTTCCCAAGGGGGTGATGCTGCGGCAGGGCGCGATGCTGGCGAACGGCTTCGTGTCGGGTCAGCGGATGGGGCTGCGCTGTGGCGACCGTTTCCATTCGGCGCGGCCGTTCTTTCACGTTGCGGGCACCACGCTGTCGATCCTGTCCTGTTTGCAGAACCTGACCACGCTGGTCACCATGCGGCGGTTTGAACCCGCCGAGGCCCTGCGCCTGATGGAAGCGGAGCGTTGCACGCATTTTTCGGGCAATGACACCATGGCGCTGATGCTGCTGAACCATCCCGACCGGCCCGCGCGCAAGCTGTGCCTGCGCGGGGCCTGGGTGGCGGGGGCCGAAACCGCTCTGCGCCGCGTGGCGCTGGAACTGGGCGCGACCGAAGTTGTGTCGGGGTATGGTCTGTCCGAAGCCTCGCCCAATGTCGCGCAATCGGCCTGGTGGGAGCCGATGGAGCAGCGTTTCAAAGGGCTGATGTCGCCACAGCCGGGGCTTGAGGTGGTCGTCACCGATCCGGCCTGCGGGGCGGTGCTGCCCACGGGCGAAGTTGGCGAGATCCGCGTGCGGGGCTGGTCGGTGATGCCGGGCTATTTCGAGATGCCCGAGCGCACCGCCGAGACGCTGACCGCAGACGGCTGGCTGCTGACCGGCGATCTGGGCCGGATGGACGGTGAGGGCCGGCTGGAGTTTGTGGGCCGGTTGAAAAACATCGTCCGTGTCGGTGGCGAGAACGTCTCGCCCGAAGAGGTCGAGAACATCCTGCACCGCCACCCGGCGGTCAAGCAGGCGCAGGTCGTGGGCGTCCCCGACGCGCGGCTGGTCGAGGTCTGCGCTGCCTTCGTCGTTCTGAACGCGCAGACAACCACCGATCCCGCCACCCTGTTGGCCTGGAGCAAGGAAGAAATGGCGGGTTTCAAGGTACCGCGCCACCTGTGGATCGTCGACAGTTTTGACGACATCGGCATGACCGCCAGCGCCAAGGTGCAAAAGACCCGGCTGGCAGAACATGCCATCGCACTGCTGCACACAGCGGAGACGGTGCAATGACCCGGGATCCGGCGCAAGGCGCGGGTGGCGCCGCAGGGTTGGTGACGCAGGGCGATTGGCCTGCCGATGTGGCGGCTTTTTGCGACGCGACGCGGGTCCTGCTGACCTCTGACGCCGCGCGCAACAGCCCGCCCGAGGTCGCGGCAGAATGCGCGGAAATGGCGCGGCTGCTGGCCGGTGTCACCGCACCCATCTGCAATCCGCAGGCGCACGAACTGCCTGCGGTGCGGTTCCTGCACCCAGCCCTGCAAACCGTGGCACCGGGGCCGTTGCAGCATCTGGCAAGCACGGTGGCGGCGCTGGCCGGGGGGCTGTGGTGGCGCAACAAATACCGCAACAGCGACGCCCGGCTGTATGACCGCTTCGGCTTTTGTGATCTGGTCGGCCCGGACGGGGTGCAAGCGTCGGATCAGGTCACGCTGGGGTTGGTGATCGTCGGGCCACAGACGCTGTATCCGCTGCATGAACACCCGGCGCGCGAGCTGTATCTGGTGCTCGCGGGCACGGCGGATTGGGCGGTGGACGACACGCCCTTTGCCCCACGCCCGCCCGGAGCCTTCCTTCTGCACCATGAAATGCAGCCCCATGCCATGCGGACCGGGGATGAGACCCTCTTAGCCTTGTCGATGTGGCGCGGCGATATCCGCGCGCCGTCGCGCTTTAGCGAACCCAAGCCCTGAATGACATCAGCGCCGGCCCAACGGCGCGTCTCCCAACATGCCGAGGACATCATGGTAGCCCAACAGACGCAGACCCTGTCTGCCCCCTTTGTCGAATTCCGAGATATTTCAAAGACCTATGACGGCGCGAGCAATGTCGTCGACGGCCTGTCACTGTCCATTCAGCGCGGCGAATTCGTGACGCTGCTGGGCCCCTCGGGGTCGGGCAAGACGACGCTGCTGATGATGCTGGCCGGGTTTGAAAACCCGACCGGCGGCGAAATCCACCTTGCGGGCAAGCGGCTGGACCGCACCCCGGCCTACAAGCGCAACATGGGCGTGGTGTTTCAAAGCTATGCGCTGTTTCCGCATATGACGGTGGCGCAAAACATCGCCTATCCGCTGAAACAGCGCCGCATCCCGAAGGGCGATATTGATCGCCGGGTCGAAACGGCGCTGGAAAAGGTTCATATGGGAAAATTCGCCAGCCGCCTGCCGACCCAGCTTTCGGGCGGTCAGCAGCAGCGGATCGCACTGGCGCGCGCGCTGGTCAGCGAACCCGATGTGGTTCTGATGGACGAACCGCTGGGCGCGCTGGACAAACAGCTGCGCGAGCATATGCAGATCGAGATCAAGCGCCTGCACGAAGAACTGGGCATGACGGTCGTCTATGTGACCCATGATCAGTCCGAGGCGCTGACCATGTCGAACCGCATCGCCGTATTCAACCGCGGCACCATCCTGCAAATCGGCACACCGCAGGAGATCTATGAAGAGCCGAACTGTTCCTTCGTTGGCAACTTTATTGGCGAGATCAACAACTTCCACGGCAAGGTTACAGCGGTGGAGGGCGCTTTCGCCCGGGTCCGCCTGTCCTGCGGGACCGAGGTTCAGGGCCTGAACGTGCTGAATGCGGTGATCTGCCAGACCGTCAATCTGGCGGTTCGCCCCGAGCGTCTTGCGCTGGCTGCCGATGGTCAGGGCGGCCTCGGCGCGGTGCGCGGCGTGGTGCGCACGCTGATCTATCATGGCGACCATCTGCGGTATGAGGTCGAGGTCGCGGGCTGCAAGGGCATCACCGCCCGCAGCAGTCTGGAACGCACCGACCGCTTTGAACCCGGCACCGCCATCGACCTGAGCTGGCCGCGCGAACGCGCCCGGGTTCTGGACCGGGAGGAGGGGAAATGAGCGCACCGCAGCCTGACCTGCGCCGCGCAATGCGGCGGGCCGAACGTGGGCGGCAGTTGACCGCCTTTCTGATGGTGCTGCCGCTGCTGGCATTTCTCGGCGTGGTCTTTGTCGCCCCCATCGCCACGACGCTGACCAAATCCATCGCCAGCCCGGATGTCAGCAACGCCTTGCCGCAGACCTCTGCCATGCTGCTGAACTGGGACGGCACCAGCCCCCCGACCGAGGACATGGCCGCCATCATGGTTCCGGAAATCGCCGGGGCCTATGCTGCAAAGACCATTGCCGCCGCCGCCACCCGCATCAACGAGGAACAGCCCGGCATGCGCAGCGTGATGATGCGCGCGGCGCGCGAGGCGGGCGAGATGCAGCCGCCCTATCTGCAAGCGCTGACCGATCTGGACCCGGCTTGGGCCGAGACCGAGCGTTGGGTGCATCTGCAAGCCACCGCCACCCCTTACACCGCGCGGTATCTGCTGGCGGTGCTGGACCTGCGGCGCGATCAGGGCGGCGTGATCGCTGCGGTTCCTCCCGATCAGGCGCTGTATCTGGATTACCTGAAACGCACGCTGGTCATCAGCCTGTCGGTGACCTTGCTCTGCATCGTGATCGGCTATCCGGTTGCCTATTTCGCGGCCCATGCCCGGCCAGTCACCGCGCGGATCGTGCTGGCCTGCGTGCTGTTGCCGTTCTGGATCTCGGTTCTGGTGCGGACGGCGGCATGGATGACGCTGTTGCAGCGCGAGGGCATGGTGAACAGCTTCTTGCTGAAGGCAGGTCTGATTGACGCGCCACTGGAGCTGATCTTCAACAGGCTGGGCGTCTATATCGCGATGGTGCATGTGCTGCTGCCCTTCGTGGTGCTGCCGACCTACAACGCGATGCGCACCATTCCGGCGGCGCATGTGATGGCGGCTATGTCGCTGGGGGCGCGGCCATTTGCGGCCTTCCGAACGGTCTATCTGCCGCAATCGCTGCCCGGTGTCAGTGCGGGGGCGCTGCTGGTCTTCATTCTTGCGCTTGGCTACTACATCACCCCCGCGCTGGTCGGGGGCGCGCAAGACCAGATGCTGAGCTATCTGATCACACAATTTGCGCTGAATCTCGGCAATTGGGGCATGGCCAGCGCTGCGGCGGGTCTGCTGCTGCTGACCACCATTGTCGTCTATGTCGTGTTCCGCAAGGCGTTCGGCGCCCGCGGCTTCACCGTCTGAGAGGTCGATATGAACCCCCCGAAAAACCCGATTGTGCTGACCGTCTTCACCCTTCTGGTCTGCCTGTTTCTGGTCGTTCCGATTGCGATCATCATGCCCTTGTCGTTCAGTTCCGGCAGCTTTCTCAGCTATCCGCTGCCGGGCCTGTCGCTGCGCTGGTACGAGACGGTGTTGCAGCCGACGCCCTGGCTTGCAGCGGTCAAGAACAGCCTGATCATTGCTTTGGGCGCAACGGCGATTGCGACCACGCTGGGCACGCTGGCGGCCTACGGGCTGACCATCGCCAATTTTCCGGGCCGGGGCATCATCATTGGCATCCTGATCTCGCCGCTGATCGTGCCGATGGTGATTGTGGCGCTTGGCATCTATTTCATGTTCGCGCGCATGGGGCTGAGCGGCACATTCACCGGGATGATCCTGGCACATGCCGCCATCGGTGCGCCCTATGTGGTGATTACCGTCAGCGCCGCTTTGCGCGGGTTTGACAGGCGGCTGGTGCTGGCGTCCTCCAGCCTCGGCGCGCGGCCTGTGACCACGTTCCTGTCGGTCATTCTGCCGCTGGTGGCACCGGGGGTGATCTCGGGCGCGCTGTTTGCCTTCATGACCTCGTTTGATGAGGTCATCATCGCGCTGTTCATTGCCTCGCCCGCGCAGTTCACCCTGCCACGGCAGCTTTTCTCGGGCCTGCGCGAGCAGCTTGACCCCTCGATCATCGCGATTTCGACCTTGGTGATCGTGTTCACGGTCGGTCTGCTGGCCGCCTATGAGGTGCTGCGAAGCCGGGCCGCGCGCAACCAGATCCTGCGATGATATTTGATGATGTTGACTACAATATAGTTTACAACATCACCTAATTAAACGTAACCTGAACAGGCTGGGAATCACTGCGGGATCTTGTGGCAAGCGCCTCTGAAACCGCAGCGATCCGGGCGATGCCACAGAAGGACAACGATTTTTCTGTGTCGGCTGCGCGCTGTCAGGCCAGCACCAACAATCGGATAATCACCAACAACAGGGAAATATCATGAGGAAACTTCTTGCAATTGGGCTTGCCACATTGCTGGCCTCACCCGTGGCGGCGCAGAGCCGGGATCTGACCGTCACCGCATGGGGCGGCGCGGTGCAGGATGCAAAGCGCGACATCATGTTCACGCCTTTTGGCACCGAAAAGGGCATCCGGGTTCTGGATGATGTCTATGATGGCGGCTGGGCACCCTTCAAGGCGATGCAGGATACCGGCGTCATTCCGTGGGATGTGGTGCAGGTCGAAACGGCCGAACTGGTGCGCGGCTGTGAAGAGGGCATCTTCATGCCCATCGACTGGACGAAGATCGGGCCGAAAGACAGCTTCTACGACGCAGCTGTGTCCGAATGTGGCGTCGGCACCGTGATCTGGTCTGTGGTGATGGCCTTCAACGAAAGCACCATCGGGACGGCGCCGACCACCGTGGCGAATTTCTTCGACCTGCAGACCTGGCCGGGCAAGCGCGGCATGCGCCGTGGCCCCAAGATCAATCTTGAATTCGCGCTGATGGCCGATGGGGTTGCCCCTGCGGATGTCTATACGGTGCTGGCGACGCCAGAGGGGGTGGACCGCGCCTTTGCCAAGCTCGACACGATCAAGAGCAGCATTCAGTGGTGGAACTCGGGCGCGCAGCCGGCCGAGTGGCTGGTTTCGGGCGATGTCACCATGGCGCTGGCCTATAACGGTCGCATCTCTGCCGCGCTGGACGAAGGGCGTCCGCTGGGGATCCTGTGGGAAAACACCCTCTATGATGCCGATGCCTGGGTCATTCCGGCCGGCACGCCCTATCCCGATCTGGCGCATGAGCTGATCGCCTATGCGTCGGATGCGCAGCGCCAGGCCGATTTTTCGAACCGCTTCGCCTATGGGCCGACGGTGCCTGCTGCGATGGATCTGGTGGATGCCGCACGGGTGCCGATGTTGCCCGCAGGCGACAATCTGGACACCGCGCTGTTTCTTGGATCAGAGGCGGCGCGCGAATTCTGGCAGGACAATCTGGAAGACCTGACCGTCCGGTTCAACACCTGGTCCGGCGTCTCGAACTGAACGCTCTTGAAGCGCGGCCCCAATGCGGGCCGCGTTTTACTGTCGGCAAGATCAAGGAATTACGGAATGCGGATTGAAACCTCTGTCACGCGGCTTCTGGGGATCGACCTGCCGATCCTGCAGGCGGGGATGTCCTGGGCCTCGTCGAATGCGGCGCTGCCGCTGGCGGTCAGCCGGGCCGGGGGTCTGGGCGTGATTGCCGCGGGGCCGATGTATCCCGCAGCCCTGGCCGAGGCCATAGATACCCTGCGTGCGGGCAGCGACAAGCCGTTTGCCGTCAACATGCCGCTGTATCGCAAGGGCTCTGAAGAGATCCTCGACCTGCTGGAGCAAAAGCGGGTGCCGATCCTGATCGCCTCGCAAGGCGGGCCGGACAAGTATCTGAAACGCTTCAAGGCGCTCGGCACAATCTGCCTGCATGTCGTCGCAAGCGAAGCCCATGCGCTGAGTGCGGCGAACAAGGGCGTTGACGGGCTGATCGTCGTGGGGGGCGAGGCCGGGGGCCATCCGCCCGAGGCATTGGTCTCGACTCTGGTTCTGACGCGGGCGGTGGTCCGGGCGATGGACGGGCGTCTGCCGGTCATCGCCTCGGGCGGGTTCGCCGATGGGGCCGGGCTGGCGGCGGCGCTGGCGCTGGGGGCAGGGGCGGCGAATTTCGGCACCCGCTTCATGGCGACGCCCGAAGCCGGGCTGGCACAGGGGTATAAACAGGCGGTTGTCGCGGCGGGGATCGCCGATACCCGCACTGTCGGGCGCGGGCTGGGCCTCATCCGCGCCATTGCCAATGAGTTCACCGAACGCATGACTGCACTGGAAACCGCCAATGCGCCCGAAGATGACCGCCGCAGCCTGTTCACCGCATCGACCCTGAAGATGGCGGCGCTGGATGGCGATGTTCAGCGCGGCAAGCTTGAGGCCGGGCAGTCTGCCGGTCTGGTGCAGCGGATCCAGCCCGCCGCCGACATCGTGTTCGAGATTGCCCGGGAATATCGGGCGATCGTCGCAGCTCTGCCGCGCTAGGGCCTTGCGCGGGGCAGGGCAGCGTGGGTCTGCCCTGCGGATGTTCCGTGCAGCTTATCCAGCCTAAAACACTTCTGTTTCAAAGGCGGTTTCGGGGGAGGGTGGTTCGTCGCCCTCCTCATGGCCTTTCAACTGTTTCAGATAGTTCAGCGATCCGATGGTGACTTTGTCCAGCAGCGCCATCAGTTGCAACCTTTCCGCGTCGGAAAGCTGGCTCAGCATCGCGCGGTTCCGTTCGCGCGAGGCTTCCAGAATGGCCTGCACAAGATCCTTGCCCTTGGGCGTCAGCCTCAGGTGAACGCTGCGCTTGTCGCGGGGGTTGTCTTCACGCTGGATCATGCCATTCGCCTCCAGCGCCGCGACCGTGCGGCTCATCTGGCTTTTCTGCACGCCCGCGCGCCGGGCCAGCACCTGCAAGGTGGCCACGCCCAGAAAGTCCAGCACGGCCATCGCCCGCCAATCCAGGGTGTTGATCTGGAATTCAGGCCGGATTGTCAGCATGGCGATGCGGCTGGACACACCGGCAAGCCGTTGCAGATTATAGGTAAACAGGTGGCGGATGTCGCCGTTCTTGTCGCCGATGCCGTCAAGCCGTGTTGCCTTGTCCATCTGTCCTACACCTGAATATCAGAACGTTAAAGATCACAACCAGATCGTTGTAACGGTAACCTACTGGCTTTCGTCCGGGAAGCCCAGATGTTCAGACGCGAACTTCAGAACGGCGGCATCAAATCCTGCCGCATTGTCGATGTTGATCGAATGGCCTCCCGGCAGATCCACAATATGCAGACAGGGTATCATAGCGGGCAGTGTGGTGCGCAGCGGCTGGAACCGGCGTTCGTGCTGCCCGTTGACCAGCAAGCCTGGCGGGCGCAGGTGGGCGAGAGTGCGGCCCAATGGCAGATGGGCAAGGCCATGCTCGATCAGCGCGGCATAGGCCAGCGGATCCATGCCCGCCGCATCTTGTGCCAGCCGGTCGCGCAGCTCCGCAGGCCAGAAGCGGGCATGGCTGGGATGCACGGGTTCCTGCAGCAAGGCGTCGGGCTGGCCCGATTTCAACCTTGGCAGGCGCGTGGTCCAATGGCTCAGCACCTGCGCGGGGGTCATGTCCGACACGGCGACGGTGGCATTGGTAAAGATATGAAACGGCACCCGTTCGGGCCATTGCAGGGCATAGCGCAGGGTGAGACCGGCACCAAAGCTCTGGCCACACAGCGCCCAGTTGGTCAGGCCCAGCCGCTGCCGGATGCTGTCCAGCGCCTGAACCAGATGATCTGGGTGCAGTTGATCGGGGGATGGCCGGGCAGGGGAAAGCCCATGCCCCGGCAGATCAACCCTGACCGTGCGGAAAACCCGCCGGAGCGCCGGCAGGTTCGGCAACCAGTGGTTCCGGCTGCTGAGAAGCCCATGCACCAGCAAAAGTGTGGGTTTGCGCGACGGAGGATCCGCGTCGAAATGCAGTTGCTGGCCCATTCCGGTCCCCCTCAGGAGGCGGCGCCAAGCCCCAGGACGCTGGTGAACTTGGTGGTCACGAAGGCCTCCATCCCCTCGGTGCCGCCTTCGGAGCCATAGCCGCTTTCCTTCATGCCGCCAAAAGGCGTTTCCGGGGCCGCGATGCCGAAATGATTGATCGAAATCATGCCGCTCTCCAACTCTGTTGACAGCTTCTCGGCGGTGGCGAAGTTGCGGGTGAAGGCAAAGGCCGCCAGCCCGAAGGGCAGGGCATTGGCCTGTTGGATAGCACTGTCCAGCGATGAAAACGCGCTGACCGGGGCGATCGGGCCAAAGGGCTCTTCCAGCATCAGCGCGGCGTCATCCGGCACATCGGTGAGCACCGTCGGTTCGAAGAAATTGCCCGCGCTGCCATGACGCCGCCCCCCGGCGCGCAGTTTTCCGCCCCGCAGGGTGGCATCGGCCACGAACCGCTCCATCGCGGTCAGGCGGCGCGGGTTGGCCAGCGGACCCATGGTCACGCCCGGCTCGAAGCCGTTGCCAATCTTGATGGCCTTGGCGGCGGTGACCAGCCCGTCGACAAACGCATCATAAAGCGCCTCGTGGACATAGAAACGTGACGGTGCGGCGCAAACCTGACCCGCGTTGCGAAACTTCAGCCCCGCCGCCAGCTTGATTGCAGCCTCCACATCGGCATCTTCGCACACAATGAACGGCGAATGGCCGCCGAGTTCCAGCGTTGCGCGCTTCACCCGCGCTGCTGCCAAGGCACCCAGTTGCCGCCCGACCGGGACCGAGCCGGTGAATGAGATCATGCGGATGCCCGGATGAGGGATCAGATGTTCAGAGATCTGTGCAGGCTGGCCAAAGACCAGATTGACGACACCGGCAGGCAGGCCCGCATCGGCAAAGCAGCGCACCAGCTCCACACAGGAATAGGGCGTTTCCTCGGGGCATTTCACAACGATGGTGCAGCCGGCCCCAAGCGCGCCCGCAATCTTGCGGACGGCCTGGCTGACCGGGAAGTTCCAGGGCGAGAAACCGGCGACCGGGCCGATGGCCTCCTTTCGCGCGATTTGCAGCACACCCGGCATACGGGCGGGGATCATCCGGCCATAAAGCCTGCGGCCCTCTTCTGCCGCCCAGTCAATATGATCCGCCGCGCCGATCACTTCGCCCCGCGCTTCTGCCAGCGGCTTGCCCTGTTCACGCACCATAAGCCGGGCAATCGGATCCGCGCGGTCGCGCAGCAGATCGGCGGCGCGGCGCAGAAGGGTGGATCGGTCATATGCCGACATGCGCGACCAGCCACGGAAGGCATCCGCCGCGGCTTCGGCGGCGCGGTCCAGATCGGCGAGGGTTGCATGGGTGACGCGCCCGGCATCCGGCAGGCCCGATGGGTCGGGCACGGCGGAACTGTCGCGGCCCGATTGCAGCCATTCACCGGCAATATAAAGGGGGGCGGCCTGGGTCATGTACGGGCTCCTGCGGTCGTGGAAGGGTAAAGGCTGCGGGTCATCACAGGATGCCCAGCTCGTCTGCGATCTGGTCCAGCGCGGTCGAGAACCGCTTGTGGACGGCGTCGATCTGGTCGGGGCGGATCACGAGCGGCGGGGCGATGGCGATGGCCGAGCCGAGCGCGCGGCAGACCAGACCCTGCGCGAAGGCGGCCTCCTGCACCTTGGCGGGGATGGCGCGGGCCGGATCGAAGGGCGCGCGCGTCACCTTGTCGGCCACAATCTCGATCCCCCACATCAGGCCGGTGCCGCGCACCTCGCCCACCAGCGGATGATCGGCCAGCGGGGTCAGCAACCCGCCCAGCTGTGCGCCCTTGGCGGCGACACCTGCGATGATGCCATCCTCTTCGTAGATGCGCAGCGCCTCGTTTGCGACGGCGCAGGCAACCGGATGCGCGCCATAGGTATAGCCATGACCGAAGACGCCGATCTTTTCAGACTGCGCTTTCATCGACTGATAGACCGGCTCGGAAATCAGCAACGCCGACAGCGGCATATAGGCGGCGGTCAGCGCCTTGGCGCAGGTGATCATGTCGGGCTCAACCCCGAAGGTCTGACAGCCCCACCAGTTGCCGGTTCGGCCAAAGCCGGTGATGACCTCATCCGCGATCAGCAGAACCTCGTGCTTTTTCAGCACCTTCTGGATCTTCTCGAAATAACCTTTGGGGGGCATGACCGCACCACCCGTGCCCATTGCCGGTTCGGCAAAGAAGGCGGCAACCGTGTCCGGCCCCTCGGCGATGATCAGCGCGTCCAGTTCATTGGCCAGACGGGTCGAGAATTGTTCCTCCGTCTCGTCCGGTTTCCCCTCGCGATAGAAATGCGGGCAGGTCACATGCAGGAAATTCGGCAGCGGCAGGTGAAAATCGCGGTGCAGATGCGGCAGGCCGGTGATGGAGGCCGAGGCGATGGAGGTGCCGTGATACCCACGGTTGCGGCCGATGATCTTGCGTTTTTCCGGGCGGCCCTGCGCGGCAAAGTGATACCAGACCAGCTTGATCGCGGTGTCATTCGCCTCGGACCCCGAGGATTGGAACAGCACCTTGGACATTGGCACCGGCGCGATCTCCAGCAGCGTTTCGGCCAGCTGAATCCCCGGCTCGGTCGCGCGATGGGCGAAGTTCTGGTAATAGGGCAGCACCCCCATCTGCCGGGTCGCGGCCTCGGCCAGCCGGGATTCGCTGAGCCCGAGGGCGGTGCACCACAGGCCGGACATGCCCTCGATATAGGTCTTTCCGTTGGTGTCGGTGATCTCGACCCCCTGACCCGATGCCATCACAACCGGCCCGGTCTTTTCATGCAGCGACAGGTTGGTCTGCGGGTGAAGTTGACTTGCAATGTCGCGGTCGCGGAGCGAGTTGGAAAGCATGATCCTGATCCCTTGTGCGGTTCTGATCCCATGAGACAGCGAATATCATTGATCAACAATCCGATACTTTCTAACATCAGTGGAAAGCTGAGGTTATCAATCAATGACAGAGCGCGACCTGTTCAAAGGCCTGCCAGAGTTCCTTGCCGTGGCCAGGACGAAGAACTTCCGAAAGGCCGCACAAGGGCTTGGGGTCAGTTCGGTGGCGGTCGGGGCCACGGTCCGGCAGTTGGAAGAGCGGCTTGCCTCCAAGCTGTTTCACCGGACAACGCGGCGGGTGGAGCTGACATCAGCCGGGTTGCTGCTGCTGGAACGTCTTGGTCCCTTGGCCGAAGGTCTGGAGGAAACGCTGAAGGATCTGCAGGACCGCCGCGCCGAACTGGGGGGCACCTTGCGGATCTGTGTGCAGGCGCTGGCACTGGAAACCGTGCTGGATCCGGCGTTGGAACTGTTCGCGGCCCGCCATCCCGGCGTTGCGGTCCATGCCGAAATTCGCGAGGGACGCCCCGACCTGCTGGCCGAGGGCTTCGACATGGGCATCCGGCTGGGCGAGTATATTCAGAGCGACATGCTGGCCGCCCGGATTCCGCAACCCGTCAACTGGCGGGTCGTCGCGACGCGGGCCTATCTGGAGCGGCATGGCCGCCCCGAGGTGCCCAAGGATGTGATGGCGCATCACTGTATCCGCCGCCATCTTCCGGGGCAGGAACAGCCCTATCGGTGGGAATTTGCCATCAACAGCCGGATCATCGAACTCGAACCGCCGGGCAAGATGACCGTCGCGGCCTTCTCGACGGCGATGCGGCTGGTTGGGGCCGGGCTGGGCCTTGGTTATCTGACCGAGAGCATGTGCCGCGAGCTTGCCACCGTGGCGGATATTCAGGAGGTGCTGACCGGCTACATGCCGCCGCCAAACTATCTTTACACCTATTTCAGCCCCGCCAACCGCGAGAACCGCCGCGTGCGCGCCTTTGTCGAGTGCATCCGTGCGCTGGACTCCGTACCGAGCCCGTGACCGGGTTGCCCTGCGCCCGTGGTCGTTCGGGCTTTGCTAGCCCTGCTCCAGTGGCAGTTCGGTGGTCAGCGCTTCCGTTATGTCGCCCAAACCCACCTTCCGCCCCACGCGGCGCGCTGCCGTTCGGTGCGATGGCTTGCTGTCCGACGCGCAGTTTGAGACCGTGATCTATGCTCGCGAGGCGCATGGCGCAGATTTCGCAGGTTCTTGGACCGTCGATGAAACCAGCGGCAGCGTCTCTGCCGCCCCGCGAATGCCAAGGACGTCGTCCGCTTCCACCGTTGCTTCTTCCTCGGCGCGGATAAAGGCCGACAGTCGGCAGAGATCCTGCTCGACACTTGGGCGCGAGGCCGCCACAAGGCGCTCGGGATATCTAAGACCGACAAGCTTCTGGAAGATGCGCTGCGCGACTGGTCGGCCGTTGCCCAGGAGCGCCTGCTGGTCCCGCCGCTGTCGCGCTTCGCAGAAGGCCGCGACATCCCGCTCGCCGAGGGCATCCTGTTTCGGAACTTATACTACCTTCCTCACCTCACCGTTTGGATTTCTCACAATGCGGATCGCATGGTTCGTTTATATTAATTCACATCACTTTGATCTGAACGCACATTGCGGGTATCGGAAACCGGATCACGCAAATCTTATTGCGCAAGGTGTGCCTCTTTAATTTTTTGTCTGATTGCTGAATGCGTATGTCTTTTATCTGATCACGTAAGGCGTGTCTCGCAAAGCACAATCCTGAACACATATCCCTGATGCCATAAAACGCATCCCACACATCCTTTCTCCGGACACTGAACGCTGAACGCGAGGCTCCGCACGTTAAACAAACAAGGCTTTAAGTCCATATTCACAAGGAAAACCCACCTCTGGCCACGTGGCTCGGGGTGCGCCGTCCCTGGTTAACCTTGTGTATTGCGCGATCAGCGAAACGCATTCAGTGGCGGGGGATTTACGCAAGACGGTGCAATCTGAAAGGGAATAAACATCGCAGAGGTTGTGCTTGAAAGGGAGGTGTAGGAAGGGGTAAGGAAGAGTGGCAGGAAATGCGATATGTCTACAAATAATCGGTGGCGGAAGTTGGTGGTAAAATCAGAGCCTCGCAAAGCGCGACTGAAGTCGCAGCCCAATGTCTTGGCGGGAGTTGGCAATGGAATTGCTGACCCTGCAGCGCAGCAAGGCGCCGGATGCCGTCGGCAAGCTGTGGCGCTGTTCCGCAAGTTTGCGGAACCTCAGGAGGGCGCGCGCCGTGGTTAAGCTTGGATCGCGTCCCGTCGGGTTGGCAGAGGCTGTTCTCGGCGAGATCAACGTCCTGCGGCCTCAGCGGGGCGGGGTGAAGGCGGGCAACGCCGCGCCCAAACACGGGTTCAGCTTTTCGAGCCGGGCCAGCCAGCTGTGGCGGTTCTCGCTGGGCTCAAGCGCGGCGGTGCTCAAGAAGATCGGCAAGGGCGGGACGGCCAACGCCAAAGAGCTGGCGGCGCAGATGGACTATCTGTTTTCGAAGTCGGCCTCGATCTTCGGCAACGGGGTCGTGCTGGATGCCGACGCCAAGGGGCTGACGAAGGACGAGCGCAACGAAATTGTGGGGGACTGGGTCGAGGACTGGCGTGGCGCGCCCAAGAACGGCCACACCACCCATCTGCTGATGAGCTTCCCGTCGCATGTGCGACCGGAGAAGGCAAAGCTGATCGCCGAGGCCTGGGCCTTCGAGATGTTCCAGTCGGGCGCGCATCAGGATGATGTCTGGGCCTATGTCGCGGCCCTGCACAGCGACAAGGCGCATCCGCATGTCCACATGGTCGTCAACAACCGGGGCACGGTGAAGGACAGCTGGTTCTACATGGCCAAGGAGCATGCCTTCAACCTGGAGGTCATGAAGGCGCGCATGGTGGCGATCGCGGCCGAGGAGGGCGTGTTTCTCGATGCCACCTCGCGGGCCGAGCGCGGCTTGCTGACTTATGGGCCGTCGCGCGCAGAAATCGAACGGGCCCGCGTTGAAGGCCGAGCGCCCGGGGAACGGCCGCGCGAGGGCAAGGCTCTGGAGGATGCCTTGGTCACAATGGCGCGCACGGCGGATGCGATGCGCAGCTTGCAACATGTGGCGGCCCTGACGGGTCTGCCGGAGATTGGCGAGAAGATCGCCAGGGCGGAAGAGGCCCTGCGGCGGGGTGGGGTGTTGCAGCCGTTTCCGGGTGATGTGGCGACAGCGGAGCGGGCCGATCTGGACCGGCATTTCAGCGGCTGGATGGCAGATGCCGAGGGCAAGATCCGGAAGATGCCTGTCGCTGAGCGCAAGGATATGCGGGACGAGCTTTATGGCTATGCCATCGACATCGCCAAGGGGTTGGGCGACGCTCGTGGGGCGCAGCTGTTGCAGATGCTGCCACAGACCAAACTTTACGCAACGGGTCTTGAAGGTGACCGGCTGATACAGGGAAGGGAGGCTTTTGATCTGCAGCCAGGGGCCACGGATCGGCTGAAATCGGACATTGTCGGCAAAGCGGTGGGCTTGGGTCTCAGCGGTGACCGGGTGGCCGAGCGGCTGGAAACCGGTGCCGCCAATGCCTGGGAAGAACGCCACTGGGTGCGCAGTGACTTGGCAACCCTGTCCGGGCGGCGGCGTGCCGACCTTCGCACCCCGGATCAAAGCCGGACGGTCGTGGGTGATCTCGAAGGCTTCTATCAAGCGGCGGCCAAGTTGATTGAGCATGCCCGCGCGCACGAGGTGGTGCCGGACAATGCGCGGTTGCTGCGCGCCCTCGGGTCGATGGGCCGTATCATGCAAGCGGATGGCAAGGTCGAGTTCCGGGGAGATGCCCATGTGGAGCAGTTCACCGATGAGCTGCGGCAGCGGTATGGCAAAGGGATTGTGGCTGAGCTCGCCAGCGGGCGGACGGATGCGCTGACTGGTGATTTCGAGGATGCGGACCAGCGGAAGTGGATCGCGCGGGCAGTCGTCTCGGCGGCAAAGTCGCATGTGGCGTTCGGGCTGACGCTCAAAGAGGCACGGCACGCTGAGCGAAGTTTGCCAGACCGAATTGATCGCCAAGCTAAAACGGACTGGGAGTGGTGATCGACGTGGTGGGCGGAAAGCCGTCATGCGGCAATGCGGCATGGTGATCGCAGAAAAACAAGGACGCTGCCATTTGCGCAGCCCGCATAGAGCGGCAGCGCCAATCTCACCGGAACCGAGCAAGCCACCGCGCCAGTTGCGCTGAACGAGGCCGCACCGTCGGATCGTCACACAAGAATTCTACCGCCGCCGCCAAGATGTCGCCGCCGCATCGCGCCAATCGCTTGAGTTTATCGATCACCCAGAGCGCCCATGCACACGGCGGCCGTCATCCGCCGCCACGCTGCGCTGCAGTCCGTAACCGGTCACCAAGATTGTGTGATCAAGACATCCTGTAGTGACGAGGCAGAAACAGTCATTGGCCGAGAGCTTCGGATAGCTCGTCTTGATGGCGAAGGCTTCGGCAACCCGTTCGGGCGGCAGATTGAAGATCGCGATACCTGCGTCCAACACCGCACATTCCGGCGGGGTGAACCGGATAGGTTCGGATTCCCAAACGGGCAAGGGAATGACCAGCCGGACTTACACGTGTGGGCCATCACCAAAAATGCGCAGCTTGAACTTGCGCGTATCCTCTGGATCCGGCGTCTCGCCACAAAAGGCCTCGATGTAATCCGGCAGCAAGGCCATGCGTTCCTGAGCAGTTTCCTGGATTTCGACCGCGTAGTAACCGAGTTGCATGAAATAGAGTGTCCGGGCGCGGACGATGGCTTGCGTCGGGTTGGCTCCAAAGCGGGCGAAGAGTGCGGCGATTGCCTGCAGACGAAGGGTGTCGGCATTTGCGACCTCTTCAGCGACAGCATCCGACCGGCGCGCCCATTCACGCATGGCAAAATCCAGCCTTGCATCGAATAGCTTCGCGTCTGCCCAACAGTCGAAGATGTTTAGAACGCCTTGCGAAATCCTTGTTGCAGGGCGCGTGGCCCGATCGACGATCGCGGCGGTGTTCTTGGACTGCCAACGCGCCAGAAGTTCGGCAAGAAGCGCGTCACGGTCCTTGAAGAACCAGTAGAAGTTTGACCGAGAACAGCCCAGTCGCTCGGCCAGCGCCAGGATTTTCACCTCGCCGGCGCCCTTTTCGATCAGGATCGTCAGGGCGGCGTTGATCCAGTCGTCACGGGTGGTGCTTACGGGCGCTTCGGCCATTGCGGTCAATCCTCGGGTGGCATGCCGCCTGCTTCTATCGCCCGCGCGACATAAGGGGCAAGGCGGTCAGCGATCCCGATGCAGGCGGCGGGGGGCGTGTAGTCAGCCAACGCCTTCTGCCACAGGACTGTAGCCCGCTGATCGGCACGCAATGCGCCGTTTTCCACCCAAAGTCCGTGGTTCGTCAGGTCTGCAACAAGTGGCGCGTAGAAAGCCGTCTGATAGCGTTCCATCGTGTGTTGTGCGGCAAAGAAATGCCCACCGGGGGCTACCTCGGCTATTGCGTCATAGGCCAAGGCTGCGGTGTCTGCTGCGGCGGGGCGGCACAGTTCGGCAAGGGTCTGCAACGCTTCGACGTCCAGAATGAATTTCTCATAGCCAAAGGATAGACCGCCCTCCAGCCAGCCCGCCGCATGGACGGTGACGGTTGCCTGCGCCAGCATCGCCGCCCACAGTGCGTTGACGGTTTCGGTGGCGCCTTGGGCGTCGGCGGTGTTCGAGGCCGCGCCGGTGGCCGAGCGCCAGGGCAGGCCGATGTGACGCGCCAGCTGGCCAGAGCCCAAGTTTGCGCGGATATGTTCGGGTGTCCCGAAGGCCGGAGAGCCAGACTTCATGTCGACGTTCGACGAAAACCCGCCATAGGCAACCGGCGCGCCGGGGCGGGCCAATTGTGCCAAGGTGATGCCCGCCAGCGCCTCGGCATGTTGCAGGACCAGCGCCCCCGCCACGGTCACCGGTGCCATGGCCCCCGCAAGGCAGAAGGGCGTAATCAGAGTCATTTGTCCGGCGCGAGCAAAATCGATGATCCCACGCGCCATTGGAATATCCAGTTGGCGGGGCGAGTTGGAATTGATGACCGTCGTGGCCCAGACACCGTCGTTAAAGCCTGCCTCATCCAGCCCATGCGCCAGCCGGATCATTTCGAACGATTGTTCAACCTGCCCGCGTCCACGGGCATAGACGAACAGAGGTTTGGTGCAGTTGGTCAATTGATCCTGCATCAGCGCATAGTGGCGCTGGTGGATCGGCACATCCTGCGGCTCGGCGGATGGTCCGTGCATATGGATGACATCAAAACTTTGCTGCAGGCGCAAGGTTTCGACAAAGCTTTCCCGGCTGCCCGGACGACGGCCGCGCAAAGCGTCGGTCACATTGGGGCAGCCTGACCCCGCCATGAACAGAGCGGCGCCCGGCTCGAACATCTGTTCATGCGCGGGATCGGCGGCGCGCAGGCGGATCGAACGTGGCGCGGTGTTAAGGGCCGCCGTCACGATGTCGCGCCCAATGCGGACCATTTGGGTGTCATCATCCACTAAGGCACCGCCTGCCCGCAGGATATCGCGGGCTTCGGGCAGCAGGATTCGGATGCCCAGATTTTCCAGCACCTTCAGGGCGGTGTCGTGCATGTTGGCGATTTCGTCGTCGGAAAACGCGCCTTGCGGGGCAAAGGGGTGGCGCAGATGGCCATAGCCTGCGCGGCTGGGCGCAGGGCTACGGTCACGGCGGCGGCGAGGCGCCTCGGTCATGCGCGCATCCTTTCACCGGTTGAATCATAGGGCGACAGCGGTATCACCGTGGCCCCCCGTTCGCGGCCAACCACATGGACGGTGAGCGCAGTGCCAACCTCGGCCAGATCGGCGCGCACCTGCGCCAAGGCAAGGCTCGCCCCAACCCGGTGGCCATAGCCGCCCGAGGTGGTAAAGCCCACCTTCACACCATTCTGCCAGACCGGTTCAAACCCCGAAGCATCAGCCCCATCGGCATCGACCCGAAGCATCACCAGCTTGCGCGCGGGCGGCGGCGCGGCAATGAAGGCGTCGCGCCCGATGAAGGCGGGTTTGCCCGCGACCCAACGGTCAAGGCCGGTCATGGCGGGGGTGTAGCCCTGCCCGTATTCGGCGTTCCAGATGCCGATGGATTTCTCCAGCCGCAGCGACAACATGCCGGCAAAGCCGATCTCGCGCAGGCCAAACCCGGCGCCTGCCTGCAGCAACTGACGGCGCAGGGTGGCGTGATAGGCGGCGGGGACGTTAATTTCATAGGCCAGCTCGCCCGACAGTGACAGCCGGGCAATGCGGGTGCGGGTCAGGCCCACATCCACCTCGGCGCAGCCCATCATAGGTAGCGACAGTGGGCCGGTCAGTGTTTCGATCACCGCACGTGCATTAGGGCCTTGAACCGAGAAACCCAGCCAGTCATCCGACAGATCGCGCACCACAGCCCCCGCCAGGGCATGATCGGCAAACCAGCGCAGATGGAAGCTGCGAAGGTAATACGACCCCATCAGCCAATACCGCCCGTCGCCCCAGTTGAACACGGTCAGATCGCCCTTCAACCGACCATCCTCGGCCAGCATCGGCGCAATCCGCGCACGGCCCGCGGCGGGCAGTTTGCAGGCCAAAAGCGTGTCCAGCCAAGCCTCTGCCTGCGGACCCGATACCTCATACCGCGCAAAGCCTGAAATATCGAGCAAACCGGCGGCATCGCGCACGGCCAGCGCCTCGGCGGCGATCACCGGAAAGGCGGTGGATCGTTTCAGGGTGCCGGGTTCGGCGAAATCCTTCGAGGGCGCGAAGTAAAGCGGCACCTCCAGACCCCAGGACACGCCCCACCGACAACCTGCATCGGTCATCTCGGTATGGGCGGGCGTGGTTTTCAGCGGACGCGCGGCGGGAAGTTGTTCATTCGGAAAGGTCATCACAAAGCGGCGGGAATAGAACTGGCCTGTCGTCGCCTTCAGATATTCGCGGTTGGAATGGAAGGCGCCATAGCGGGCAACGTCCATGCCGTAGACGTCCTGCTCGGTCGCGCCATGGATCATCCATTCTGCCAACGCCTTGCCCACGCCGCCGCCTTGGCTGAACCCTGCCATCACGCCACAAGCCACCCAATAGCCGCGCGGACCCACCGGCCCGACCAGCGGGTTACCATCGGGGGTAAAGGTGAAAGCGCCGTTGATCCACCGCTTGATGCCGGTCTTGGCCAGCGCCGGGTAGCGCGCGAAGGCGACCTCAAGTTCCGGCGCGATACGGTCCACATCTTCGGGGATCAGCTCCATCCCGTAATCCCACGGCGCGCCGTCCATCTGCTAGTGGCGCGGGTTTTGCTCATAGACGCCCAGCAGATAGCCCTTGGCCTCTTGCCGCGCGTAAGAAAAGCCGTCCAGATCAACCGTCACGGGCAACTCGTGCGAAAGGGCCGCCACTTCAGGGATGGTCTCGGTGACCAGATAGTGATGCTCCATCGGTGTCACCGGCAGATCAAGACCGACCATATGCCCCACCTGTTTCGCCCACAGCCCGCCTGCGTTCACCACATGCTCGGCAAAGATGCGGCCTTGTTCGGTATCGATGTCAAAGCCACCCGTGGCGCGCGGGGTGATCGCCAGCACACGGTTGCGCAAAATCACATCCGCGCCGCGTTTCTGCGCCGCCTTGGCATAGGCGTGGGTCGTGCCGTTCGGGTCAAGATAGCCCTCGGCTACGTCATGCAAGCCGCCCTTGATGCCGGTCATGTCCAGCAAGGGGTTCATCGCCGCAATCTCGTCCGGCGTCACAAGGCGCGAGGTTTCGATGCCAATGGCCTGAAACACCGCCCAAGCCGACTGTAACCACTCCCACCGGTCAGGATTACTGGCAAAGGTAACGCCGCCGGTCATATGCAACCCGCATGACTGGCCGCTTTCGGCCTCGATCTCGGGGTAAAGCCGAATGGTGTAATCTTGCAGTGCCGCGATATTCGGATCGGCATTCAGCGCGTGAAAACCCGCTGCGGCGTGCCATGTCGAGCCGGCGGTCAGTTCCGCCCGTTCGATCAGCGCCACATCGGACCAGCCGAATTTCGCAAGGTGATAAAGCACCGAGGCCCCCACCACACCGCCGCCGATCACCACCGCCCGATACTGCGCTTTCATTGGAATCCTCCGCCTCATTTCAGACAGTTTCGCGCCAACTGGACATCCATGTCCAGTAAATTTGCGTCAGAACATGTCGTATTCAGTCGGTGATCGAATCCAACCTGGCGGCAGCAATGAAATCATTTTCGGTCAAGCCGC
Organism: Gemmobacter fulvus; assembly: GCF_018798885.1. Taxonomy (NCBI): domain Bacteria; kingdom Pseudomonadati; phylum Pseudomonadota; class Alphaproteobacteria; order Rhodobacterales; family Paracoccaceae; genus Gemmobacter; species Gemmobacter fulvus. The sequence goes on along the minus strand of NZ_CP076362.1, from coordinate 273,834 downwards.
CGAGTTCGTGGCTGGTGAAGGCCACTTCGCACCAGCCCCAACCAAAGCTGACATCAGGATGATGCCCCAAGCGCTCACCCAACCAAGCGGCAAGATTTGCCATCTGAACGGCCTTGGCAAAGCCCTTGAAGGCATAGCGACGCAAAAGCCGAGTGCCATCCAGCCGCCAGTCGGCATGAAGCGACACCATCAGCTCGGCGGGATCGCCAAGCGTGGTTCCTTCGCCCTTGCAGGGCCCGCAATCGCGGTTGGTCAGATCGCAGACACTCATTCAAGCCACCTTTGCGGGATATTTCGGGGCATGTAGACCTAGGCTACGGGCTTGCGCCACATCGGCCAGCAGATCGCGGCGCGCAGCGGTGAACAGCAAGTCCAGATCGTCGATGACGAAATAGACAGGCTGCAGGATGTCTATGCGGTAAGGTGTGCGAAGGATGTCCAGCACGTCAAAGGGCCTGAGTTCCGGCTGACCACTGGTTGCCCAATTCAGTTCTGCAATGGACGAAGCAAGACCAGACCCGAGCCCCTTCAGGACGCCCGCTTCGCGGGTCAGCCCGAATTCGATGGTGAACCAGTAAAGCCGTATCAGCCAGGCGTAGTCTACCTTCTCTGCCCTCAGCCCCGCCTCGCCGATCGCTTGACTGAAAGCGGCAAAACGAGGGTCGGTCAGCAGCGGCGTGTGGCCAAAAATCTCGTGAAAAATATCAGGCTCTTCTATGTAATCGAAATGTTCGCGCCGCCGGATGAAGGAAGCAGCCGGAAAGCACTTTTCGGCCAACAGCCCGAAGAAGCGGCCGAATCCTATCAGGGCCGGGACCGGCTCTACCCTCCAACCGGTGGCCTTTGTCAGGCTGGCCGAAATCTCGTTGCATTGCGCCACCCGGTCAGCGGGCATGGAGAGCCGCTTTAACCCTTCAAGGTAGGGCGCTGCCATGCGTGCCTGAACAGCAGGCATCTGTCGCGCCATCAGATCGCGCCATACGCCATCCTCTTCACGCGAATAGGGCACATGACCCGTCTCATCTGGGGGCATGGCATTGTAAGTCGAGGTCTTGAGCATCTGTCCCTCCATTGCATTCACGAGCATTGCCGGTTCTTGCAGAAAATTCTTGTCGGAATGACCATCGTCCCGCATCATGTGGAAATCAGATTCCACATTTTCCCAGTTTCTTGGAATTTTATGCCCAAAGTTGATCTATCAGACGCTGACTGTCGTCTGCTACGTGCCCTACAGCGCAATGGTCGTGCCTCGACGCAAGATCTGGCCGAGACGTCTGGCCTTACGTCCTCACCCGCCTGGCGCAGGATAAAGCGGCTTGAAGATCTGGGGGTCATCGCCAGTCATGTTGCACTGCTGGACCGGCACAAACTGGGTCTGACTGTCTTGGCCTACGTCCAGGTTTCACTGACTGACCACACCGAGCCGACAGTGAGCCGCTTTGATGCTTTCGTTCAGGGCAATCCCCAAGTCATGGAATGTGCACGCGTCACTGGGAGCTTCGACTACATGGTTAAGGTCGTCGCCGCAGACGCCGAGGGGTTGGAAACATTTTTAATGCGGCACCTCTTGTCACTTGGCATTGTTCGGACGGCATCGACCAGTTTTGTCCTGCGCCAGATCAAGGCGACAACCGAGCTGCCCCTCGATCAAAGTTAGCACTGCGCGATCCAGTCTTTCCAGTTGGTTGCGCTGATCTGCCAGTGAACTTTACCTAACTGCGACTAGCACCCGGTGGTCAATTTTTTGGTTCCCCAAAAGCTCCTTCTACGGGCGGTTCACAGTTGGAGAGCAGAGCAACGCCGATGGCACTGAACTGGACCGATCTCGCCGAAGAAATGTTTCTGGCCGCAAACGATCAGCCATGTCACATGCGTCGCTTGACTGGGTCGGATGTCGTTGTGCCGGCCAGCGTGTTGAGCGATGTCCGAAGTGGATAGACCACGTGACTTGAGCCAATCCTTTTTGGATATGGCGGGAAGTCACCTAACTGCGGGCCCTGTCCGCGCCTGAACGCTGAATGCTGCTTCATGCTTCGAGCGGCTGCTTTGGTTTATGCAACACTGCGGTAACAATCTCAGCCGAATGACCGGTATGGGCCGCTGTCGCGATCACACTCTGCCGCCCACCTCTTGATAAGTGGATATTACCCAACAACACACCGGGGCGCGAGACCTTGTGCTCCTATCGCATGCCTCAACAAATAATTTCTCGCCCAGCAGAACGCCGGGCAAGAAATGATTACATCGTGGCTATATCCATGACGAAGCGGTATTTCACGTCGCCCTTCAGCATCCGCTCATAGGCTGGTTCGATCTCATCGGCACGGATCATTTCGATCTCCGATGTGATCCCATGCTTGGCGCAGAAATCTAGCATCTCCTGGGTTTCCGGAATGCCGCCGATCATCGAACCCGCGAGGCTGCGGCGGCGCATGATGAAGTTGAACACATTGGGCGAAGGGTGCGGGCTTGCCGGCGCGCCGACCAGCACCATGGTGCCGTCGCGTTTCAGCAGCGCGAGGAACGCATCCAGATCATGCGGCGCGGCGACCGTGTTCAGGATGAAATCGAGGCTGGCGGCCTGGGCTGCCATCTCTTTCGCATTGCGCGAGACGACCACCTCATCCGCGCCAAGCGCCTTGGCATCCGCGCGCTTGCCTTCCGATGTGGTGAAGGCCACCACATGCGCACCCATCGCATGAGCCAGCTTGATGCCCATATGGCCGAGGCCACCGATGCCCACTACGCCGACTTTCTTGCCCGGCCCCACATTCCAGTGGCGCAGCGGCGAGTAGGTGGTGATCCCGGCGCACAGCAGCGGAGCGACGGCGGCCAGTTGGTCCTCGGGGTGGGTGATCTTCAGCACATAGCGTTCATGCACCACCACCTCTTGCGAATAGCCGCCAAGGGTATGGCCGGGCGCGTCGGGCGTGGGCGCATTATAGGTGCCGATCATGCCGTTGCAGTAATTTTCGAACCCGTCATCGCATTCGGCGCAATGCTGGCAGCTGTCGACGACGCAGCCGACACCGACCAGATCGCCGGGCTTGTGGCTGGTGACATGACCGCCGACAGCCGCCACGCGGCCCACGATCTCATGACCGGGAACGCAGGGGTAAAGCGTGCCCGCCCATTCGCCCCGCGCCTGATGCAGGTCGGAATGGCAGATGCCGCAATAGAGGATCTCGATCTGCACATCATGCGCGCCGTGCGCGCGGCGGGTGATGTTGAGGGGGGCCACCGGCTTATCGCCTGCCGCGGCACCATAGGCTTTCACGACCATGTCTGGTCTCCTTTCAGGATTGAATGCGGCGCTGCGACCCCTGTTTGCCGCGACGCCCGGATTTCGGGATGTTCCGCCTTCACCCCAGACGGGGCGGGGCGGGATCAGGCCAGATGCTGCCCGAAGAAGGCTTGCAGCCTGTCGAAGGGAATGATGTCGGTCTGGTCATAAAGATCGACGTGATCGGCCCCGTCGATGATCATCAGCTCCTTTGGTTCAGCAGCGGCGGCGAAAGCATCCTCGCTGAAGTAACGCGAATGGGCGTTCTCACCAGCAATCAGCAATACCGGACGCGGCGTGATCTCAGCGATATAGGTCAGAAGCGGCATATTCATGAAGGACATGGCGCTGGTCACCGTCCAACCGGTCGTCGAGTTGACCGAGCGCAGATGGAAGCCGCGATCCGTCTTGTAATATTCGAAATACATCTGCACGACCGGGTTGTCGACGCCGTCCAGCGTGTCAGGCAGGCCACCGGCGAGCGCCGGGTTGCCATTCTCGGCATCCGCCCAGCGTTGCTGGCTCATCTGTTCCAGAGCCGCTGCGCGCTGCTCCGGGGTGGTGCTGTCATTATAGCCCCGCGCCATGACGCGCGACATGTCATACATGCTGGTGGTCGCCACCGCCCGGATCCTTGTGTCCGAAGCGGCAGCATTCAGCGCCATACCGGCAAAGCCACAGATACCGATCACGCCGATCCGGTTGCGGTCGACCAAAGTCTGCTGGCCGAGATGATCAACGGCGGCGCTGAAATCTTCGGTGTTGATGTCGGGTGAGGCGACCGGATACCCGGGGCCGCCACTTTCGCCAACGAAAGAGGGATCGAAGGCGAGGCTCACATAACCGCGCTCCGCCATGGTCTGGGCATAGAGCCCGGCAGATTGCTCTTTCACCGCGCCGAAGGGGCCGGCCACCGCGAGCGCGGGCAGGGGGCCAGCGGCATCTTTCGGAAGGTAAAGATCACCTGAAAGGGCGATGCCATAGCGGTTGGTGAATGAAACTTTCCGGTGTTCAACCGCATCGCTCTTCGGGAAGGTCTTGTCCCAACCCGTGTCTTCGGCGTGCGCAGGGGCGGCAAGCCCGGTTGCACCAAGCGCCGCAAGGCTGATGCCGCCCAGTTGCAGCAGGCGGCGGCGGTCGATACCGGCGGCGGACTGATCGGCTGCATTCATATTCTGGTCTTCTGTCATCATCATCTCCGTGGGCTATTATGGGGGTTATTATGGGCAATGCGGGGGTGTTGACCGCCCGTGACTTCGGGCGGCCTCATTCGTCGGAAAGGTCAGGGTTCTCGGAGATCAGCCGCCGTATTCGGCGTCAGTCACATGTTCGAGCCAGTCGACCACCTTGCCGTCCAGCACCTCCTGGATCGCGATATGGGTCATGGCAGTGTCCGGCCCGGCGCCGTGCCAGTGACGCTCGCCCGGGGCGAACCAGACCACATCCCCGGGGCGGATCTCGTCAATCGCACCACCTTCGTGCTGCACCCGACCGATGCCCGCCGTCACGATCAGCGTCTGGCCCAGCGGATGCGTGTGCCAGGCGGTGCGGGCGCCGGGTTCAAAGGTGACGCTGGCCCCCTGGACCCGATCAGGGGCGGCGGGGTTGAACAGGGCATCAATCCGGACCTGCCCGGTGAACCAGTCCGCTGGCCCCTTGCGAGACGGCATGTGGCCTGCGCGAAAGATGTCCATGATGGTCTCCTTTCAGGAAACGAGGCTCAGGTGCAGCGGATGCTTGCCCCTGACGAGAAGCGGTGCCACCCCGCCTTCGATCCGGCCCAACAGGATCAGATCGTCGCGATAGGTGTAGTCAGCATGGAAAAACGCCAGATTGCCCCAGCCCCGGAAATAGCACAGATCGCCCGGGGCCTCTGCCGTGATCGGCTGCCGCCCGGTCTCATCAAGGCGGCGCGGCAGGTGGGCCAGTTTCTCATTGCCCGAGAAATCCTCGATCACCAGGTCCAACGGCAGAAGCGAGATCAGGTCGCGGCTCGTGGCGTTATCCTCCATCAGACAGCTGAAATCCTGATCGGCAAAGCGGCAGCGCAGGCGCATCGGGGCGCTCCTTTGGGCATGGACGAGGGCGGGCCAGAGAAGGGCGGCACCGGCAAGCAGATGGCGTCGGTTCATCATGTCCTCCGTCCGATGCGCGCCGCCAGAAGTGCGGCAACCGAGGCGGCCAGCAGCAGGGCTGCGGCGAGGATGAAATCGGCGGCCCAGCCAAAGGCATCGAAGATCAGCCCACCGATGGCAGCGCCTGACATTATGGCCAATTGAATGACCGCGACCTGCAGGCCACCCCCCAGTTCAGCCTGCCTGTGCAATGTGCGTGCCAGCCAGGTGCCCCAGCCCACGGGAGCAGCGGTCGCGAACAGCCCCCACGACAGCAGCAGGAGTGCGACCACGATCTGGTTTTGTGCGAAGAACAGCAGCAGCGCCGCGATCCCGGCCATGGCCAGCGGAATGCCGATAAGCAGCGGGAAAAGCATGACCTTCAGGAGCCGGCTGATTGCCCAGGTCCCGGCCACCCCGGCAATACCGATCAGGAGCAGAACCAGCGACAGCTCCGGCACGCTGAAGCCCGCCACACCTTCGAGGAAGGGCCTGAGATAAGTGAACAGCGCGAACTGCCCCATGAACAGAAAGAAGATCGCTGCCATGCCGGTGGACACCTCCGCCCGCGCCAGCAGCCCGAACGGACCGCCTGTCCGGTTGTTCTCCTCAGCGGGCAGCGAGGGCATGACAAGCCATTGGCAAAGCAGAGCCAGAAGTGCCAGCGGCACAATCAGGAAGAAGGCGCCCCGCCAGCCGATCAGATCGCCCAGCCAGCTGCCCATCGGTGCCGCCACGGTAGCCGCAATCGCGTTGCCCGCATTCAGCGCCGCAAGGCCCTGCGGCACCTGACCGGCAGGCAAGAGCCGCATAACGATGGCGGTCGACATCGACCAGAAGCCACCAATCGCAACACCAAGCAGAGCCCGACCGAACATCAGCACCGGATAGTTCGGCGCGAAGGTCACGATCACCCCCGACACCACCAGAAGCGTCGTCAGACCAAGCTGCAACCGTCGACGGTCCAGGCCGCGGGTGGCCCGCGCAATGGTCAGGCTGGTGATGACCGCAAACAGCCCCGAGATCGAAATTGCCTGCCCGGCATGGCCCTCTGTCACCCCCATATCGGCGGCAATCGGGGTCAGCAGGCTGACCGGCAGAAACTCGGATGCAATCAGCACCGCCACGCAAAGCGCCATGGAGAGGACGGCAAGCCGCGTTGCCCGGCCCGTGTCCTCATGGGTGAAAGTGCTGACTGTCATACCTGGTATCTGCCTCGCCGCTCTGGCTCTGTCTGTTGCCGACGACATGTAGCAGGGCAGCTCCCCGCAGATTACCCGTGTAAATCCGCTTGCATTAATCGACCTGAGCCATAAATTTGCGCGAAACCCTGCCTTTCGCCCGCCTCAGGAGACGTTCAATAGCCCGCGAACAGTTCAACGATCTGCTCTGGTTCCTCGTCGTGGCCGAAGAGCGCAGCTTCACGCGCGCGGCCGCCCGGATCGGGATCTCACAATCCACCCTCAGCCATACGATCAAGCGGCTGGAGACCCGGATGGGTGTCCTGCTCCTGAACCGCACAACCCGGAATGTTGCGCCAACGGAGGCAGGTGAGCGCCTGCGGCAGTCGCTCAGCCCGCGTATTGCCGAGATCGAAGCCGAGATGGCCGCCATCATGGAATATCGGGACAAACCTGCAGGCAGGATCCGGATCACACTCTCGGATCATGCGCTGCGCACGCTCGTTTGGCCAAAACTCGGCCGGGTTCTGCAGGATTATCCGGATCTGCATGTCGAGTTCAGCGTCGACAGTGCCTTCCGCAACATCGTGGACGGCGGCTTTGATGCCGGCATTCGTCTCGGCGAAAGCGTCGAGCAGGACATGGTAGCGGTCCGGATCGGCCCCGACTGGCGGCTGGTGGCCGTGGCCGCACCGGATTACCTCGCGAAACGGGGCATACCGGAACACCCGAAAGACCTGGTCAACCATACCTGCATCAACATCAGACAGGTCGCCGCAGGCGGCCTTTACGCCTGGGAGTTCGAGAAGGACAGCCAGGAGCTGCGCGTGCGCGTGGATGGCCAACTGACCTTCAACGGATCCTACGAAATGGTGGAGGCCGCGCTGCTTGGATATGGCATCGCCTATGTCCCTGAAGACATGGTCACCGACCAGATCCGCGCTGGCACCCTACAGGTCGTGCTGGATGACTGGTCGCAGCCGTTTTCGGGATATTACATCTATTTTCCCAGCCGCAGGCAAAGTCTGCCAGCCTTCCGTGTCGTGGTGGATGCCCTCCGGCACCGCTGACGGGCGAGGTCAAAATCACAACGTATGGTGACCGAAATTCGCCATTGTAGCAGGCGGTGCTGGCCGGATCTCAGCCATCCGGCCAGCCGCGAACTTAATGCGCCTGATAGATCTCGTCCGTCACATGCTCCATCAGCTATGGGCCGTATCGCTACAGGCTTTGCCGCGGTGCCGGCCGAACGGCAGCTTCCGGGAATGCGGCCACGCAGCATGCTGACTGGTCGACCGGCTGCTCAGGGCCGACCTTGACTGCCTTGGGCGGCGGTTCGACTGCGCTAGTCGAACCTCAGGGTAGCTGATCCGCAACATGTTGCTCGGAGGCCAAAGCGGACGCTTAATCATCGCTCATGGAAACCCAGGGTGCCGAGCCGCGCACAGCGCACATTTGGCCGCGCGGCTTCAGCAGATTTTTCTTAACCCCCATTTCAGAGTAATTCCGAGGCTTGCCAGTAGAACACACAGGAACCCGGCAATCTGCATCAGCGAAATCGGTTGTCTGAACCAGGCGGCATCAACAATGATGGCGCTGACCGGATAAAGGAACAGCAGAACAGCAGCGACCGCAATCGGCAGCTTCTGCAAAGCGTTGTAAAGCAGAATATAGACCCCACCGGTATGGACGAGACCAATAATCGCAAACCATTTCCATTGTTCGCCCGTCACCTCTCCCGGGGTTAAAGATAGCCAGGGGGTCAGCACCATGGCGCCGCAGAGGCACTGGATTAAGGTCAGCTGCAATCCCCCGGAGCGCGGCAGCCGTTTTGCGATGATCGTGACCAGCGCGTAAAGCAACGCCGCTGCGACCGCGGCACCTATGCCAATCCAGTCAATCCGTGATTCTCCGTCGGCTACCCCCGACAGGTCGAAGATCCCCGTCGCAAAGGCGAGGCCCATGAGCGCGAGGCCAAACCAGAGAAATGTGATGGAGCGCAGCCTTTCACGAAACAAAAGCGCGCTGACGAGCACCATCAGAAAGGGCTGCACATGAAAGACAATGGTTGCAACCGATATCCCAGACCGGCGGATCGCCTCGAAGAATAGAACCCAGTTCCCGACCATCAGAAACCCGCTGAGAATCGCGAGCAAAAGAACCCGTCTCGGAAGGCGCAACAGGCCCGCAAGATCGCCGCGCAAAGCCGCATATGTCCCCAGCGCAACCGCCGCGATCAGGCAGCGATAGAAGGCGATCGAGAGGGGGGACGCGGCTGCCTGCAACACGCAAAGCCCCAATGTGCCCAGCACCGTCTGAGCCATAATGACTCCTGCAATCCCCTGGTTTTGCGGTGTCATTCCTGCCCTCTCACGATAGGTTCCAGATCAGGAATAGCGCTGGCGAAACAATTGTAAATCAATATAATCGAAAGGTATTGTTTGGGATTCTTAAATAGATGCAGCTTGACCATGTCCTGCTTCGCACCTTCGTCGCCTGCGTTGATGCCATGAGCTTCAACCGGGCGGCGCAGCATGTGCATCGCTCGCCTGCAACAGTCTCGACCCATATCGCGCGGCTGGAGCAAGAGGTCGGCGCGACACTTTTTCTGCGCGATACGCGCAATCTGGCGCTGACCCGTGCTGGAGAGAGACTTGAGGCCTATGCTCGCCGTATCCTGCGCCTGCATGATGAGGCCGCTGAAAGCTTTGGCAGGCCCGGGGTCAGGGGCACGATTACCGTTGGTGCGCCGGATGACTACATCTCGCAATTCTTGCCGCCCGTTTTTCGGCGCTTCGGGTTGCTCTATCCGCAGGCAGAAATCAGGGTGTTCTGCGCGCAATCTACTGCGCTCGTGCCTCTGGTCGCAGCGGGTGAGGTCGATCTCGCGGTTGTGACCCGCTCGAAAGGCGTTGGCGGCCGGTTGATCCGCCGCGAGCCGATGGTATGGATTGCGGCACGCGATGGGGCCGCGCTTGAGAAACAGCCACTCCCGGTGGCGCTGTTTGAGCCGGGATCCGAAGCGCGCCGCGTGACGCTCGCCGCCCTCGCGCAAAGCAATTTGCCCTTCCGCGCGACATATGAAAGCTTCAGTCTGGCCGGCTTACTGACAATCGTCGAGGCGGGACTTGCCATTGCCGCCGTAAGCCGGATGTCGGCTCCTCCGGAGCTCATTCTTCCGTCGGGCGCAATTGGGTTAAAGGCCCCGGAAAATCTCGATATTGTTCTCATACGCAACCGCGCCGCGAACCAGCAGCTCTCCGATGCAGTGGAAGAACTGGTGCTGCAGGTGCCCTAGTGAGAGCGCCAGCCTGACTGGTGGCCCAACTTCATGGCGGGACACACGCTTGTATCCGGCCTGTGCAAAAAAAATTGCGAGAGTCGCTAAGCTTCCCTATATCCGGTCTGACATACAGGGGGCGGTCAGGCCAACGACCGCAATGTCCCGCATTGCTACGACATTTCTCCGAGTTTGCTGCAGCACCCGCCAAAGCGCGACTGTGGAGAATGCGGCGATGCAGTATCCTAGGCAGGTGGCCGACGGCAATGGACCGCAAGCCTTATGCGGACCATGATCGCTGGCCTCAGGCGCTTCGGGGCGATACAAGAATCCATCGGAGGTCAGGGGAAGTCATGCCAACTATCGTATCTGTCCGGGATCTGACCAAGACCTACAAGTCAGGCTTCTCGGCGCTCAAGTCGGTCAATCTGGAGATCGAGGAGGGCGAGATCATCGCACTGCTCGGCCCCAACGGCGCGGGCAAGACCACACTCATCTCGACCATCTGTGGCATCGTGCGCCCCACTTCGGGCAGCGTGACCGTCGGCGGGCATGATGTCGTGCGCGATTTCCGGGCCGCACGCGAGTTGATCGGTCTCGTCCCGCAGGAGATCACGCTGGAGCCGTTCGAGAAGGTAATCAACGCGGTCTCCTTCTCGCGCGGGCTGTTCGGCAAGGCGGCGGACCCGGCGCAGGTCGAGAAGGTGCTGCGGCAACTATCGCTATGGGACAAGAAGGACAGCCCGATCCAGCCGCTGTCGGGCGGCATGAAGCGGCGCGTACTGATCGCCAAGGCGCTGGCGCACCAGCCCCGGGTGCTGTTCCTCGATGAACCCTCTGCCGGCGTGGATGTCGAACTGCGTAAGGACATGTGGTCGGTCGTTGCCGACCTGAAGGCGCAGGGCGTGACGATCATCCTGACCACCCATTACATCGAAGAGGCCGAGGCGATCGCAGACCGGGTGGGCGTGATCAACAAGGGCGAGATCCTGCTGGTCGAGGACAAGGTCGGGCTGATGACCCGGATGGGCCAGAAGCAGCTGCAGGTCGATCTGGCCGGGCCGCTGACGGTCGTGCCCGAAGCGCTGCGCGGATACGCGCTGGAGTTGGGACCGGGCGGCCGCAGCGTGACCTACACCTACGACACAAAGGGCGAGCGTACCGGGATTGTCACCCTGCTGGGCGAGATGCGCGCGGCGGGCCTGCAGATCACTGACCTCGCGACACGGCAAAGCAGCCTCGAAGACATCTTCGTCGGCTTGGTCAGGGGGCAGGCATGAACGTCCAGGCAATCCGGGTGATCTTCAACCGCGAAATGGCGCGCTTCTACCGCACCATCATCGAATCGCTGGTCTCTCCGGTCATCTCGACCTCGCTGTATTTCGTGGTGTTCGGCGCCGCCATCGGCAGCCGGATCGAGACGGTGGATGGCGTGACCTATGGCGCTTTCATCGTGCCCGGGCTCATCATGCTGACGGTGATCACCCAGTCAGTGGCGAATGCGTCCTTCGCGATCCATTTCCCCAAGTTCATCGGCACGATCTACGAGCTCTTGTCCGCGCCCATCGGCACGGCAGAGATCGTCATCGGCTATGTTGGCGCGGCGGCGGTGAAATCCGTCCTGATCGGTCTGGTGATCCTCGCCACGGCGTTCCTGTTCGTCGACCTGCCGATCGCGCATCCGGTTGCGATGTTCGCGCTGCTGGTGCTGACCAGCTTCAGCTTCTCGCTGTTCGGCTTCATCATCGGCATCTGGGCGAAGGATTTCCAACAGCTGCAACTGATCCCGCTGCTGGTCCTGACCCCGTTGATCTTCTTGGGCGGCAGCTTCTACAGCGTGAATATGCTGCCGGGGATCTGGCGCAGCCTCGCGCTGTTCAACCCGGTGGTGTACCTGATGTCGGTCTTCCGCTGGTCGTTCTTCGACACCGCAGACGTGCCGGTGATGGTCAGCCTGCTGGCGATCCTGCTGTTCACCGCCGCCTGCCTCGCGGCGGTCTGGTGGATCTTCCGGACGGGCTGGCGTATCCGGCAGTAGGGTTACGGGTCGGACCGCCTCGTCGCCAATGCGTGTTTACGGCCGGGGAACTAGAGGTAAATGTCCGCTTCGTCCGCATCGGCGATTGTGCCCGGTCTGGATCGCTACGGCAAACATGAGTGGCCGGTCTGGGGAAGCCGCAAGTGGCGTCCCGGATGGCAAGTATGGGTCGCTTAGCCTGGCTCGGCCAAGGCAGTTCAAGCCCATAACCACCGATCTACCTCGCGCTACACTGTAACCAAGCAAGCTTGAAAGCTGCTGTTCGGGTAGTGCTGCAGCAGCAATGAAGGCGCAGCTCCGGATTTCTCTAGCGCCGCGACATTCTCCGGAGGACCAGCAGTATGCCTTCCCATGCCAGCCCCAGCAATCCGCCCCCAAGGAAGAAAAGTGAAATCAGCATCAGCCAGCCCATGACGGCCATCGTGTAAAGCACTCCACCGATATCGGCCCCGAACACGATGCAAGGCTGTGCAAAGCCCTCATGCAACGCGCAGCCGTTCGATTCGGCAATCAGCCCGGCGAGGGCCACCGAAACGAGTGGCGCTATCCCGATAACGACCATCAGGATCAGCAGCCCTATCCGGCGCGAGACCTTCATCCCGGCAGCCGATCATGCGCGGCGGCGGTTCATGACCGCAGCAGCAGCCAATGCGACCAGACCCGCGCCGATCATTGCCCAGTCGAAGAGATGTGCTGTCAGGTCGCCCTGACTGGCCTCCGAGATCCGGCGCGCCGCTGCCTGGGCATCATCGCCCGATGCCTGCGCATCCATCATCGCCACCATACCGACATCGCTGCATTTCGGCAGTAAAAGCGCCAGCGCTTCGGCGTCGGTGCCGCTTTGCGCACGGACCTGTTGTTCGCAACGCGCTTGGTCTGCGGCGCTGACGCCCACCCCGGCAAATTGCCGGTAGCCGCCAAGGCCCAGCAGTGCCAGACCAATGATAACGAGAAGAAGTTTCTTCATAGGACTTTCCCCCATTCAGGATTTCGTCGCCCCCTGTAGTACAGATGTCCTGCTGGAACAGTCACCCCCGGATTCCGGTGGGACGTATCCCTCGTCCCATTCGGCAGGATCATGCCAGAAGCCAGACCTCCATGCTTGGAACCCGTCGGCTTCCGGTCCATGCTGCCCGACATCCGCAGGCGGCCTCTGATCGGGGGGCTGAGACGTAACCATTGGCGAATTTTGATGATCAGGATCACGTTGTCTGCCCTTGCCCTGCTCTCGTTTGGGTTCGGCGTTCCCGCTCTGGCGCAGGAGCTTCCGCCGCATCAGCCGCTGGAAACCCGCCATATCTGCACGGCCCAACCCATCTACAGTGCGCCAGACGGGGCCGAGGCGCGCGTCCTTTCGGCGGGGGAAGTGGTCACATTGCGCGACGTGACCTTCGGCCCGGATGGCGCGGCATGGTTCGCTTTGGACTATGCGACCGGCAAGGATCTGGAGCGGGCGGTGGGGTATCTGCAGACTGCCGACGTTACCCATTTCTGTCCGCCGTCGACGGCCATGACCGCTGATGGTTTCGGCCAGATCTATCTTGCCCCACCGAACACCTGCCACCTTGTCGCAGGCCATGCCGATACGCTTCGGGAGCTGAACAATCTCGCGGTATCCCTGCCTGCCTTTGGCCGCTCGGCTTCGGGGTATCGGCTGTATTCGGGGGGCTATGCGCTGGTGCTGGGCCTTCTCAGCACCGGGGCCAGCGAGCGGATACTCCGCCTTTCCGATCAGTTGCCCAAAGGCAGTTCCTGCGCCTCAGGCGCTGATTTCAGCCAGGCTCTGATCTTCGAAGACGCCGGATTTGTCGAAGCGGGGCGCGACGGGTTTCAGGAGGCTGCCGCCTTGCTGGCCGAGGCCCGTCAGGCCGGTGACCCGACAGGGATGAAACGGGCCTGCGATCTGGGCCTCGGTACGGCCTGCACCGCATTTTCCAGCCTGATCTATGAGGCGCCGGACGGCCCGGACCGTGGGCCGGCTGTGGTCACACGCTATGCTCTGTTGGGCTGCATGGCCAAAGACTTGGAAGGATGCCAACTGGCAATCAACCGGCAGGAAAATACGACAGAGCTTGTGCGGGATCATGCGCTTGCGGGTGAGACGGCGGCAGACGACAGCGTGACGACGGAACTGGCGAAACTGCTTTGCGATGCGCAGGACCGCATCGGCTGTATCCTGCTGGCGCGGAACACGGCGGCGGATCGTAGCCCGTCCCTGGTCGAGGCTGCGTCGAATTTCGCGGCCAATCTGACCGCCTGCCAGCAAGGGATCGACTGGATATGTGAGTCCTTGGAAGAGGGATTCGGCGTGGTGACAGCGGCGCGGGGCACGGGCCCGACCATGGATGAACGTTTTGCACTTGCGGGCATCGAGGCGGGGATCTGCACCCAGGGGCCGCGCGACCCAAATCAGCGCAGCTGTAAATCCGCCTATTATCTCTACCGTGATTTCTTGACCTATGGCGATCCCGCCGCACGCGATCTGGCGCGGGTGACCCGGGCCAGCGCCTTCCTGACCAGCGGCTGCGCCGCGGGCGATCCGGAGGCCTGTGCCACCCCGTCAAATCTGCCGGATTTCTGGCCAGCGGCCGAGCGTCAGGCCGCCACCACACGCGCGATTGCGCTCTGTAACGCGCAGGAGAGCAAGGACAGCATCTGCGCAAGCCTTGGCGCGGCCATCGACGCGACACTGCCTGAGGCCCGCCCCGCCTTGCGTGTAAGATATGACGCTCTCGCACAGTCCTGCCTGTCCCAGGAGGAAGGATCGTCGCAGGAATGCAGTCAGGCTCTCTATCTCTATGCCGCGCTGGAGGCACCGGATGGCCTGAACACGGTAGTGGCCATGCTGAAAGAGGCCTGCTCGCTTGCCAATACCAAGGGCTGTGAACCGCTTGCGCGGATTTACGGCAAGGTCGGGTATGAGGCTCAGGGTGTCACGATCCCCGCCCGCGACAACCCCGAGGCCTATCTTGCAGCCCTGCGCATGGGGTGCCGGGACGAGCGCAAAATGGCGGAGGCGGACAATACTTGCAGTCTGCTTGCGGATGCTCTGGCGGAAGGTGGTGATGGGGAAGGCGCGCTGCAGGTCCGCGCCATGGCCTGTGAGGCGATGATTTCCAGCGGAGACGACCAGGACACCTGGGCCTGTTATGACGCTGCAAAACTGGCACTGGAACAACAGGCGCGCCTGCCCGAGGCCCTGCGGTGGGCCGAGTTCACCTGCAATGGCGCCGACGCGTCTGTGGCACCCTATGGGTGCAAGCTGACCGGAAATCTGCTTTCCGACGGGATAGCGCAGCCCGCAGATCCGGCGCTTGCGCTGGCCGCCTATCAGCGCGGCTGCTTCCATCATCGCGTTGCCACCACCGATGGCGAGGCCTGCCTGATTTATGGCGCAATGCTGATTGATACTGTCCGGCGGGGCGAGATACCGACACAACCGCTGGCTTTCGCGCACCAAGAGGAGGGTGAATATCCGTTGCCCCCGCGGGTGCTGGCCGAGGCTTCGCGCGCTTTCGACATGGGCTGCATGGACAATATCGCGCAGGCTTGTGCGGCCAATGCGCAGTTGCTGGTGGAGTGGAGCACGGGCGAGTTGCCCGCTGACCAGTTCACCTGTCAAGTCAGGGCCGCGAGCGGTGAAGTGACCTCGACCAAGCTCTGCCGCGGCCTCATCTTTTATCAGGCCTCGGCAGAGATGCAGAAGCTGCGCGAGCAGATCGCGCTTAACGTCTATGTCTGGCCGGATGGCGACCGCAGCGTGACTTATATCCGGGATGGTATCTGGCGCCTGAACGAAGTCAGGATCGACGATCCGATTATCGAAGCGGATGGCCGCTGCTGGCACAACCCAATCTCGACCCGCAGTTTCTGTGTGGCGCCAATACGCTGACGATCAAGCATTGAAAAGTCGACCCATACCGGGCAGTCGACTCTCCACATGCTGAGTAGTGGCTCGACTGAAGCAGCCGTTCGACCTGTGCGCAGCGAAATCTTAGCCATGATAGTCAGCTATGCGGGATAATACGAATGTCACATTAGCAATTGTATCTGTCAGGACGTCGTGGCGGTCCATTTCTGACGGCTCTTGCACAGGGCGTAGGCGATGGTGACCAGCCTTCTCGCGTCAGCGGTGATGATGCCTTATCCGGTTTTTCGGCCTTGCGGAGGAGATCTGCGGAGGATTTCAGGCTCGGGTTGTGACGTGCCGCGACTAGGGCCGCTTGGAACATCACATGCCGCAGGGAACGATGACCACCTGCGATGGCCCTTCTCCGCGAAGGGTTTCGCTGTCCTGCGCATCCGGTGCCAATCCAGTGAGTGGGCAACCTCTTCGCCGGTGATGCGCGCGGCGCACCGGTCTCGGAGCAGGGCCACCGCAGACATCCCCGGCTCACGGACCGCTACTGGCGCATGCTTCGGTCGTCAGCCGCCTGAGCGTCGCCAAGGTGCCGTTACAGCGTAGGACGATTTCCTGCTCGGACAGGGCGGGTTGGTCGTGAATAATGCGCCGAACCTGCAAATCGCCCAGAAGCACTCCGAGGAACCAGCCAGTGACTTGATTCGGGTCGTGGTGCGATCCTGTGCAAAGCCGTTCCATCAGGCGGCAGATCAGCGGCCGGATCTCCTCACGCCCGCCCGCCGAGATCGCCGCCCCGAGGGCACCAGTTGGGTCTGCGGCAGCCGCACGGTTCAACAGTATCGCCCGGTCACCAAGGATCATCCGCAAGAAGGTCGGCGCCACGGCGGCAAGCGCTTCCCATGGGTCGTCATGGCACTCCAGCGCATTTTCTAGCAGGCGCCGCGTATCGGCGGCGTTCTCGCGTGCCATGGCCGTGAACAGCCCGTCCTTGTCACCATACCAGCGATAGAGCGTCTCGTTCGAGGCCTGCGCGGCCCGCGCAATGCGCAGCATCGACGTGCCGCCATAGCCGTGCTGCGCCAGCAATGCATAGGCGGCGGCATGGATCGTGGCTTCGCGCCTTTGTCGGGTCGTGTCGTCCATCGTCAGATCGTCCATCATCGGTCGAGGCTTTACAAGATCCGTACACATCTATACGGATTTGACAATGCGTATAGATGTGTACGGATTGGAGGCGCAAGGTGCGTAACACAACCACGGGAATGGTCTTTCTATCCATGCTCCTGAGCGGAGCGATCTTCGGCTTCTTTTACGCTTGGGTCTGCTCGACCATGTGGGGGCTGGATGCTGCCGACCCGCGCGTTGCCATCGCAGCGATGCAGGCAATGAACGCCTCGGTGCGCAATGTGGTATTCGCGCCGGCCTTTTTTGGAACGCCCTTTGCTCTGCTGCTGACCAGCGGGCTCTTGCTGCGGGATGGCTTCCGGAGCGGGGCGCTCGGCTTTTCGCTTGGCGGCGTCATCTACCTGTGCTGCGGGATGGTGCTGACCATGATCGTCAATGTGCCGATGAACGAGGTGCTTGCCGGTGTCACCGTGCCGGAGGACATCGAGGCGGCACGCCACATCTGGGCCGAGTATTCAAGGCCCTGGCAGGTCTGGAACCAGATCCGCACCACCGCTTCGGGCATCGCGCTCCTTGCCACGATCGGTGGGTTGATCTCGATGGTGCCGTTCAGGCGAAAGACCACCAGCTATCCCGATCGGAATGGTCCGAGATAGGAGACCTGTGCAGGATCAGATCACACCCAGCATGCGCATTGCTTCGGCAACCCGCACGAAACCTGCCACATTTGCACCCAGCACATAGTTGCCCGGCGCGCCGTATTCCTCGGCTGTCTGGTAGCAGCTATCGTGAATGCCGCGCATGATGGTGGCCAGCCGCGCCTCGGTCTGATCGAAGGTCCAGCTGTCGCGGCTGGCGTTCTGCTGCATCTCCAGCGCCGATGTGGCCACCCCGCCCGCGTTGGCAGCCTTGCCGGGCGCGAACATCACGCCTGCATCCTGGAACGCCTTGATGGCTTCGGGCGTCGAGGGCATGTTCGCACCTTCGCCCACCGCGATGACACCATTCCTGATCAGCGTGGCGGCATCCTTGCCCGACAGTTCATTCTGGGTGGCTGACGGCATCGCCACATCGCAAGGCACATCCCAGATCGACCCCTTGTCAGCGGCGATGAAATGCGCGCCCTGGCCCCTGCGCCGGGCGTATTCGGAAATCCGTTCGCGCCGCACATTCTTGATGTCTTTCAACAGGTCCAGATCAATCTCGTTCTCGTCGACGACATAGCCTGAGCTGTCCGAACAGGCGATGATCTTGCCGCCATAGGATTGCACCTTTTCGATGGTATAGATGGCCACGTTGCCCGAGCCCGACACCACGACCTTCTTGCCGTCGAACGAGGTGCCTTTGGTTTCCAGCATCGCCTGCACGAAATAGGTGTTGCCGTAGCCCGTCGCCTCCGTGCGCGCACGTGACCCGCCGTAGGCCAGCGCCTTGCCGGTGAACACGCCGGCCTCGAACCGGTTGTTCAAGCGCTTGTACTGGCCGAACATATAGCCGATTTCCCGCCCGCCGACGCCGATATCGCCCGCAGGCACGTCGGTTTGTTCGCCCAGATGGCGATGCAGCTCTGTCATCAGCGACTGGCAGAAGCGCATGATCTCGGCGTCCGACCGGCCCTTGGGGTCGAAATCCGACCCACCCTTGCCGCCGCCGATCGGCATGCCGGTCAGCGCGTTCTTGAAGGTCTGCTCGAAGCCGAGGAACTTGATGATCCCGACATTTACCGACGGGTGGAACCGCATCCCGCCCTTGTAGGGGCCAAGGGCCGAGTTGAACTGCACCCGAAAGCCCCGGTTGATCTGAACCTGGCCCTTGTCATCCACCCATGGGATACGGAAGATGATCTGGCGTTCGGGTTCGCAGATGCGTTCGATAAGGGCGTGGTCGAGGTAGTGCGGATGTTTTGCCACCACGCGACCAAGGCTTTCCAGCACCTCGTGAACGGCCTGATGAAACTCGGGCTCGCCCGCATTGCGACGGACGACTTCGGCAAGGATGGGTTGGAGTTTCTCGTCGATACTGTTCATCGGGCCACCTCTTGGAACTGTCTGCTGGACGCCTGCTTTTTGCTCATTTAGCGGACAATTTCAGCAAAGGAAATAAAATTTCAGCCCGGGAAATAAATCGTGTCCCCGCAACACTTGTCACGCGACGCGTTGAGGGAACTCAGCGACGGCATGACAGCGGTGCGGCGGAACCACGCGGTTCGAGGCTATTGCGTCGTCGGAGGCTTGACCGTCACGACTTCAAGTTGACGTGTCTCGTCGTCTCGCGTGATCCAGGAGATTGCAGCGCCTGGGCTTAGACCAAGCAGGGCAACACCGACCGGCGTCAGGACAGAGATGCGATGTTGGTCGATGTCAGCATCTTCCGGATAGACCACAGAGACGGTCTGCAGCCGGCCCGTTCCCAGATCACGGTAGGTAACCTCACTTCCGATCGTCACGATATCGTCGCGCAATTTTCCTGGAGCAACCAGTTTCGCGCGCGCGATTTCATCCATCAGGCGCTCGCCGACTTCCGGAGAGCGCCGCATCATTGCGGAAGCAAGCGCCTCGAAGCGACCAACCAGCGACTTGTCCAGATGGATCTTCGGAAGCCGCGCAGAGGGGCTGTTGGGAATCGTCGTCATATCTTTTCCTTTTCAACTGTTGCGAAAGTGGCTGAAATTGCAAAACAGCATCTTGCAAGCGAGGCATGTATCCGTTTGTGAATTGTACTCGCGGGCAGTCTCCGGGCTCGGCGACGCAGACCCCGGAATTGCTGTGCGAGATGTCAGGCTACGGGCAAACAGTGCCTGACACTGAGCAAGTGCACGCTCCGGAATGTTCCGTTCGCTTGAAGAAAGGGGCCACGGGCACCCGCCTTCATGCCGATCAGTGTCGCGCCCAGCAGCGATCCGACATGAATCCCGTTCTGGCCCAGTGCGTACTCGTCATAGTGGAAAAGCTGTCCGTCCTGGGGCTCGAGTTCGTCGATCGCATAAGTGATGCCTGATCCGCCGACTGCGATAGTGGGGCAGACCTTGTCATCATCAAGAACGGTTGCGTAGAGCAGCTTCTGGCTGAGCAATCGCGTCAGCATCGCGAAGGCTCCCGTACCAATCTTGTCCGCCCGTAGAATGTGTTCCGCCAAGGCACGGCGGTCGCTTTTGGCCAGAGTGCAACTCACTGCAAGTTGGCACAAAGCTGCATATCCATCCTTTCGGACTTCGGAAGACTCGACGATAGGTTCATGCTGTCCGGAAATGTTCATACTTCCTCCTCAGACGGCACTTCCGCCGTCACTTCACTAGGGTTTTGGGATGAGGTGGAGGACCCGGAGCGGTAACGCAGCCTATGCCTGTTCAGACCGCCCCGGGCAGGGGGCGGTTCTGAAGAAAAATCCGAAACAGGATAGATATGGTTATCATTCGTTGAAACTGCAGATCATGGCCCGAGGAGTCAATGGCACACAGACTGACGATGTGCACCGAAATGCACCCTATGGAGCCCTCGCTTGGGCTGATGCGCGCGGTTCTGTGATATCTTCTCTACCTGCATTGGACCGGTCGGAAAGTGACGCGGTCGACTGCCCGCTCTGCGGCGTAACGGGCATGGCTTCTGCCAAGCGGATCGCGCACCTCGGCTTCGACCAACGCCTGCCTCGCACTGCGCCGGGTCGGCCTTAGCTGGGCTGAAGAAGTCTGAGATCGCTACGAAGTCGGCTCTGCAAAGCATCATTTGTCATCTCCCAAAGATCAGCTGAACGGGCCTTGCCGCATTGCGCGCGCCGCACCTATCAGGAGGCGCGCGATGCTGTTCTCAAACGAGCGCTTTACGCAGCCCGCCTGAGGTTGGCGTATGACACGTCATGGGAGTTCGGATCAGGCGCAATCGGAGCCATACGCAGTTCTGCGTCGCTGAACCCATCAACAACGCGGTTGATCTCGCTGCGATCAATGCCGATGTCCAAGAGAATCCGGTCATCCAAGGCTTCCAGAGCCGCGATCATTTTCCGCCGTTGCCAGTTCTGGATGGCGTTTTGCCACCCTCGCAGAATGACGTTCGTCCACCGGGAGTTGGATGCGCGTGTGACTGCGCGATCAGGCGCATGATATTTCATGTGAGCAGACATGTTGTGTCCCCAATTTTGAAACCACTGAATCGAGGTGTCTCAAATCACTGGATGTCGGCACGTCGAAGGCGCATTGGCCAGCCGACAGATATCCCGCCTTTGCAGCGATCCTTTGAGAGATGCTTGTTCGGAAAAATCCCCGAAGCGTAGCCAAGCACAACGGCTTGGGCCGCCCGGGGCTACCGGCGGTTCAGTAGAATTCCTGCCGACCGCAGGACCCTCATATGGAAGCTGAACATCGTCATGCCCCTCATATGGCCTTTCAAACACCAAATTGCAATCTGGGTGGCCCAAGTCTCTCTTTGGAGTCGGCGCGAAGGCGCCGAGCGGCCAGGTTTCCTGACACATGCGACGCGCGTTCAGACTTGACGGGCGCGCCGATTGAGCCGTGTCAGGAGCGTTCCAGACATTTCAGTATGGTTCGCCCCATTTCCAAACCTGTCGTCCGCGCAATCATTGCGATAGTGGGTTCGGAATGAGCGCCATGGTCTTCTGGCGTTTGGACCGCGCAGCCCAGGGGTTTATGGGGCGTGCGGCCCCGCCTCGGTCACGATCACATCCATCGCAATATCATGGGGCAGGGGAAAGATCGTCTGCACCTGCGCTGCCTGCAACCCGATACCGATCGCGAAGGGGCGCGGTGTCAGCGCGGCCAGCGTCCGGTCGAAGTAGCCGCCGCCATAGCCCAGCCGGAAGCCCGCCGTATCCCATCCCACCACGGGTGCCAGGGTCACGTCCGGCACCACCTCGGGCCCTTCGGCAGGGACGGGGATCTTCCAGATGCCCTGCACGATAGGACAATCCGGCGTCCAGCGCCGGAACACCAATGGGGTGCCCGCAGTCAGAACAACCGGCAATGCCACCGTCGCACCCCGCCCGACAAGATCGACCAGCCAATGCCGCAGGTTCAGTTCGGCCTTGATCGGCCACCAGGCCGAGATCGTCAGACCCTCGATCCGCCCGAACCGCGCGCGGATCACGGTTTCCAGATGGGGCATGATCCGTGCGGCGGCGTCCTGTCGGACTGCAACCGGCAGGGCGGCGCGTTCGGCCAGCAAGCGCACCCTCTCGGCCTTGCGCCAGCGCACCACGTCGCGCGTCTGAGCCGCGTCGGTGGCAAGCGGGTCGAAATATGCAGGGTCGATCTCATGTGCAAGGCAAGGGGGAGAGGCATAGCCCCGCGCGTTATGGTCATCGCCGGTCATGCGGCACCTCCCCTAGTCATGGTGTCCAGACGGGCGAGGGCCCTGTGCGCCTCTTCCATGATCGCCGTCACGCGTCCGGCCGCCGTCGGCAGCGTGTCAATCAGAGAGACGCTTTGCCCGGCGTAGATCGCCATCGCTTCAAGGTTGCCCGTCGTGGTGCGAAGAGGGGAATCGGTGCTGTAGCGCAGCAGAGGGCGGCCGTCCTCGGTGGCGATGACCTCGCGTGGCAACAGGTCAGGCCGTTGTCCCATAAGATTGGGGCCAAGGCCCTCGATCACCGAATTGCGGATCACCCGGACCGGCGTATTGGGCGGCCAGTTCAACGCATAGATATCGGTATGCACGGTATCTTCGGCCAACGCTGCCAGAACGCGGGCCTTGTGGTCGTCATGGGCAAAGGATTCGACCGTGGCCAGAAAGGCCGTGCCGCAATGGATGCCTTGCGCCCCAAGTGCCAGCGCGGCGACCAGGCTTGCCCCGGTTGCAAACCCGCCCGAGGCGATGACCGGAAGCTTTACCGCGCGGACCACCTGTTCCACCAGCACAAGCGCCGAGACCGTGCCATGAACGTGGCCGCCCGCTTCGACCCCCTGCACGATCAGCACATCCGCGCCCGCCGCCTCGGCGGCAAGGGCCGCGTCCAGCGAGCCGACCTGATGCAGCACCAGACAGCCGCCCGCCTTGGCCCGCGCCACGGCTGCAGGCACCACATCCCAGAAAAAGCACATCGCAGGCACCCCAAGATCAAGGCAGATGCCCAGTTCGGCATCCAGAAGGGCAGGGTCGGTGGCCGCCGGGATCAGGTTCACCGCAAAGGGCCGGTCGGTGCGAGATCGCACCGCGGCGATTTCCTGCGCGATCAACTGCGGAGTTTCGCGCACCATCCCCAAGATGCCGTAGCCGCCCGCCTGCGCCACCGCAGCGACCAGTTCTGATCGTGCCACGCCCCCCATGCCAGCGAGCAGGATAGGCAGATCACAGCCCAGAAGCGTGCAGACAGGGGTGTGCAGGTGGTTGGCGATCATCGGCGTTACTCCCTGGAAAGCGTGGCGGCGACAGGGTTGATCAGGCTGCAGGCTCGAACCGCGAAAAACAGCACCTCATTCTTTGGCCGGACAAGCATGGCGTCATCCAGCCCCGTGCGCCGCATCAGATCGACGGTGACGTCTGGGCGGGCACTGCGAAGGATATCGGAGGCGGTCATGTAGGGCGTTCCGTGAGTCACGGCTTGCGCCAAACGTAAACCCCGTTAATATGCATTGTAAATACCGATTAAAGCGGAGCCTCGATGCGCCTGACCTCCTTCACCGATTTCGGACTGCGCGCGCTGATGCGGATGGCGTCTGAACCTGACCGCGCGTTTTCGACCGCCGATCTGGCCGATGAGTTTGCCTTATCCCGCCATCACCTGACCAAGATCATGTCCACGCTGGCGCAGGCAGGCATCGTCGCCACCCGGCGCGGCAGCGGCGGAGGGGCAATCCTTGCGAAGCCTGCCCATGAGATCAGGCTTGGCAACATCGTGCGCTTGCTGGAGGCAGGGCAGCCGCTGGTGGACTGTTTTCAGGTATCCGGGGGAACATGCACCGTCACCGGCTGCTGCCGCCTGAAGTCACGGTTGCGCTCGGCCGAGGCAGCGTTTCTGGCAGACCTGGATCGCTCGACCCTGGCAGAGGTAGCCCTGCCACCGATGGAAAGGGCGGTAAGCGCATGATCGCGCGACTGACCAGAACGGAAAGGCATCTCGCCCTGTTCCTGGCGATTTGTCTGGCTCTTCTGGGCTTGACCATGGCGGCGCTCGGCAGGCAGGATCCGATTGCCGTGCACGGCTTCATGGCGCTGGCGCTTGGCATCACCCTCGTCTTCGCCGTGGGCGGTGTGCTGGAGGAACCCTCTCCCGATCCGGCGCGACTGCAGCGGTATTACGACGACCCGATCAAGGCAGGCATCGTGCTGGCGATGGTCTGGGGGGTGTTTGCCATGGCCATCGGGCTGTGGGTGGCGGCCCTGATGGTCTGGCCCGAGGCAACCTTTTCGCAGGCGTGGTCCAGCTATGGCCGTCTGCGCCCCGTGCATACGACGGGTGTTATCTTCGCCTTTGGCGGCAACGCGCTGATCGCCACGTCTTTCCACGTCATGCAGCGCACCTGTCGGGCGCGACTTGCGGATCAACTCAGCCCATGGGTCGTGCTGATCGGCTACAACCTGTTCCTGGTCTGGGCGGTGTCGGGCTATTTCATCGGCGTCACCCAGTCCAAGGAATATGCCGAGCCCGAATGGTATGCCGATATCTGGCTGGTGATCGTCTGGCTGGTCTATCTCGTCCTGTATCTGCGCACGCTGAAGCGCCGGGCCGAGCCGCATATCTATGTCGCCAACTGGTATTACCTCGCCTTCATCGTTGTGGTGGCGATGTTACATGTCGTCAATGCCGCCGCCCTGCCGATCAGTTGGACCGGGTCGAAAAGCTATTCGGCCTTTTCGGGTGTGCAGGATGCGATGGTGCAATGGTGGTATGGCCACAACGCGGTGGCGTTCTTCATGACATCGGGCTTTCTGGGGATGCTGTATTACTACCTGCCGGTCAGGGCGCAGCGGCCGATCTTTTCCTACCGGCTGTCGATCATCAGCTTCTGGGGCATCACGTTCTTCTACCTGTGGGTCGGTTCTCACCACTTGCATTACACCGCCCTGCCGACCTGGGTGCAGAACCTTGGCATGACGTTTTCCGTGATGCTGCTGGTGCCGAGCTGGGCATCGGCGGGCAATGCGCTGGCCACGTTGAACGGCGCCTGGCACCGGGTGCGCGACGACGCGACGCTGCGCTTCATGTTTGTGGCCGCGGTGTTCTATGGCCTGTCCACATTCGAGGGGTCGTTCCTGGCGATCCGCCCGGTCAACGCGCTGTCGCATTACACCGACTGGACGGTGGGCCACGTCCATTCCGGCGCGCTGGGATGGTTGGCGATGGTGACATTCGGCGCGTTCTATTCGGTCATCCCGCAGATCTGGGGTCGCGCGGCGATGCACTCGCCGAAGTTGGTGGAGTGGCACTTCTGGTTGGCACTGGCGGGGCTTTTGACCTACGTCTTCGCGCTTTGGAACGCGGGCATCACGCAGGGGCTGATGTGGCGCACCTACAATGCCGCCGGCACGCTGAACTATTCCTTTATCGACAGCATGGAGGCGATGCGCCCCTTCTACATCGCCCGGGTGATCGGCGGCGCGCTGTTTCTGGCGGGCATCTGTGTGGGGGCGGTGAACATCTGGCTGACGGTGCGCGGCGCACGCGGATCGGCCAGCGATCTGCCCCTTGCCCCCCAAGCGGCGGAGTAGGCGGATGTCCCTGTTCAAAGCACATTACAACCTTGAAAAGCACTCGGTCGGGTTTGTGGTCGCCATCATCCTTGCGGCCAGCGTGGGCGGCGTGGTGGAAATCCTTCCGCTGTTCACCATCGACGAGACGGTGGAAACCGTGCCCGACATGCGCGTCTATACGCCGCTGGAACTGGCAGGACGCAATATCTATATCCGCGAAGGCTGCTATGCCTGCCACAGCCAGATGATCCGCACCCTGCGCGACGAGGTGGAGCGGTATGGTCCCTATTCCTTGGCTGCGGAAAGCCAGTATGACCATCCGATGCTTTGGGGGTCAAAGCGCACCGGACCGGACATCGCGCGGCTGGGCGGCAAGTATTCCGACGATTGGCATGTGGCGCATCTGATCAATCCACGCGACGTGGTGCCGAGCTCGATCATGCCCGCCTATCCCTGGCTGGCCGATGCGCCGCTGCCTGTGTCCGACCTTGGGGCGCATCTGGCCGCCCAAAGCCGTCTGGGTGTGCCCTACACGGCCGAAATGATCGCCAACGCACCCCGCGATGCGCTGGCGCAGACCCGTCCTGACAGTGACGGGGCCGAGGGGTTGATTGCCCGCTATGGCGAGGCGACGACCCTCAGGCCATTCTCGGGCGCGGATCGGTTGACCGAGATGGACGCATTGGTGGCCTATCTGCAGGTGCTGGGACAACTGACACAGGCCCCCTATGCGTCGGGGGCCGCTCCATGAGCCATGATCTTGCACTCTTCCTCGCGAAAACCTTCGGGCTGTTCTACCTGATGGGTTTTTTCATCCTGATCGTGATCCACACCTACCGACCGTCCCGCAAGTCTGCGGCCGAGCGTGCCGCGGCATCCATCCTGACGGCGGAGGATCGGCCATGTCCGTGACGGAGCGCGACCCCATCTCGGGGTATCTGACCACCGGGCACGACTGGAATGGCATCAAGGAATTGAACTCTCCGGTGCCACGGATCGTGCTGTGGTTTCTGGCGGTGACGCATATCTATGCGGTGATCGCCTGGCTGCTTTTTCCGACCTGGCCACTGGGAAATACCTATACCAAGGGTCTGCTGGGCGGCGATCAGCAAGACGCGGTGGCCGCCGACCTTGCCGCCGCAGCCACCGCGCGGGCCAGCTGGATGGCGGCGCTTGCCACGCAGGATTTCGACACGATCCGCGAAAACCCTGATCTGATGGCGCGTGCCAAGGCCACGGCGGCCCCGCTGTTCGGCCAGAATTGCCAGGTCTGCCACGGTGCCGACGGCACAGGTGGCCCAGGCTTTCCGCGTCTTTCCGATGATATCTGGCTGTGGGGTGGCACTGCGGAGGAAATCGAAACGACGCTGCGTTATGGCATCAACAGTCCGCACCCGGACACCCGTTTTGCCCAGATGCCCCCCTTTGGCCGCGATGGTCTGCTGACCCGGGCCGAAATCGCGGTGGTGACCGACTACGTCCTGACACTCGCAAACGGCGTGATCCCCGACGATCCTGCCGAAGGGGCGGTGCTGTTCCAGACCAACTGCGCGGGGTGTCATGGGGCGGATGCGCGTGGCCTTGAAGGCACCGGCGCACCCGACTTGACCGATGCAGACTGGCTCTACGGTGGCGCCCCCACGACGATCCGGCAGATTCTTCTCAACGGGCGGCAAGGTGTCATGCCCGCCTGGCAGGGCCGGTTGTCCGATGCTGAAATCCGCATGATGGCCCTGTATGTCGAGGGCTTGTCCGTTGATGGAGCCGGAGATGCGCCATGACCGTGCCACCGCGCGTCTGGATCGCCGTTGCAATTGTCGCAGGTCTGGCGCTGGTGATCGGCGCCAACTGGCAACTCGTCGATCTGGCCTTCCGGTCGCAACCGGGCTGTGTCGCCGAACGACCGGGCCAGGCCGCCGCGAAACCGGGATGTTGAAAGGCCACGCCGATGCTTGAACCACTTCCCGCCATCGAACCGCGGCTGGCCGCGCCAGACCGCTTTGCCCGCCACCTGCCAGCGGGCGCGGCTCTGCAATGGCTGGCCGCAGGCTGGGCCGATCTGCGCGACCGCCCGGCGCAAAGTTTGACCTACGGCCTTGCCGTGTTCATCCTGTCGGCCTGTGTCATCCTTGGTCTGATGCGCGCGGGCCTGCCCTGGCTGATCTTTCCGGCCCTGTCGGGGTTTCTGGTCATAGGCCCGCTGCTGGCAATCGGGCTTTACGAGAAAAGCCGCCGTCGGCACAGCGACGCCCCGGCTACCCTGGCGCAAATGCTGCTGGTGCGTCCCGCATCGGGCGGGCAACTGGTGTTCGCGGGACTGCTGTCGTGCCTTCTGGTTGTGCTGTGGCTGCGCGCGGCGGACCTGCTTTACGCGCTGTTCTTCGGGATGCTGCCGTTCCCGGGCTTTGACCAGATTCTGGCGCAACTGCTGACTACGCCACGCGGCTGGGCTCTGATCCTGACCGGATCAGCGGTCGGCGGCCTGTTCGCGGCTTTTGCCATGGCGATCAGCCTGTTTTCCATACCGATGCTGCTGGAGCGGCGGGTGGATGCCCTGACATCCCTTGGCACATCCTTCGCCATCACCGCGCAGAACCTGCGGGCCGTGCTGCCTTGGGGGCTGATCGTCACGCTGGGCTTTGCACTGTCGGCCGCCACCGGGCTTTTGGGCTTGATCGTGATCTTTCCGCTGCTGGGTCACGGCACCTGGCACGCCTGGATCGCTTTGCGACCATCCGATAGGGGCGGCACATGAACTATTTCTTCCTCATCCCGGTGTCGATCGGTCTTGGCTTGACCGGACTGTGCGCTTTCTTCTGGGCCATGCGGCACGATCAATATGACGACCTTTCCGGTGCTGCGGCCCGTGTCCTGAATGCCCCTGACACACCCATCGCACGCCCGGGGGGCGAAAGCCCTGACCGAAAACCGGCTGCCAGCCTTGATCTCACTGCACCCAACCGCAGGCCATGATCCGGCCATGACGCAGGCGTGAATGGCCGCCCCCGCCCCGAATACGCCATTCGTGTGCTTCAACTGTCCGTGAATGCCGAGGGCCGAATCCTGACGCTCAGCACCTTCGACTCGAATCGGAGGCAAGCACGCGCGTCCGGCAACGACCAGCAAGAAATTCTTGCAGGCCAATCGTTGATTCTCCGCGTATCAAGCAACCGTAACGCCGGGCTTCTTTGCCGACGCCCAGACCAAGGAATCGACCTGAAGTGTCGAAAATCGTGCCTGCCTCTGTGTGAGATGTCCTGAATGTGCGTCTTTTAAACACCGTGCACCGAAGATCAGAACTCTGAACCGCAAATACTCAGAAAAATCGTCAGGGCATATTTTTGACTTGGGGAGTCGAAGTTGCGCACTGTTGGCCTTTTAAAAAATCTCGCTGAAATAGATCGGCAGCATCTCCGGTCGACGTTGAACCATATCAGACCGACCCGGAGAGGCCGCCGATCTGTGGTTTTACCTGGGCTTGGTTTTGGGGGTATTTACTGCCACGGCGTTTTTCATACTGGGCGCAGCCGCGATCACTTTCACAACTTCTTTCTTGGGTTTTTTCTCATCACGTCGTCGTTTGGTCATGCCTTTGGCCATTGTCCATATCCTTTTTTGTTCACTGCCTTGGTCTGGCAGCAAAGGCAGCTTAGAGACTTCCTAAAGAAAGGCCATCTCAATTGTTGGGCCACAGTGTCACCGTCGCCTGAAGTGACGCCCGCTTCGCCCATGCCCATCAGCTGGGCGGATTCCATTTTCCAGATATTGGCCAGCGCAATCGGCAGTTCCGCTGTCATGCTGCGGGTGTTGAGGTCGATGGCCTCTTTCAGCCCTTCCCTGTCCGGGATTTCCTGAACGAGCTCGTGGACCTGCTCGAGGCTTTCCGTGGCCTTGACGGAAGAGGATTCATCCGCAGCCCAGAGGAAGGCAGCTGTATTGGCCTGAGCGGCGATCCGTCCTGGTGGAACTGGTCACAGCAGGCCCCGCGTTCGCCCAGCAGTTGGTCTTGGTGAGCGGCATGTCGGCACAGCCAGCGCGGGTGAAAGGATGAATCCGATAATGATAGTTATGTAATATATCTGTAATTCCTAAACATGGCCCGCCGATCACTGAAACCACCGCCAAGTATGGCCGCGCGTTCATTCCCACCACGACTGGCGTCATTGACCAACACCGGCGCTTCGACCGGGGTCGAGCGCGCAAAAGCGGCCGATCAGGGCGCGGCCTACAGCTTGTGGGTTGCATTGGGAACAGCACGTCAGAACGGTGGGAGGAGACGCCATCACACATCCAGTATCTGGTCAATGGTCGCTCAGCCAGAACAGCCATTTCCTGAAGCGGCAAAACCGGCGCGTGCCGGTGCGGGCGGGTCTCAGAGTGAAACCCGCCCGATTTACAGTCAGTTCCGTGCAGCAGGCGAATGCGCCAGAAGCAAGCTCACCAGGATCATCACAACTGCGCTTGAGCCTATGCCGAGCATGATCGGTGCGACGCTGGTCGGGCCATACATCGCCAGGCTCGCCGTCACGGCGATCGCGCTCACGAGGATCGAGGCGATTGCGCCCTGCCAAATTGCCCTTGGCCAGAACAGGGCCGCCATGATCGGCACGAACAAACAGCCCGAGAGATAGGAATAGGCAGTATCCAGAGCGACGAAGACATCCCCGATGTAAATCGACAGCAGGATGACCACAACACCCGCCACCGCCGTGAGGGCGCGAGAGATGTTGAACTCGGCCGCTTCGCTCAGGTGCAGCAGAGGTTTCAGGATGTCATTCGTCACCAGCGTGGCAGATGCCAGAACCGTGGCGCTGACAGTCGACATCAGGGCTGACATCAGGGCGGCAAGGACGATGCCGCTCAACCCCGCGGGCAACACTTCTATGACGAGCGCAGGCAAGGCAGACTGGGGCGATGCAAGGTCAGGCAAGAGAATATACGCCAATATGCCACAGATGCCCATCGCGGCCCCCCAACCAACGGAATAGAGGCCTGCAAAGATTGATCCGGCCTTGGCAACGTTTTGGCTCCGGGCCGTCAAAATCCGCTGCCAGATGTCCTGCCCAATCATGATCCCGAGGAACAGTGACAGGAACAATCCCAGAAGGCGCTGGCCACTGATATTCGTCAGCGTCAGAAATTCTGGGGGCACCGCCTGGGTAACGGCGTGAACCCCGCCTGCCGCGTCAATCCCGAAGATCAGCAGCAGGATGACGCCGATGGTCATAAGCACGAACTGCAAGAAATCCGTGATGGTAATGGCGATCATCCCGCCGATCATGGTGTAGATCACAGTCACCATACCGCCGGCAAGAATACCGGCATTGAGGCTCCAGCCAAGCAATTCTTTCAGAATGGTTCCCAAGGCGATGATCTGGACCACTGCAATCAGAACGGTATAGATCGTGGAAACGATGGCACTCACATAGCCACTGCCATGGCCATATCGGCGTTGAAGCAACTCGCTCAGCGTGAACACATCAAGTTTGGCGATCCTGCCAGCGAGGAACAGCCCGATGAAAACGACGCCCAGACCGAACATGAATGTGATCCATGCGCCCGAAAGGCCGAACTGATAGCTTTGCGAGGCAGAGCCAAAGGTCGATCCACCACCCAGAATGACGGCCGACAGACAGGGGAAAAACACCCAGAACGGCAGATTGCGATCCGCCACCAGATAATCCACCGTGCTTTTAAGCCGACGCATTGCCACAATTCCACACACGATCATCATCGCGAAATACGCGACGACAATCACAACATCGATCACCATTTCATGCTCCTCCCATATGAAAGTCCATCTCTCAGGCGATCCCGAAAGATTGCCTGCATGGACCCGTTGCTTTTGCGATTATTGGCTGGGCCACCCGCCTCCCCGCGAATGTGGCCCACCAGACTTGGAACCGTCAGCCGGTGGTCGCTGCCCGGTGCTCTGCCAGAAGGCAGATCAGTTCAAACAACATCGTTGCACCGGCCAGTGCGGTTGCTCCGCCGGGATCGAAAGGGGGCGAGACCTCCACGACATCCGCGCCGACGAGGTTCACGCCGCGCAGGCGGCGCAGCATCCTTTGTGCATGCAATGTGGTGAAGCCGCCGACCTCGGGTGTTCCGGTGCCCGGCGCATGGGCCGGATCCAGGCAGTCGATGTCAAATGTCACATAGGTCGGCCCTGCTCCGACCAGCCGGAGCGCATCGGCCAGAACGGCGTCGCAACCCCGCTCATCCACAACCTCGATCGGGAATTGATGCACGCCCTGCTCGACCGCCCAGGCATTGTCCTCGGCACTGTAAAGTCCGCCTCGCAGACCGATCTGGACCAGACGGTTCGGATCGAGGATCCCTTCTTCAATCGCGCGCCGGAAGGGTGTGCCATGCGCGTATTCGCTGCCGCCGAAATAAACATCCCACAGGTCTGAATGGGCATCGAACTGGATCATGCCCAACGGACCATGACACTCGGCCAGAGCGCGCAGGATCGGCAGCGTCACCAAGTGATCGCCGCCGACGGACAAGGGAGTGATCCCCCGTCCGACAATCTGCCGATAATGCGCCGTCAGACCGTCCAGAGTGCCCAGGATCTCCAGCGGATTGACCGGAGCATCCCCCAGATCGGCGCAATTCGCGATTGCATAGGGGCTGATGTCCAGAACCGGATGATAGCGCCGCATCAAGGCCGACATCTCGCGCACCTGGCGCGGGCCGTGACGTGCGCCCGCCCGATTGGTCGTGCCGCCGTCCCACGGAACCCCAACGATCCCGATATCCAGATCGGTTGCCTGCTCCAATGCGACGTATGGCAGGCGCATGAAGGTGGCAATGCCGGCATAGCGTGGCACCACATCCGACGACAGCGGCTGATAGAGTTCTGATTTCAATTTGGTCATCTGCTTTCCTCGCTCTGTGCGAGAAACCTTGTCAGAGGCCGCAAACCAAAATAAATGCAAGTTTATGTATATTTACTTGCGCCAAAGGTAAGTGATGTTCAACCTGGCCATCAGCGATATCCGCCTTCTGAAGGTCTTTCATTGTGTCGCCGCCGAGAAGGGCTTCTCGCCCGCGGCGGTCAAGCTTGGCCTCAGCGAAGCCGCGGTCAGCCGGGCGATGTCAGACCTTGAAGCCCGCACGGGGCTCCGGCTCTGCACGCGCGGTCGCGGCGGTTTCACGCTGGAACCGGATGGCGAGTTCGTGCTTCAGGCCGCCCAACGGCTGATGAGCGCGATGGATGATGTGTCCGAGCAGTTGAAGGGCTACAGGTTAGGCATCAAGGGAGAGCTGCGGCTTGCCATCACCGAAAGCACGCTTTCGGATCACAAGAACCGGATTTCGGAACATATCGCGCGCTACAAATCGCGCGCGCCGGACGTGCGGATCGAGTTGATCGTCTTGCCGCCCTCGGGCGTGCGCGCTGCAATTCGCGACGGGCGGGCGCATGTCGGTTTCCTGCCCGCCCATAGCCGTGCTGACGATCTGAACTATCAGGACATGCACAGAGAACGCATGTCGCTTTATTGCAGTCAGGGCCATCCGCTCTTCGGGAAAACCTGTAGCAAGGAAGACATTTACGCGGCCGAGATTGCATCACCAGACTATCTGCTCAGCGACAGGCTGGGCATTCATGGTGACAGGCTGCGGATCGTCAGCCGGACAAACTCGATCGAAGGTATTGGCATCCTTGTCATGACGGGCAGCTACCTGGGGTTTCTGCCTGATCACTTTGCCCTGCATTGGGTTCAGCAAGGTCAACTGCAGGAACTGATGCCCAAGGTGTTCAGCTACCATATTCGTTTCTGCGCGATTACACGCGCTGATCGCAAGGACAGCCGGTTGATCCGGTCCTTCCTGCGCGAGCTTTCCCCGACGGACGACGACCTCTCTGATGCGTGAGGCGACTGTGCTTGTCGGCAGGGGGCATAAATCCGGCGACGGCATTGATCTGCCAAGGGCCTGCGAGCATCCTCAATAGCAAGTGGCCACGCCGGAGATTGGTTTGCGGGCAGACGATTGCTGTTGGAACTTTCGCGGTGGAGAGGTAGGTCCATGTCATGGCTGAAGACACCGATCCCACACTTGTTGATCGCATTGTGACCTCGCTTTCCGCAGAAATCGAGAGCGGTCAGCTCCTGCCCAACGCGCGCCTGCTGCAAAATGACATCGCTGCGCGCTTTGCCGCCAGCCACGTTCCCGTGCGCGAAGCGTTTCGGCGGCTGGAGGCCATGGGCCTTGCAATATCTCTGCCGCGCCGGGGCGTGCGGGTGGCGGGCGTAGATGCGGCCAGCCATTTCGAAGCCCTGGAGATGCGCGCCGTGCTGGAGGGGCTGGCGCTGCGCCATGCCTTTGCCCATTACCCGGCCGGCCATCTGGCCAAGCTGGTCGCTGCCGATCAGGCCTGTAGCCTCGCACAGACCGAGGCCGCCTGGGGCGAGGCCAACCGCAGCTTTCACAGCTGTCTGATCGCGCCCTGCCCGATGCCGGGGCTGCTGGCCGAGATTGGCAGGCTCAATTCCGTGCTGCGCCGGGGCGAGGTGCAACTGGGCGGGCGGCAGCGGCTGTCCCTGCCCCGCGACGACCGGGAACACAAGGCCATCCTGGCCGCCCTGCGCAGTGGCGAGGCCGAGCGCGCGGCAACCGTGCTGGTGCAGCATATCCGCCGGGGCCATCTGTCGCGCAGCTTATAGATAATTCATAACTTCATCGGATTTTCTGGACGAAAGATATATATTTTGGCATTCCAGCGTCACCGACTCGGTGTGCGCGGAGGAATGTGATGCCTAAAGATATACAGATTAACGAAATCAGAACCGACTGGACGCGCGCAGAGGCAGAATTTATCTATAATTTACCCTTCGTGGATCTACTGTATCGGGCGCAATCCGTGCATCGGGCGCATTTCGACCCCAATCGGGTGCAGATGAGCCGCCTTCTGTCGGTGAAAACCGGCGGATGCCCCGAGGATTGCAGCTATTGCAGCCAATCAGCGCGCAATGGTGCCCAGCTTTCTGCCTCCAAACTGATGGAGGTGGAGCGCGTGCTGTCCGAGGCGCGCAAGGCCAAGGCGGCGGGCGCCACGCGCTATTGCATGGGCGCAGCCTGGCGCAGCCCCAAGGACCGCGACATGCCCGCCATCGAGGCGATGGTGCGTGGCGTGCGCGAGCTGGGCATGGAAACCTGCATGACACTTGGCATGTTGGATGACACTCAGGTGCTGCGCCTGAAGGGCGCGGGCTTGGATTACTACAACCATAATATCGACACCTCGGAAGCCTTCTACCCCGAGGTCATCACCACCCGCAGCTTTGCCGACCGGATCGACACCCTCGCTCGTGTGCGCGAGGCCGGGATCAAGGTCTGCTCCGGCGGCATCCTTGGCATGGGCGAGACGGCGGGCGACCGGATCGACATGCTGCTCACGCTGGCCACGCTGCCCGAACATCCCGAAAGCGTGCCGATCAACATGCTGATCCCGATTGCAGAGACGCCGCTGGCCAAGGCCGCCCCGGTGGACCCGATTGCGTTTGTGCGCGTCATCGCCCTTGGCCGCATCCTGATGCCGCGCAGCCATATGCGCCTGTCGGCGGGCCGCACGGAAATGAGCGACGAGATGCAGGCGCTGTGCTTCTTTGCCGGGGCCAATTCGCTGTTCATGGGCGACACGCTGCTGACCGCCGCCAACCCCGGCGAGGATCGGGATATGCAGCTGTTCCAAAAGCTGGGCCTGCGCCCCGAAGCGCCCCGCTGTAGCGGCGCTGCCGGTGACGCATGAGCCTGCTGAACACACAGCGCGGCTTGTTGCAGGCGCTGGATCAGCGCGGGCGCAGCCGTGCGCTGCGGCCTGTGGCGGGGGTGGATTTCGCCTCGAACGATTATCTGGGGCTGGCGGGGTCTGACCTGCTGCGCGATCTGACCCGCGCGGCACTGGAGCGTGGGCTTTCCCCCGGCGCGGGCGCGGCGCGGCTGCTGCGCGGCAATCACGACGCGTTCACCGCGCTGGAAACCGCCGCCGCCGCGCATTTCGGCAGCGGCGCGGCGCTGTATTTCGGCGCGGGCTACACCGCCAATCTGGCGCTGTTCAGTGCCCTGCCCGCCGCGCGCGATCTGGTGCTGCATGATGCACTGATCCATGCCAGCGCGCGGGACGGTATGCGCCTTGGCGCCGCCGAAACCCGCGCCTTTGCCCATAACGATCCGCAATCCGCGCGCGCGGCGCTGCGGCACTGGCGGGCGCAGGGCGGCAAAGGCCAGGTCTGGCTGGCGGTGGAAAGCGTGTATTCCATGGATGGCGATTTCGCGCCTCTGGCCGACCTGGCCGCGCTTGCGGCTGAAGAGCAGGCCTTTCTGATCGTTGACGAGGCCCATGCGACGGGAATCTGGGGGCCGGAAGGCCGGGGCCTTGCCGCGCCCTTTGCCCACTTGGAACAAGTGGTAACGCTGCACACCTGCGGCAAGGCGCTTGGGGTGCAGGGCGCGCTGGTCTGTGCCGACCCGGTGCTGGTGGCACTGCTGGTGAACCGGGCGCGCAGCTTTATCTATGCCACCGCGCCTTCGCCCCTGCTGGCCGAGGTACTGCGCGGTGTGCTGGCGCATCTGGAGGCCGATCCGACCCGCCGCCTTGCCCTGCTGGCGCGGGTGGCGCAGGCGGGCGATCTGGCGCGCGGCATTGGCCTCGCGCCCTCGGGCAGCCAGATCCTGCCGGTGATCCTGCCCGGCGATGCCGCCTGCCTTGCCGCCGCCGCCGCCCTGCACGCGCAGGGCTTTGACATTCGCGCCATCCGCGCGCCGACCGTGCCCAAAGGGGCCGAGCGGCTGCGCCTGTCGCTGACCCTCAACCCGCCCGCATCGGCGCTGCCCGCTGCCTTTACCGCGCTGCAACAGGTGCTTGCGTGACCCCCACCTTCATCGTGCCCCCCGCCTTCATCGTGACCGGCACGGATACCGGCATCGGCAAGACGCTGTTTTCTGCCGGGCTGGTTGCACGTCTGGGTGCAAGCTATTGGAAACCCGTGCAATCCGGGCTGGAGGAGGAGACCGACAGCCAGACCGTTGCCCGCCTGACCGGGGCCTTTTGCCCCCCCGAGGCTTACCGCCTGCGCCTGCCCGCCTCGCCGCATCTCTCGGCCGACGCCGAGGGTGTGCAGATCGACGACAGCGCCCTCACCCCACCGCCCGCGCGGCCCCTGGTGATCGAGGGCGCGGGCGGCCTCATGGTGCCGCTGAACGATCGGACGACCTTTCTGGATGTGTTTGCGCGCTGGCAGATGCCGGTGATCCTCTGCGCCCGAACCGCGCTTGGCACCATCAATCACAGCCTGCTGTCCATTGCAGCCCTGCGCCGGGCTGGCGTGCCGCTGCATGGTGTGGCCTTTATCGGCAGCGCCGAGCCGCAAGTCGAGGACACCATCTGCCGCATGGGCGGGGCCCGCCATCTGGGCCGCCTGCCCCGGCTGGGCACCGTCACCCCCGCCAGCCTGCGCGCGGGCTTTGAAGCGGGCTTCGCCACCGACGCCTTCGAACTTGGAGCGCAGGCATGAGGATGCCCAAAGCCTCGCCGATCTGGCACCCGTTCACCCAGCATGCGCTGTTCCCGCAGATGCGCACGATCACCTCTGCCTCGGGGGCCTGGCTGACCGATGCGGCGGGGGCGCGGGTGTTTGATGCCGTCTCGTCGTGGTGGGTGGTCACGCATGGCCATTGCCACCCGCATATCGTGCAGGCGATCCGCGATCAGGCCGGGCGGCTGGATCAGGTGATCTTTGCGGGCCATACCCACGAACCCGCCGAGCGATTTGCCGCGCTGCTGCTCGCGCATCTGCCGCCCTCCCTGACCCGGCTGTTCTTTTCCGACAGCGGCTCGACCGCGGTGGAGGTGGCGATCAAGATGGCGCTTGGCCATTTCCGCCACCGGGGCGCGGCGCGGCACCGCATCGTGGTGATGGAAAACGGCTATCACGGCGATACCGTCGGCACGATGTCGGCGGGCGAACGGGGTGTCTTTACCCAGCCCTATGACCCGCTGCTGTACGCGGTAGACCGTATCCCCTTTCCCGCACCGGGGCGCGAACAGGCAACGCTGGACGCGCTGGACCATCTGGCCCGTGCCCCCGAAACGGCGGCCCTGCTGCTGGAGCCGCTGGCCCTTGGCGCGGGGGGGATGCTGTTCTACCCCCCTGCCCTGTTGGCCGAGATGGCGGCAATCTGCGCCCGCCACGGCGTGCTGCTGATCGCTGATGAGGTGATGACCGGCTGGGGCCGCACCGGGCGGTTTCTGGCCTGTGACCATGCCGGGGTCGTGCCGGATATCCTGTGCCTGTCCAAGGGCATAACCGGCGGCCATCTGCCGCTGGCGGTGACGTTGTGCCGCGAGGAGATCTTTGCCGCGCATTGGTCGCAGGACCGGCGCAAGACCTTCTTCCATTCCTCCAGCTATACCGCCAACCCGATTGCCTGCGCCGCCGGGGTTGCCAATCTGGAGATCTGGGCGAACGAGCCGGTGCAGGCCCGGATCGACGCCGTGTCGGCGGCGCAGGCCAAGGGGCTAGCCCGGCTGGCCGCCCACCCGAAGATCCGTGGCGCGCGCCAGCTTGGCACGCTTCTGGCCGCCGAGATCGGCGGGCCGGGCAGCTATATGGCCGAGACTGGCTCGGCGCTCTTGCGCTTTTTCATCGAACGCAACCTGCTGATCCGCCCGCTGGGCAATACGGTCTACCTGCTGCCGCCCTATTGCAGCACCGGGGCCGAGTTGACCGCCTGCCACGATGCCCTGCTGGAGGCCGCCGATGACCTGGGCTGAGGGCGCGGCGCGCGGGGTCACCATGGCAGGTTTTGGCCATTATCTGCCCGCGCGCCGGGTGATGAATGCCGAGATCGAGGCCGATCTGGCCCTGCCCGCAGGCTGGATCGAGGCGCGCACCGGCATTCGCAGCCGCCACTACGCCGCACCGGATCAGGCGCTGAGCGATCTGGCGGTGCCTGCCGGAGAGATGGCGCTGCGCATGGCGGGCGCGGCACCTGCCGAGGTCGGGCTGCTGTTGCTGGCCACCTCGACCCCCGATCACCTGCTGCCACCCACGGCGCCGCTGGTGGCACAGCGGCTTGGGTTGGACTGCGGCGCGGTGGATCTGGCCGGCGCCTGTGCCGGGTTTCTGCATGCGCTGGTGCTGGGGGCCGGGCATGTGCGGATTACCGGGCGTGCGGTGCTGGTGATGGCGGCCAATCTGCTGTCGCGGCGGATCGAGCCGACCGAAATTGCCAGCCGGGTGCTGTTTGCCGATGCGGCGGGGGCGGTGCTGCTGCGGCCTGCCTCCGATCCGTCGCTCGGCCCCAAGGCGGTCGTGCTGCGGTCAGACGGGGCAGGCTATGACATGATCCGCATCGACAGGGGCGGCTCGCGCCTGCCGTTCACTGCCCCCGGTGCGGGCGGTCTGACCATGCGGATGCGCGATGGCCGTGCCATCTTTGCCCGCGCAGTGGAGGGGATGGTTCTCTCCGCGCAAGAAGCGCTGAGCGGCGCCGGGCTGGGCGCGCCAGAGATCGCAACCTGGGTTCCGCATCAGGCCAATCAGCGTATCCTCGACAAGGTCAGGCAGCGGCTTGACCTGCAAGATGCAGAATGTCTGGGCACGCTTGCACGGCATGGCAACTCATCCGCCGCCACCATACCGCTTGCCCTGTCCTGCCGCATTGCCCAGCGCGGCCCGCTGCGCCCCGGGCCGATGCTGTTTTCGGCCTTCGGCGCGGGAACATTGTGGGGCTCGGTGGTTTGGCAACACTGACAGCACAATGATGCCGGCGGCGGTTTCCTGGCGAACACTCCTTGGCGGGGTTGCGGGACTGCCCTCAAGGCCCTAGAAGCGGCGCGCACCGGTCGCAGCCTACCCGGTTATCAAAACAAGGACTGATCATGAAAACACTTGTCATCTGCTCTGGCGGATTGGATTCCGTATCGCTGGCCCATATCACGGCCCGCAGCCGTGATCTGACCCGGCTTGTTTCCTTCGATTACGGCCAGCGCCACCGCAAGGAGCTGGATTTTGCCGCCGCCGCCGCCGCACGGCTGGGCGTGCCGCATCACCTGATCGACCTGCGCGCCATCGGTGCGGCGCTGACCGGCTCGGCGCTGACCGATGATATCGACGTGCCGGATGGGCATTACGCCGAAGACACCATGCGCATCACCGTGGTCCCGAACCGCAACGCCATCATGCTGACCGTGGCCTATGGCATCGCGGCGGCCCATGGCGATGCGGCGGTGGCGACGGCGGTGCATGGCGGCGATCACTTCATCTATCCCGATTGCCGCCCCGCCTTTACCGAGGCGTTTGACATCATGCAGCGCGCCGCGCTGGATGGTTACGCCGATGTGCGGTTGTGGACGCCCTTCGTGCATCGCAACAAGGCCGATATCGTGCGCGAGGGCGCGGCCAATGGCACGCCCTTTGCCGAAACATGGTCCTGCTACAAGGGCGGCGCGCAGCATTGCGGGCGTTGCGGCACCTGTGTGGAACGGCGCGAGGCCTTTGATCTGGCGGGCCTGCCCGACCCGACCGCCTATGCCGACCCCGATTTCTGGCGTGTGGCCGTGGCCAACCGGGCGGGGGTGTGATGTTCCGCATTTGCAAGGAATTCCACTTCTCCGCCTCACATCAACTGACCCACCTGCCCGCCGATCATCAATGCGCACGGCTGCATGGGCATAATTATGTCGTCATGGTCGAACTGGCCGCACCGACGCTGAATGCCGATGGGTTCGTGCGCGATTATCACGAGCTTGCGGCGCTGAAACACTATATCGACAGCCAGTTTGATCACCGGCACCTGAATGATGTGTTCCCCGGCCCCTCGACCGCCGAGGCGATGGCGCTGCATTTTTACGACTGGTGCGCCGCCCGCTGGCCCGAAACCGCCGCTGTGCGGGTGTCGGAGACGCCCAAGACCTGGGCCGAGTATCGGCCATGAGCCGCCTGCGCATCGCCGAGATTTTCGGCCCCACCGTGCAGGGCGAAGGCGCCTTGATCGGGCAGCCCACGGTCTTTGTGCGCGCGGGCGGCTGCGATTACCGCTGTGTATGGTGCGACAGCCTGCACGCCGTGGACAGCCAGTTCCGCCACGACTGGGCCGCCCTGACGCCCGAGGCGGTGATGGCGCGCATCCGCAGCCTCAGCGGCGGGCGGCCCCTCACCGTGTCGATCTCGGGCGGCAATCCGGCGATACAGGATTTCGCGCCGCTGATCGCGCTTGGCCGGGCCGAGGGCTATGGCTTTGCCTGCGAGACGCAGGGCAGCATCGCGCAAGACTGGTTCGCGGCACTGGACATGCTGGTGCTGAGCCCCAAGCCTCCCTCCAGCGGCGAGGCGACCGACTGGGCCCGGTTTGACGCCTGCCTTGCCGCAGCGGGGGCAGCGCCTGTGGTCATGAAGCTCGTGATCTTCGATGCCGCCGATTACGCCTTTGCCCGTGCCGCCCATGCCCGCCACCCCGGCCTGCCGCTCTATCTGCAACCCGGCAACCCCGAGGTGGGCCCCGAGGCCCCGGTGGATCTGGAAGCCGCCGCCGCGCGCCTGCGCGGACTGATTGATACCGTAACCGCCGATGGCTGGTTTGCCCCCCGCGTGCTGCCGCAGCTGCATGTCTGGGTCTGGGGCAATCAGCGCGGCGTCTGACCTTTTCAGGAGTTCCCGATGACTGACACGATTTACAGCGATCTCAAGCAATTGGGCGGTGCCACCGTGCTGCCCGCCAGCCCCGAGGTGGCCGAACTGGAGCGCGTGCGCAACCCGCAGGCCGACACCGCCTATTGCGTGCGCTTCACCGCGCCCGAATTCACCTCGCTCTGCCCGATGACCGGCCAGCCCGATTTCGCCCATCTGGTGATCGACTATGTGCCGGGCGAGTGGCTGGTGGAAAGCAAGTCGCTGAAGCTTTACCTTGGAGCCTTCCGCAATCACGGAGCCTTCCACGAGGATTGCACCGTGTCGATTGCCCGGCGGCTGGTGGCGTTTCTGGAACCGCAATGGCTGCGCATCGGCGGATACTGGTATCCACGCGGCGGGATTCCGATTGATGTGTTCTGGCAATCGGGCGCAGCGCCGTCTTCCGTCTGGATCCCGGATCAGGGCGTGCCGCCCTATCGCGGGCGCGGCTGAGCGGCGAACGCCGAAGCGGAACTGCACCTGCACCCCGCCACGCCCGCCCACCGCTGTCACAGTCAGGAGACCGAAACCACAGCCTGCAAAGGCGTTGAAAGTTTCTGCGCCAGCGCGGATTCTACTCCCCGCCAAAACGGGGAAACCTGCCACGGCTGGGGTCAGGCCGTGTCACTGACGGCTGAGAAGATCGAGGTGGAAGGTTGCGTCCAGTTCCTTCATCGAACATTCGGCGCAATGCATGTGGCGGCCCATCGCGGCGCTGACCGCATCGCGATCTTCGCGGCGCAGGGCTTCGATCAGTTCGATATGGGCGTCGATGTTCTGCTGGCCGAAGGCGGAATGTTCACGCAGGCTGTCGGTGCGACGCAGCACCAGATCGCGCACCATCACATTCAGGAAGCGGCACATCAGATCCAGGATCGGATTGTCGCAAGCCTCGGCCAGGATGTCGTGGAACTGCACCTCGACCACACGACCGGCTTCGCGGTCATCATCCCGCATGGCCTGTATGCAGGTGTCGATATTGGCCTGCAAACGGCGGAAGTGATCCTCGGTCAGCTTGCCGACGACGTTTTCGGCCAACATGACTTCCAGTTTCTTGCGCAGCTCGTAGACATCTTCGAAATCCAGCTGCTGAAAATGGAAATACTGCCGCATCTGCTGGATGACGGTCTCGGTTGTGGTGGCCTGAATCTCGGGTCCGCCATTCGCGCCGGACTGCATGACCAGCAGGCCCTCGACCTCCAGCGCCTTCAGGGCCTCGCGGATGGTGCCCTTGGAGCAGCCGAAATGCTGCATCAGCACCTTTTCGGGCGGCAGGCGGTCCTTGGGGCCCAGATTGTCGCGTGCGATCCAGCGGCGCAATTCTTCGGCCACCTGATCGGACAGCTTGATCCGGCGCATCCGGCGACCGGGCGGCAGTTCTGCGGCCTGCTGTGCCCCGTGAGCATCTTCAGCTTCCATCGGCAACTACTCCCATTCGACACCCGGATCCAGCGGACAGATCGGACGGCGCAACTTGTGATATGGGAACAGGCTGTAATCCGAGCCGGTCACACCGCCCCCCGCACATTCCACCACAGCCTTAGCTAGAGGTTCAAAGACCGGCCGGCAATACATCCGCGACTTCAGCAACAGATATTGGCAGTCGCGCGGGTCGATGCCCAGCGATGTGAACACGGCTTCATCCCAGGGTTCATGCGTCTGGGAAGAAATCAGCACTTTTGCGGCGCCGGTCTCAATCACCACAGACCGGCCCATATCGCAGGTCATGCCGGTATAGATCGGCCCGGTGATCGTATAACGCCCGTCGGCAAGCGCCAGAACCCGGCCGCGCAAGATCAGAGACGGACGCGGCGGCGCAAAACCATCGGCGGCAATCCGGTTGCCAACGGCAATCTCCACCTCGGCCCCAAGGCCTGCCGCAAAGGCCTGTTCTACAGCCTGCGGATCGGCAACGGGGCCGGTCAGGATGCCGGCCAGCCCAGCGGCAAGCGCCGCCTCCAGCACATCCATGTTCTCGCAGGTGCCGCCCGACATGCAGTTG
Source organism: Gemmobacter fulvus (assembly GCF_018798885.1). Taxonomy (NCBI): domain Bacteria; kingdom Pseudomonadati; phylum Pseudomonadota; class Alphaproteobacteria; order Rhodobacterales; family Paracoccaceae; genus Gemmobacter; species Gemmobacter fulvus. The sequence goes on along the minus strand of NZ_CP076362.1, from coordinate 230,627 downwards.
TCGCCATGATCCAGCATCAGAACCGGCCCGTTGCCGGGGCGCGCCGCTGCCGCGCTTGCCTCGCGGATCGACACACCTAGGGGCTTTTGATCATAGAGAAATTCGGCGCGCCGGTCCCAGATCAGGCGGGCAATGTCATGTGCCACGCTTTCGGGATCCAGATCCGGGGTCGTGACCGCAACCACGCTGGCCCCTGCCTCGTAGAGATCGGCCGCCGGAAAGCCGCCAAAGACGCTGACTGCCAGCACGCCCGGGCGGGTTTCGGCGACGCGGGCTGCGGCAATCACATCGGCCATGGCCCCGGGCACCGTGGTGTTCATCGGCAGCGTATGGCCCAAAAGCGGCGGTTGCACCCGCGCCATCACGGGGCGCAGGCCCTGACGGATCTGATCCATCATCGTGCAGACCAGCACGCCGGTTTCATACATGTCGACATGGGGATAGGTTTTGAACCCCGCCATCGCATCGCAGTTTTCCACCATGCGGGGCGTGATGTTGCCATGCAGATCCAGCGCAACACCGACCGGCACGCCCGGAGCCGCCGCCCGGATCCGGGCCAGCAGTTCACCCTCGCCATCGTCATGGCTGCGCGTGACCATGGCGCCGTGCAGGTCCAGCAGGACCATGTCGCAGCCCTTGGCGATATCGGCAAGGATCACCGCTGCCATATGGTCGAACGCGTCATCCTCGACCGGGGCGCTTGGCCAGGCATGGGCGATCAGCGGGCAGGAGACTTCGGCCCCCTGTGCCTCGGCCCAGGCATGGAAGGCACCAAGCGCGGTCTTCATGCCGCGCGCCTCGGCCAGCGCCTCGGCACCGTAAAGCGGGCGGAAGGCGGCAAGTGGCGTCGGCACCGGCGAGAAGGTGTTGGTTTCGTGGTTCTGACGGGCAATGACAATGCGCATGAATAAGGATCTTTGCAGGAAGGGATGCGGGCAGAGCGTTCCACCCGCACGCAAAAGGGGATCAGATGGCAGGATCAGGCGGCGCGGTGGCGTTCGGCCAGCAGGCGGTCATGCGCCAGAACCGCATCCAGCAGAACCTGAGTGCCGGTGGCACATTCGGCGGCGCTGGTGGCTTCTGCCGGATTGTGGCTGAGGCCCCCTTCCGATGGCACGAAGATCATCACCGTTGGCGCGACGGCGGCACAATGGACCGCATCATGCCCCGCACCCGAGATGATCTCGCGCCCGCAAACTCCCGCGCGCTCGGCCCCCGCCCGAACTGAGGCAATGCAGTCCGCATCGAACCGCACCGCATCGACCTTCGAGATGCGGCGCAGATCGCCCTCCAGCCCGATGCCTCCGGCAGCGGTGTCGAAGGCCGCGCGCAGATCGGCTTCCATCTGCGCCAGAACCGCGTCATCGGGGTGGCGCAGGTCGATGGTGAAATCCACCTGGCCCGGAATGACATTGTTCGAATTCGGCGAGACCTCAAGAAAGCCGACGGTCGCCACGGCGTGCGGCGCATGGGCCAGCCCGATGGCGTCCACCGCCTCGATCACCCGCGCGGCCCCCAGCAGCGCATTGCGGCGCATCGTCATCGGGGTTGACCCGGTATGGGCGGCGCAGCCCGTCAGCCGGGCCTCGAACCAGCGCAGGCCCTGAACGCCGGTCACGATGCCGATCTCCTTGCCCTCGGCCTCCAGCACCGGACCCTGTTCGATATGCAGCTCGAACATCGCGGCAAAGCGTTGCGATCCGGCCCTTGCCGTGCCGCGCCAGCCGATCGCATCAAGCGCCGCGCCGAAACTTTCACCGGCGGCATCCTGCCGGGCATCAGCCTCGGCGCGCGAATATACCCCGGCCCAGACCCCGGACCCCAGCATGGCCGGCGAAAACCGCGAGCCTTCCTCGTTGGTCCAGTTGACCAGCATCAGGGGCGCTTCGGTGGTGAGACCCGCATCCTTCAGGCTGCGCAGCACCTCCAGCCCGGCCAGAACCCCCAGCACACCGTCAAATTTTCCACCCGTCGGCTGGGTGTCCAGATGGCTGCCCATGGCGATGGGCGCGAGGTTCGGGTTGCGACCCGGCAAGGTGGCGAACATGTTGCCGACCTCATCCACCACCAGCGTCATGCCAAGGGCGGCGGTTTGCGCGGCGAGCCAGGCCCGGACCTTCGCGTCGTCTTCGCTCAGTGTCAGCCGGGCGATGCCACCCTCCGGCGTGCCGCCGATCCGGGCCGTCTCCATCAGGCTCTGCCAGAGCCGGTCCGGGTTGATCTTCAGATTTGACATGTCGATTCAAGCCTTTACGCCAAGGTATTGGTCGCGCGCATCACTGTCGGCGATGAAATCCGGGCCGCTTGCCTGATAGGCGATGCGCCCCAGTTCGATAATATTGTGGCGATTGGCCAGCGCCGTGCAGACGGCAAGGTTCTGTTCAACCAGCAGGATCGACACGCCCGCCGCTGCGATCTTGCGGATCTGGGCCACGATCTCGTCCACGATCACCGGGGCAAGCCCCTCGACCGGCTCGTCCAGCATCAGAAGGCGCGGGCCGGTCAGCAAGGCGCGGGCGATGGACAGCATCTGCTGTTCGCCGCCGGAAAGCTGGCCGCCGCCGTTGCGTCGGCGTTCTTCCAGCCGGGGAAAGATCGCATAGACATCCTGCATCGACCAGGCCGCGCCCTTGCGGCAGGCAATCGCCAGATTCTCCTCGACCGTCAGCAGGGAAAAGATGCCGCGGTTTTCCGGCACCAGACAGACCCCGGCCTTGGCGATGCGGAAGGCAGGCTGGCCCGCCAGATCAATCCCGCCAAGGCTGACCCGTCCCCGCGCAGGCGTTACCGCACCGGCAATGCTTTTCAGCGTGGTCGATTTTCCCGCCCCGTTGCGGCCCAGCAGCGTGACCACCTCGCCCTCTTTCACCGAAAGCGAGACGCCTTGCAGGATATGGCTCTTGCCGTAATAGCTGTGGAGGTTCTCCACCTCGAGAAGCGCGGTCATGCGATGTCTCCGGTGATCATGTTGCCCAGGTAGGCGCGCTGCACTTCGGGGTCGGCACGCACGACGGCGGGTGGCCCTTCGACCAGCTTGCGCCCCAGCCGCATGACGGTGATCGTGTCCGAGATATTCATCACGATCCCCATGTTATGTTCGATGAACAGCACTGTGTGGTCGCGTCCCAGATCGCGGATCAACGCCTTCATTTCCTCGATATCCTCGACGCCCATGCCCGAGGTCGGCTCATCCATCAGGATAACGGACGGATGCGAGGCCATGGCCATGCCCACCTCCAGTCGGCGCTGCTGGCCGTGGCTCAACTCTCCCGCAGGGCGGCGGGCGACGTGGGTCAGGCCAAGACGTTCCATCACCTGATCCGCCGTGGCCAGCGCGCTGCGGTTCGCATCGGCACTGCGCCAGGGGGCAAGGGCCTGCCACGGGGTCTTGCCCTGCGCGGCAAGGCGCAGGTTTTCCGCCACCTCCAGCGTGGGGAAAAGGCTGGTCACCTGAAAGGACCGTGCGATGCCATGGCGCACACGTTCATCATCGCGGGTGCGGGTAATGTCGGTGCCGTTCAGAGTGATGCTGCCGGACGAGGGCATGACCCGCCCGGTCAGGGCATGGAACATTGTGGTCTTGCCCGCGCCGTTCGGCCCAATGATCGAGTGAACGGAATTGCGCCGGATATCCAGATCCATCTCGGCCAGAGCGACAAACTTGCCATAGGTGACGCCCAGACCCCGGGTCGACAAGGCGATATCGGATGCGGTCATGGCTCAGCCCTCCTTCTTCGCGCCGGTGGCGGCGACCCAGAGTTTCTCCACCAGCCCCCAGAGGCCCTTTTGTAGGAACAGCGCCACGACGACGAGCGCGAGGCCCAGCAGCAGTAACCAGCGCGGCCAGATCTGCGACAGCCAGTCGGCCAGCAGCATATAGGCCGCCGCCCCCAGCACCGAGGCAAACAGGCTGGTCGACCCGCCGATGATCGTCATGATCAGGATCATTTCCGAGGTGTGGTGTTCGATGTTTGCCAGCGGCGCCACGCCGATCAACATCGCCTTCAGCGCCCCCGCATAGGCGGTCACGGCACCCGAAATCGCGAAGGCCGCCGTCTTGAAGGCCTTGACCGGAAAGCCGATGGCGGCAGCGCGTTCCTCATTGTCGCGCACCGCGATCAGGGTGCGGCCGAAGGTCGATTGCATGGCGCGCAACATCAGCGCGAACAGGCCAAGGAAGGACAGGGCGACAAAGACATAGAAGCTCCATGCACTGTTCAGGGCCTGACCCAGCACCACCGGGCGCGGCACATCCATCAGCCCGTTGTCGCCGCCGGTGATGTCCGAGAAGGTATAGGCAAGGAAGAAGAAGAGCTGCGAGAACGCCAGCGTCAGCATCACGAAATAGACACCCTGCCGCCGGATCGAAAGCCAGCCGACCAGCGTGGCAATCATCGCGCCGAGGATCGTCGCCACGATCAGCACCACCCAGACCGGCACGCCGTAGCGGGTCAGGAAGATCCCGGCGACATAGCTGCCGACGCCGAAGAAAATACCCTGCCCGAAGGACAGAAGTCCGGTATAGCCCAGCAACAGATTGCAGGCCGCCGCGATCAGCGCGTAGATCAGGATCTCGGAGGCGAGGATGCCCGATCCCAGGAACAGGGGCAGCGCCAGAACCGTGGCCAGCGCCAGGCCGAACTGCACGACAGGCTTGTTGATGGCCAGCATCTCATGCCCTCCCGTAAAGGCCGCGGGGAAGCAGGACAATCACCGCCGCCATGCCCAGATAGATCATCAGTCGCGCCCCTTCGGGCCATATCGTCGCCATCAGCGATTGTACGACGCCGACAAGGATGCCCGCGACCAGCGCGCCGACATAGGATCCCATGCCGCCGATCACCACGACGACGAAGGCGATGGAAAGTGCCTCGATCCCCATAAAGGGTTCGACGCCGCGGATCGGGGCCACAAGCGCCCCCGCAAGGCCCGCAAGCCCGGCCCCTGCGGCAAAGACCAGCGTGTTGATGCGCAGTGTGTCATAGCCCAGCAAGGCCATGTTTTCCGACGATTCCGATCCCGCACGCACGATGGCGCCCAGCCGTGTCCGCTCCAGCGCCCAATACAGCCCGATCGCCAGAACGGCGGTGAAGCCGATCATGAAAAGCCGGTATTTCGGATAGATGAAATCCCCCACCATCACCACGCCATTCAGCACCGATGGTGCGGCAACGCTGCCCCCCAGCGGCCCCCAGAGGATGATCACCAGTTCCTGAATGAACAGCGCGATCCCGACGGTGACCAGAATGTGAAAGGTGTGCGGCAGCTTGTAGATCCGCCTTAGCAGAACCGCCTCAACCACCCCCGCCACCACGGCGACGATCACTGCGGCCAGCACCATCGCCAGCCAGAAATTCATCCCCCGCTCGACGAAGTCATAGGTCAGATAGGCGCCCAGCAGATAGAACGCACCATGGGCAAAGTTCACGAATTGCAGCAGGCCGAAGATGATTGTCAGGCCGACGGCAAGCAGGAAGTAAAGCATGCCAAGCCCGATGCCATTCAGCATCTGGAACAGATAGGTCACCGAGAATCTCCTGTTGTTTGAGGATGGCGGGCGGCCCGTCAGGCACCGCCCGCAGCCCGATCAGCCGAGCTTGCAGCCCGCCTCTTCCGCACTGAGGAAACTCTGCCCCGAGGAGATGATTTCGGCATAGTCATCTTTGTCGGCCATGTCGGCCTTGGCCCGGGCCTTCAGCAGGTAATAGTTCTTCATTACCTGATGGTCGGCGGCCCTGATGGTCTCGTCGCCGGTCAGGCCCTGATAGGCCAGCCCCTCCAGCGCCGCGCGCACTGCCGCCGGATCATCCGATCCCGCTGTCTGGGCCGCGTCGATCATCAGCTTGGTGCAAATATAGGATCCGGCCAGCGAATAGTTTGGAGTGATGCCGTATTTCGCCTGAGTCAGCTTGACCAGTTCGGCGTTCTGAGCCGCATCGACGGTATGCCAGTATTGCGCCCCGAAATAGATGCCCTCGCAAAGATCGGCACCAAGCGCCTCGAACTGTTCCAGCCCCGAGGCCCAGGCGACGACGATGGTCATGCGCTCCTTCATCCCGAAGGACACCGCCTGACGCAGCGTATCCGCACATTGCGCACCGAAGTTCAGGATCAGCAGCACATCGGGGCGCTCGGCCATGGCATTGGTCAGATAGCCCGAGAATTCCTTTTCGGTCAGCGAGTGATAGCTGTTGCCGACCAGATCCAGCCCCTTCTCGGTCAGCACGTCCTGCGCGGCCTTCAGCAGCCCCTCGCCGAACACATATTGCGGGGTGATGGTATACCAGCGTTTCGCATTGGGCAGTGCGTCGATGATCGGGCGGATCGACTGGTTGATCGCGCCGAATGTGGGCACCGACCAGCGGAACGTAGCCTTGTTGCAATCCGTGCCGGTGATCTCGTCCGCGCCGGCGGTGGTGATGAAATTCGCGCCGCCCTTTTCACATTCCTTGCCCATGGCAAGAGATTCCGACGACAGGATCCCGCCGGCGAACAGCTTGATCTGGTCGCGATCAATCGCGTCCTGCACCTTGCGCACGGCAGTGGCGGGCTTGCCTTCGGTATCGAGATCAAAGGTCTGCACCGCCCGGCCATATTTGGCTGCGGCTTCTTCGGCGGCAAGGAGCGCGCCCATCGAAGCATATTTGCCATTGGCGGCATTCGCGCCCGAGATCGGCACCGGGATGCCCACCTTCAAAAGATCAGCAGCATAGGCCGCACGGATCAGGGCGGGGGTCGCAAGAAGAGCGCCTGCGCCAGCGGTGCTGGACAGGAAGGAACGGCGGTTCAGCATGTGATTTCCCTGTTGAGGACGGTTTATTGATTCTTAATGTCATAACTATACGCATAGTAATTATGACCTGTCCAATATTTCCGACGCCAGCAGCGCTTCGGAAATTGTCAAATAGATTCAGTGTTATGAAGAAGATTTCTGATGCGGATCCGGCCAGATCGGGCACTTGCAACCCATCGGAGACAGTCCCCCTTTCGCCACTGGAGCGCACCCGGCAGCCAGCAGCCGACGCCTGCACCGAATCACCCGGATTGGCGCGGTGGCAGTGGCGGCTTCGGGGTTCAGCCCGCCCGCAAGCGTCTTGGCAAAGGGCTGCGGCCTGCTCGGTCAGGCCCGGCAAAGCCCAATGGCCGCAGGCGCGGTTTCAAGGACCGAGCCCTCGCAGGCTGGCCGGATCAGTCTCCATCCTCATCAGTGCGCAAGCGCGAGATGGTGCGGATGTTTGCAATCTTGCGATATTCGCGCGGTGTCATGCCGGCCTCCTTCAGGAAGATCCTGTTGAAGTTCGACAGGTTGGAAAACCCGGCCTCAAAGCAAACCTCGGTGATGGGCCGCGCTGTTTCGGCCAGAAGGCTGCGCGCGCGCGAAATGCGGATGGCCCGCTGATAATGCGAAAAGGTCATGCCGGTCAGCGCCTTGAAGCTGCGCGAGAAGGTCGAGGCTTCGGCGCCAACAATATCTGCCGCCTCATTCATCGAGATTGACGGGTTGGATTGCACCAGTTGCACCGCGTTGTTGACCCTTGCATGACGGCCACTGGCCAAGGCGGCATATCCCGTCGCGAAACCGGGGCTGGCGAGCAGGCGGTAGTCTGTCGCGGTGGCGAACCGGCTGAGGATTTCGACAAACAGGCCAAGGCCGCGGGCGGGCGGGGCCTGTTCCAACTCGATCATCAGGGCACCCGCCTCGGCGGCCTCGCGCCCCATCAGCTCGATCCCGCGTTCCGACTCCTGCACCAGCGCTTGCAGGCTGCGCAGTTCCGCAAGCACCGGGATTTTCGACAACAGCTGCCCCGCGTCGAACTGCAGCACATAGTCCCGCCCCGGCGCGATCAGGCCGGGTGACACCCAGTTGTGCGGCAGGTTTCCTCCGCAAAGCGCGATATGCCCCGGCTCGAAGCTGCCGATGTAATCGCCGACATAGGCAAAGCCGCGCGCATGCGGCACGAAGTGGATTTCCCATTCGGGGTGATAGTTCCAGGTGCAGAGCGGGTGAGGATAATCGTCGCGGCGGATCAGATATGACCTGTCTTCAGGTATGCGGATGCTTTCGCGCATGGCTGCGGTCGGGCGCAGCGGCGTCGGCAAGGACGAATCGGCCACTGGTTCTTTCTGCATCTGCACACCCCGTTTTTGCCGCCACGATGTCATAATAGTATCAGTTTTACACAAGCACGAAACTAGTGATCTACCCGAAACTGCGCGAATCTGTGGCACACATTCGGGGGCAAACCCCGGGCTCTTGGGAGGAGATCACTGTGAAACATACTATCGCGACCGCCGGTATTCTGGCGGCCCTTCTTGGCACGGCTGCACATGCAGAATCTATCTGCGCCAATGACTTGCGTGTTCTGGCACAGCCGCGTGACGGGCTGACCCTGCTGGAGGACTATGTTGATGAATTCGAGGCGCTTGCCGGTGCAGGCTTCGAGATCGACTATCTGAACGAGAATGACCGGCGGGCGAAATCACAGGCCGATGCCTCCACCGTCGGCAGCTACAATGTGTATTATGTGGATGAAGCGAACCTGCCGCTGTTTGCCTCGTCGAACTGGATCGTGCCACTGGCCGATTATTACCCCGCCGACTACGACTATGACGATTTCGATGCCGGGATGCGGACGGTCGCAAGTTACGAGGGCAAGCAATGGTTCGCCCCGATCCAGGGCGGCGGCGATCTGCTGGTCTATCGCACCGACCTGCTGAGCGCGGCAGGGATCGCGCCTCCGACGACCTGGGAGGATTACAAGGCCGCCGTCGAAAAGCTGAATGATCCTGCAAACGGCATCTATGGCGTGGCGCTGCGGGGCCAGCGCGGCTCGGGCGCGAATGTCTGGCGCTGGCTGCCGCTGTTTGCCGCGCATGGCGGCAAATGGGTGGATGGGAGCGGCAACTTTGCGTTCAATTCCGATGCGGCGGTGAAAGCGACCGAGGAATACCTCGCGCTGTTCAAATTCTCTGCGCCGGGCACGCAAACCGGCTCTTTCGATGAATCGACCGGGGCGTTCCGGTCGGGCAAGGTGGCCTTGATCATCGAATCCGCACCGCTTGGCGCGATGTCGAAAGATCCCACGCAAAGCCAGGTGGTTGACGTGGTGGCCTTCAGCCCGCCGCCCACGCCCCTGCCCGGCTCGGGCTACGCACATGGGTTTGCGATTGCCAGCAAGGCGAACGCCACCGAAGAGGCCAAGGCCTGCGCCGGGCTTTTCGTCGCCTGGGCGACCTCGAAGGAACAGGAGGCACGCCGTCTTGCCAAAGGCCAGCCGGGCGAGCTGACCCGCAAAAGCACTTATGAAAGTGCCGAATACGTCGCGACCTTCGGCGAGAACCTGTCGACGGCCATGGCGGCAACGGGCGCCAAGACCGAAGTGCTGTTCTGGCAGGATCCGCGCTGGCAGGAGTTGGGCAATGCCTGGGGGATCAAGCTGGAAGAGCTGATCACCGGCTCGCGCACCGATGTGAAGACCGCGCTGGATGAGCTCGAAGCCTTCGCAAAAACCCTCTGATGCTGTGACGAGTGCTGTTGTGACGAGTGTGCGGGGGGCCGCGGCTGCGGCCCCCCAATGTCTTCTGATCCTGCAATGCTGAGCGAGGGCGCAATGCGATCCGGGCGATCACTTCCCTATGTTTTTCTGGGACCGGCCCTTGTGGTGCTGGTCATTCTTGCGGCGGTTCCGACACTTTACGCCGTCAATATCTCGCTGCAAAACCGGACGCTGAGCGCGCCGGATGCAAGCTACGTCTGGTTTGACAATTATCTGCGGCTGTTCTCGGACGCGCGATTTCTGAATGCGCTCTGGGTCTCGCTGAAATGGGAGGTGCTGACGGTCTCGGCCACCATGCTGGTCGGCGTCGGCCTTGCCATCGCGATGTTCGAAGCAGCATCAGCCCGCTGGCGCGCCATCCTGTGCATTCTGTTCATCATCCCGGTCCTGTTGCCGCGGGTCTGCGCCGCCTTCGTGTGGAAATTCTCGTTCCATCCGCTTTATGGTGCGATGACCTGGCCCGCCCGCGCCCTGACCGGCCAGACGCCCGATCTGCTGGCCACACCCTGGGGGGCCTTGCTGACGGTGGCCTTTGTCGATGTCTGGCAATGGGGCCTGTTCTTCGCGGTGATCCTGCTGAAACTGCTGGAGGCGCTGCCGCCGCAACCCATCGAGGCGGCGCGCATCGACAAGGCGAAGGGCTGGGAAATCCACTATTTCATCACCCTGCCGATGCTGAAACTGCCGCTGATCTCGCTGGTGCTGGTCAAGGCGATCGAATCGCTGCGCTCGTTCGACCTTGTCTATGTGATGACGCGCGGCGGCCCCGGAATCTCGACGGAAACGCTTGATATGTATGCCTATTCTCAGGGCTTCATCGAGGCGGGCAATATCTCTTACGCCTCGTCCATGGCCGTCATCATGATGGTTGTGACGGTGATCCTCTTTACCTCGATCTGGAAGAGGCTGAACCAATGAAAATTTCGACCCTTCTGCTGCGCCTGCTGCTGGTGCTGGCCGGGCTGATCGTGGTGCTGCCGCTGTTGTGGACGCTGCTGAATGCCTTCAAGACCAATGCGGACCTGCTGGTCAGCACGCCAAAGCTGATCTTTACCCCGGTCTGGGACAATATGGACTATGTGCTCAACCGCCGCTCGGTGGCCCGCGCGCTGGTCAATTCGCTGGTGATCTGTTCCTGGGCGGTCGGGCTGGGTGCGCTGCTCGGCGTGCCTGCGGCCTATGTGATTGCGCGCGTCAAGAACAAGGCCACGCGGGAGGCGCAGTTCTTCGCCCTGTCGCTGCGCTTTTTGCCGCCGGTGGCGGTGGCCATTCCGATGATGGTGATCTGGCTTGGCCTCGGGTTTTACGACACCCGCTTTGCGCTGATCCTGACCTATCTGTCGATCACCGCCTCGATCACGATCTGGCTGTCGGTTCCGGCGTTTGAACGCGTGCCGATTGCCGTGGAAGAGGCCGCAAGGGTGGACCGCCTTGGCCCCTATGCGGTGTTTTTCCGCGTGGCTCTGCCCATCGCCCGGCTTCAGATCCTCTCGGCCATCGCTTTTTCCTTCATCCTTGTGTGGAACGAATTCCTGCTGGCGATGATGCTGACCACTTCGCAGGCAAGAACGCTGCCGATCATCGCCTCCGAGATGTCGCAACTTGGCATGAACGTGCCATGGGGCATCCTGAATGCCGCGGTGGTGTTGCTGTCCTTGCCGCCGCTTGTCCTGCTGGCCCTGATCGGTGCCGGCATGAATTCCGCCTTCTCCAGAAAATCCTCTCAGGACTGATCCTTATGAAAGCTCTTGTTCTTGAACGTGTCGGTGAACTGTCGCTGCGCGACATTGATCTTCCCTCGGACATGGGGCCGGATGACGTGCGCATCCGCCTGCATACGGTGGGTGTCTGCGGCTCCGACGTTCATTATTACACCCATGGCCGTATCGGTGACTTCATTATCACCGCGCCGATGGTGCTGGGACATGAGGCATCGGGCACCGTGATCGAAACCGGCGCGCGTGTCACCCATCTGCGGCCCGGCGATCGTGTCTGCATGGAGCCGGGCATCCCGGATCCGACCTCGCGCGCCGCCCGGCTGGGCATCTACAATGTGGATCCGTCAGTGACCTTCTGGGCAACGCCGCCGGTGCATGGGGTTCTGTGCCCGGAAACGGTGCATCCGGCCTCGTTCACCTACAAGCTGCCGGACAATGTCAGCTTTGCCGAAGGCGCCATGGTCGAGCCCTTTGCCGTCGGCATGCAGGCCGCGAAACGGGCGCGGATCGAGCCGGGCGATACGGCGGTTGTCATCGGGGCAGGCACCATCGGCATCATGGTGGCCCTTGCCGCCCTTGCCGGGGGCTGCGCGCGGGTGCTGATTTCCGATCTGTCGGAAACCAAACTGGCGATTGCCAGCGCCTTTCCCGGCATCACCGGCATCAACATCCGCGAGGGCGCGCTGCTGGACCGGGTTCTGGCCGAAACCGGCGGCTGGGGCGCGGATGTGGTGTTTGAATGTTCCGGCGCGGCGGCGGCAATGCGGGATCTGTTCCGCATCGTGCGCCCCGGTGGTGCGGTGGTGTTCGTCGGCCTGCCGCCCGATCCTGTCGCGATTGATATTTCCGGCGCAACCGCCCGCGAATGTCGCATGGAAACGGTGTTTCGGTATGCCAATGTCTATGACCGCGCATTGGCCCTGATCGCCGCAGGCAAGGTGGATCTGAAGCCGCTGATTACCGAGACCTTTGCCTTCCCGGAGTCGATCCGGGCCTTTGAGCGCGCCGCCGAGGCCCGCCCGGGGGATGTAAAGCTCCAGATCCGCATCGACATGGAAAGCGAGGCCCTGTGATGGCGACCGTTGAATGCCGCAATCTGCGCAAAACCTATGCCGCCCATGAAGTGATCGGCGATTTCAACCTGGCCATCAAGGATCATGAATTCGTCGTGTTCCTAGGGCCTTCGGGCTGCGGAAAATCCACCATCCTGCGCATGATCGCCGGGCTTGAAGAAATCTCGGGCGGGGATTTGCTGATCGGCGGCGCGCGGGTCAATGACCGCGATCCGGGCGACCGGGGCATCGCCATGGTGTTCCAGAACTATGCGCTTTATCCGCATATGAGCGTGCGCGAGAACATCACGTTTGCACTGGAGCGCGCCGGGGCCGGCAAGGACGAGATCCGCCGCAGGCTTGATCCGGTGGTGGAAAGCCTCGGGCTGGATGTCTACCTTGGCCGCAAGCCGACCGAACTGTCGGGCGGCCAGCAGCAGCGCGTCGCCATTGCCCGCGCGATGATCAAGACGCCAGAGGTCTTTCTGTTCGACGAGCCGCTGTCCAACCTCGATGCCAAGCTGCGCGGCCATCTGCGGGTGGAAATCGCGAAGCTTCACAAGGATCTGAAATCCACCTCGATCTATGTCACCCATGATCAGCTGGAGGCGATGACGCTGGCCGACCGGATCGTGCTGATGAATCAGGGCAAGATCGAACAGATGGGCACCCCGGAAGAGATCTATTCGCGCCCCGCAACGCTGTTTGCCGCCAGCTTCATCGGCACGCCCAACATGAATTTCTTCGCGCTTGAGGCTAGCGACGGGCGGTTGCGGGATGGCACCATTGACCTGGCGGCCCCCTTCCCCGTCGCACCCGGCAAGGTGACGCTGGGGGTGCGCCCGGGGGCGGTTCAGATCGTGCCCGAAGGCACGCCAGGAGCGATTGCCGCGATTGTCGAGCGGGACGAGTTCCATGGCGAGACCCGTCTCGTATCGCTCAGAACCGGGACGCAGACCTTCATGGCGGCGGTTGCCGCGACCACGCGCTATGCCGAGGGGCAAAGGCTGTCTGTCGCGTTCGATGCCAATGCCCTGCATCTGTTCGACAGCACAAGCGGCCTGCGCCTGTAGCGCCGCCAGACAGGATGGACTGATCTCGCATCATGCGAACCTCTTGGCCCCTGTGACACAGACAACCACAAAGGCGGTCACGGCGATCATCGTCCAGGCGACCGGCTCGCCCAGCAGCAGGCCTGCGAGGGCGAGCCCGAAGAACGGTTGCAGCAGCTGCAACTGGCCAACGCCCGCAATCCCGCCAAGCGCGAGGCCGCGATACCAGAAGATGAACCCGACCAACATGCTGAACACCGACACATAACCAAGGCTCAGCCATTCCGGCGCGGTGATACCGGCAAAGCCTGACGGCCAGCTTGCCAGCATCACCGCCCCCATCATCGGCAGCGCCAGCACCAAGGCCCAGGAGATCACCTGCCAGCCCCCCAGCCGCCGCGACAGCGCCGCCCCTTCGGCATAGCCCAATCCGCAGATCAGGATGGCGGCCAGCATCAGCAGATCCCCGAAAAGCGTGCCTCCGCTGCCCTGCGCCCAGGCAAAACCCGCAACCGCCACGCCCCCGGCGCAGGCAAACAGCCAGAACGCAGGGCGGGGCCGCTCACCCCCGCGCAGCACCGCGAAAATCGCTGTCGCCAGCGGCAGCAGGCCGATGAACACGATGGAATGGGCCGAGGTCATGTGCTGCAACGCCAGCGCGGTCAGCAAGGGAAAGCCGATCACCACACCGGCCGACGTGATGCCCAAGGACAGCAGATCGCGGCGCTCCGGTCTTGCCTGCCGCAACAGCAGCAGCAGCGCCGCGCCAAGCAATGCGGCAATCACCGCCCGCGCCGAGGTCAGGAACAGCGGCGTAAAGCCACCCACCGCAACCCGTGTCGCCGGAAGCGATCCGCTGAAAATGATGACCCCGAGCAACCCGCTGCCCCAGCCTTCGCCAAATTGTCTCATCGCCCGCCGCGCCCCTTTTTTGTCAGGGATACTGGCTTGGCACTGGTGCGGACAGGCACAGACCGATACAATTGCGTCAAACTGTATGGCTCCAGTCGGAAGTACACTTGACGCAATGGCACAGGCCCGCCGCACGACCGAGGTGATGGAGGCGATCCGGCGCAAGCTTGCGACGCGGGCGCTGACCCCCGGTGAACGCCTGCCCTCGATCCGGCGGTTTGCGGCGGTCATGGGAGTATCGCCCTCGACCATCGTCGAGGCCTATGACCGGCTGGTGGCCGAAGGGGTGATCCGTTCGCAGCCGGGTTCGGGGTTCTATGTCGCGGGGGTTCCGCCCTCGCTGGATCTGCATCTGCCGGAACCGCAGCGCGAGCGGGATGTCGATCCGCTCTGGGTCTCGCGCCAGTCGCTGGACACCGGCCGCGATGTTGTAAAGCCGGGCTGTGGCTGGTTGCCGCCGGACTGGATGCCGCAGGCCGCGATGCGGCGGGCATTGCGGCAGCTGGCCCGCGGGCCGGATGCGATCCTGACCGACTATGGCAGCAGCCTTGGCCCGGTGAACCTGCGCCGCATCCTCGCCCGCCAGTTCGCCGAAGAAGGGCTGGAGATCAGCCCCGAGTCGATCCTGCTGGCCACCTCGGCGTCACAGTCGATTGACCTGATCTGCCGCTCTTTGCTGCGGCCCGGCGATACGGTGCTGGTGGATGATCCCTGCTATTTCAACTTTCAGGCCCTGCTCCGGGTCTACAAGGCCCGCATCGTCTCGGTGCCGTTCACGCCGATGGGGCCGGATCTGGCGCAGTTCGCGCAGGCGCTGACCACACATCACCCGCGCCTCTACATCACCAATTCGGCGCTGCACAATCCGACCGGTGGCACCATGACGGCGCAGACCGCGCATCGCCTGCTGAAACTGGCAGAGGCGCATGGCCTGACGATCATCGAGGATGACACCTTTGCCGCGCTGGAACCCGATCTGTCGCCGCGCCTTGCCACGCTGGATGGGCTGGAGCGGGTGATCCGCATCGGCAGCTTTTCAAAGACGCTCTCCGCCTCGATCCGCTGTGGTTATATTGCGGGGCCGCCCGATCTGATTGCGGCCCTGACCGATCTTCAGGTCGCCACCAACTTCGGCGGGCCAAGCCCGGTTTCCACCGAGATCGTCCATGCGACGCTGAGCGATGGCAGCTATCGCAAGCATGTGGAGGGGATCCGGCGGCGTCTGACCCGCATCCGCAAGGACACATCGGCCCGGCTGGTGGCCATGGGGATAACACCATGGCTGATGCCGCGCGGCGGGTTCTACCTCTGGTGCGCGCTGCCGCAGAGGCGAGATGCCTCCGAGATCGCCCGGGCGGCCATGCGCCGGAATGTCGTTCTGGCGCCGGGCAACATCTTCAGCCCGGCCCAGACGGCGGCGGGATTCATGCGCTTCAACGTCAGCCAGATGCACGACCCCGCGTGGGAGGTGGTCGCGCAGGCGATGAACACCCCCCCGGCCTAATGCCCCACCGGGCGGCGGAAACAGCAGCGGCCCCCGGCAAAACCGGAGGCCGCACCGTCTTTTGCCCGCGTTTTCAGAACAGGCGCGACGGCAGGAAGGTGCTGATCACCGGGATATAAGAGATCAGGATCAGCGCGATCACCATCAACAGGATGGTCGGCAAGGCGGCGCGGAAGATCTGAAACAGCGACATTTTCGCAATTCCCATCGCCACGAACAGGTTCAGACCAACGGGCGGCGTCAGCATGCCCACCGACAGGTTGACCAGCATGATGATGCCGAAGTGGATCGGATCGACGCCCACCTGCTCAGCAATCGGCTGCATCAGCGGTGCCAGAATGATGATCGCCGAAGCACTGTCGAGGAAACAGCCCGCCACCAGCAGGATCACGTTGAACAGCGCCACGATGATCACGGGATTGTCGGTGCCCGACAGCAGCGCCGCGGCCAGCTCGGACGGCGCGCCATTATTGGCCAGCAACCAGGAAAACGCCGAGGCCCCCGCCGTGATCAGCAACAGTGGTCCGGCCAGCAGCCCGGAGTTGCGCAGAATCATCAGCGTGTCGCGCATCGAGATCGACCGATAGACCACCGCCCCGATGAACCAGCCGTAAAGGCAGGCGGCGGCGGCGGATTCGGTCGGCGTGAACACCCCGGTATAGATCCCGCCCAGCAACACCAGCGGCAGACCCAGCCCCCAGGCGGCCTGACGAAACGCAGCAAGGATGCTGACCATCGTCGGAAAGGCATCGCGCGGATAGCCTTTGCGGGCCGAATACCAGCTTGCATAGGTGATCAGCATGCCGCCGATCAGAATGGCGGGGATCAGGCCGGCCGCAAACAGCTTGCCCACCGAAGTGCCGGTGACAGAGCCATAGATGATCAGCGCGATCGACGGCGGCACGATCGGGCCAAGCGTGCCCGCCGTGGTGATCAGGCCGATGGCGAAAAAGCGGTCATATCCGGCCTTGGTCATCGCCGGATACATGATCGTGCCGATGGCGATCACTGTCGCCGGGCTCGACCCCGAGATCGAGCCGAACATCAGGCAGGCCACGACCGTCGCCGCCGCCAGCCCGCCCGGCAGCCAGCCGATCAGCGCCCGCGCCAGATTGATCAGCCGGTCCGACAGCCCGCCGATCCGCATCAGCTCTGCCGCGAGGATGAAGAACGGGATCGACATCAAGGAGAAGTTGTTCATCCCCGAAAACATCCGCATCGGCACGACCAGCGGGTCGATGGATGTCAGGAAATACAGAAAGCCGGTGACCGCCAGCGCCAGTGCCGCAAAGATCGGCAGGCCGAACAGCAGCAGGGTGAAGAAAACCGGGACAAGTGTGCCAATCATGATGTTCCCCTCAGGCGTTCTTGATGTCGGATTGCGGCGGCGTGTAGTCGCGGCCCGTGATCAGGAAGGACAGCACCAGAAGATAGCGCAGCACCATGAACACCCCCGAAACCGGGATCACCAGATAGACATAGCCCACCGGAATCCGCATCGCAGGCGACAGCTGCCCCATGTTCAGCGTATTGGCCGACAGCCGCCAACCCAGCACGATCAGCACGGCGGCAAAGATCAGGCCCAGCACCGCCGCCCCGATCTTCAACGCCCGGCCCAGCCGTTCGCCGGCAAAGGCCAGCCCGGCCTCCACGCTGATATGCGCGGCATAGCGCACCCCCATGCCCATGGTCAGAAAGCTCATGGAAATCAGCGCATAGAGCAAAAACTCTTCTGACCAGTAGAGCGAGCTGTTGAAGGCATAGCGCGCGACCACCTGGGCAATCGCGACCACCGCCGCCAGCAGCATGAGCAGTGTGACAAGGCCGCCTTCAACCTTGTCGACAATGCGGTTCAATCCTTCGATCATGTCCCGGCCCCCTTCCCTGCGCCGACCTCAGCCCTTGGCCGCGGCAATCGCCCGGTCCATCAGCTCGGGTGTGATCTTGGAGCGGAACTCCTCATAGATCGGCTCGGACGCCTTGATAAAGGCTTCGCGGCCCTCGGGCGACAGTTCGATGATCTCGATCTCGTCCTGGATCTCGGCGATGATCTTGGCCTCATCCTCGGCGGTATAGGTGCGGCCCGCATCGCGCCCGACAACCAGCGCCTCCTGCACCACTTTTTTCAGGTCATCCGGCAGGCTGTCCCAGGTCGGCTTGTGCATCACCGCCGCATAGGTGTGGTAGGAGTGGTTGGTGACGGTCAGGTATTTCTGCACCTCGTAGAACTTCATCGAATAGATATTCGCGAAGGGGTTTTCCTGCCCTTCAACCACGCCCTGCTGAAGGCCGTTATAGACTTCGGCATAGGCCATCGCGGTCGGGTTGGCCCCAAAGGCGCGATAGGTGGCAAGGATCGCCGGGGCCTGCAACGTGCGCATCTTCGTGCCCGCCAGATCCGCCGGGCCCGTGATCGGGCGGATGTTGTTGGTCATCTGACGGAAGCCAGCCCCCCAAAGCGACAGACCCATCAGGTTGTTGGATTCGAGCGTGGCCAGCATCTCTGCACCCACCTCGCCATCCAGCAGGCGCATCATCGCCGCCTCGTCCGCCATCAGGAAGGGCAGATCGAACAGATACATCTTTTCGTTGAAATTCGCGAGGTTGCCGGTCGGCGGGATCGCGATATGGATCAGGCCCATCTGCGTCTGTTCGATGATCTCCACATCGCCGCCCAGCATCGCCGCAGGGCGGATATCAATCGCAATGCGCCCGCCAGAGTTCTTTTCGACCTCTGCCTTGAAGGTTTCGGCGGCTCGCGCGTTCGGCGTGCTTTCCGTCAGGACATGGGCAAAGGTCAGCCGGAATTCCTGTGCCGCCGCCATGCCGCCAAAGCCGACGGCAAAGACGGTGGCCAGAGTGAAGCCGAGGTTTTTCATTTTGTTACTCCCTGTTTTTGATGGTGTTCAAGAGACGCGCCGAGGGCGTCCCAGCAGTTCCGGCCCCGCGCCCAGCCGGTTTTCGACCGCCTGACCACAGGCCAGAAGGGCGGGCTCGGCAAAGGGACCGGCGATCAGTTGCAGGCCCACCGGCAGCGCCGATCCGTCCAGCCCGGCAGGCAACGTCAGCGCGCACCAGCCGAAAAGATTGGCGATGACGGTGTTGCGCAGCGCGAGGATATTGGCGCGACCATAGGCCGCCGGATCGGCCAGATCGGCCAGAAGCGGCGGCGCGATGGCGACGGTGGGCGTTGCCAGCACGTCGCAGTGGTCAAACACCGCAAGGGCCGCCCGGCCATGCAGCGCCAGCTCTGCCCGGCGGCGCAGATATTCCGGGGCGCTGATCTTGTCGGCCCCTTCGACCCGCAGCCGGACCACCGGATCCAGTCGCGCGATGCGGTCGGGGAACTGCCGGTCCAAAAAGCTGCGCAGCTCGGGCGCAGCAAGGCCGCCCTGCCGGAAGATGTCGAACATTGCGGCACAGCCCGGCAGATCCACATCGACCAGCACCGCCCCTGCCGCCTCCAGCTGGCGCAGACTGTCCGCGACCACCGAAAGGATGGCAGCATCCGCCTCGTCATTGAAAAAGTCGCGCGGCAGACCGATGCGCAGGCCTGACAGGTCGCGCGGCTGGGGCACGCCCCCGCCCTGCGGATCCAGCGCCGCAAAGCCATAGGCCAGATCTGCCACATCCCGCGCCAACAGCCCCGGCGTGTCCAGCGACGGGGACAGCGGCATGATCCCCTCGGTGGACCAGCGCCCGATCGTGGTCTTCAACCCCGCCTGCCCGCAGAACGACGCGGGCACCCGCACCGATCCGGCCGTATCGGTGCCAAGCGCCAGCAGTGCCGACCCCTCGGCCAGCGATACCCCCGCGCCCGAACTGGAGCCGCCCGGCGCCCGCGCTCCGTCTGGCCCGGACCACGGATTGACCGGCGCGCCCCAATGCGCATTCACCCCCAGCCCGCCAAAGGCGAATTCCACCGTATGTGTCTTGCCGGTCACGATCCCCAGTTGCGCCAGCAGCCGCGACACCAGCGGACCAGCCGCCGACCATGCGGCGTCAAAGGCGCTGTCCGTGCCTGCAAACACCGGCAGCCCCGGCACGCCGAACAGATCCTTCACCGACACGGGCAGACCCATCAGCGGCCCAAGGTCGATGCCACTGGCCAGAAGGCCGTCTGCGGCGCGGGCCTGGGCCAGCGCGCGATCCCCATCCCAGGTCTTGTAGGCCATCAATTCGGCACCCGCGCCCTGATGCGCCGCCACCGTCGCCTGCATCAAAGCTTCGGCCCCGCCGGGTCGGCCGTCACGCAAGTGTTGCGCAATCTGTGCGATGGAACTTCTGTTGCTGGGCATCCCGGTCTCCTCGTTCTGGGGTCAGACTGTCGCGGCTGGCATCAGAACGCTAGCCCGCTGAGGGCAGGCCACCGCCCCGATCCGGGTGGCGGTGACAAGCAATGAAAATCCGTAAGTCTTGGCAAAAAAACGATAAAATGCGGAAGCAACGGGCTGGCGCATCCGGGTGTTGCCGTTGAGGCAAATCCCTGTTGCCGCCGCTGTACTCCCTTTCAGGCCGCATTTGCCTATTTTGCCGGTCATCTGATGCAATGGAGAAAACAGATGGCACATGAGACAGAGAAGCGGCTGAACGCGATGGGAATCACCCTGCCCCGCCCGCCCAAGGCGGTCGGAAATTACCTGCCCGGCGTTGTTGTGGGGAACATCCTCTATCTGTCGGGCACGCTGGGCACCCAGCCCGACGAAGATGACAATGACGTGCTGCCCTATGTCGGCAAAGTGGGTCAGGATCTGAGCATCGAACAGGGATATGCCTCGGCCCGGCTGATGGCGATCAACCATCTGGCCTTGATGAAGGCAGTGCTGGGCGATCTGGACCGGGTGAAACGCGTGGTGAAAATGGTGGGCTACATCACCTGCGGCCCGAATTTCACTCAACCGCATCTGGTGCTGAACGGCGCGTCAGACCTTTTTGTCGCGCTCTGGGGCGAGGCGCATGGCCGCCATGCCCGTGCCGCGCTGACCCAGCACGAACTGGGCTTCAACGCCCCGGTCGAGGCGGAAATGACGCTGGAACTTCACGCCTGATCGCTGCGGGCTGCGGCCAGAAACGCCGCATCCCGCCGGTCGCCGTCGGCAAAGGCGGCGACCACTTCTTGCAGAAAGGCGGCGGCGGCGGCGGCCAGCACCTGATCCCGCCGCACCACCGCATAGATGTGCCGGTGCCGGAACTCGGCACAGTCCAGATCCAGCGGCACCAGATCACCCGCAGCGATTTCCGGCATTGCCGCCTGCAACGGCATGAAGGTCAGGCAGCCGCTGCGAATGGCATGGTCGCGCAGAAAGCCAAGACTGTCGCTCAGGATCGGGGCCTTCGGTTGCAATCCGGCCCGGGCAAAGGCGCGCAGAACCAGATGGTGAATGCCGAAGGTTTCATCCGGCAGGCCGCAGGGTTCCTGCGCCAGATCGGCCAGCGTCAGCCCCCGCCGCTGTGTCAGCGGATGCCCCGCCCGCGCCAGCACCAGCAGCGGCTGCCGCCAGCTTCCGGCCTCGACCAGCGCGGGGTGCGAGAAGTGATCGTAGAGAAAGCCGATCTGGCTGCGCCGCTCCTCCAGCGCCTCCAGCACCTTTTGCCGCCCGCAAGACCGCAGGTGGAAATGCACCCCCGGATGGCGAGTGCGGAACTCCGCGATCTGTTCGGACAGGAAGGGCCGGGTGATGCCCTCAACCGTGGCGATCTGCACCGTGCCCCGGCGCAGCGCGGTCAGATCGGCAATATCGCCGCTGATCCGGTCCAGCCGATCCTGAATCGCCTCCAGATGCTGCAACAGGATGGTCCCGGCGTCGGTCAGCACCACCCCGTCGGCCCGCCGCTCCAGCAGCTGCGCCTTCAGCTCGCGCTCCAGCCGCGCGATCTGGCGGCTGATGGCCGAGGGCGCGATGCCCAGCCGGTCTGCCGCCTGACGGATCGAGGCAGAGCGCGCCACCTCGATGAAATAGCGCGCCGCCCCGGAATGCAGCGCATGGAGCGCCGGGCCGGGAGCCTCGGCGTCACCCGAATCGGCGGAGGCATGTTCGCGTGACTCAGTGACCATGGAACTGCTCCCCTTTCCATCAGCACATTCTGCTGCGGCGGGCAAATAGTCCTACGTGGGCGCGCCAGAGGCAAGGGCCGGGGTCAGGCTCATTGCACCTGATGCCTGCGCGCCAAGCGGGGTGCCCCATTGCCGCGCCAATCCTGACAGGCGCTTTGACGCAACCCTCAGCCCTCCCGCACCCGCGCGGCGAAGGCACGCGCCTCGGCGGGGGCTTGACCAAGGCCGCTGGCGGCCAGACCCTGCTGCCCGGCGAGATGCGGAAAGCGCTGCGCGGCGAGTGTCAGCAGCGGCGTGCCGCTGGCCGTGGCCTCGGCACACATCTGCTTGACCAATGCCTGCGCGTCGGGGCGCGGCATCCGTTCGGCCAGAGCAAAGCTCAGCGCCTCGGCATGGATCAGGCCGTTGCCTTCCTCCAAGGCACGCGCCATGGCGGCATTCACCGGGGTCAGGGTCGCCATCAGATCCTGCGCCAGTGTCAGCATCCGCCCGGTGCAGATGCACAGTTGCGGCAGCGCCAGCCATTCGCCGAACCATGCGGCCCCGTCGCGTTGCTGGCGGTGCAGCGCGGCCCCCTGCACAAGTGCCGCAAGCCCGATGACATGCCGGGCCAACGCGACCAGCGCCGAAGGGGCAACCGGGTTCTGCTTCTGCGGCATCGTCGACGATCCGCCGCCGGCCCCGCCCAGCGTCACCTCGGCAATGCCCGACTGGCAGAGCAGAATGACATCCTCGCCCAGCTTACCCAGACTGCCGGCCAGCCCTGCGGCAAAGGCGGCGAGCTGCCCCAGGCCGGACCGGTCGCTGTGCCAGCTGTGGCCGGGGTCCGCGAGACCGAGTTCGGTGGCAAGCGCGGCCCGCACCGCCGGGCCGTCCTGCCCCATCGCCGACAGCGTGCCCGCCGCCCCCGACAAGGACACTTTCAGCAGGCTGTCACACAGCCCGGCCAAATGCTGCCGCCGCTCCAGCACCGGCCAGCCCCAGCCCGCAACGACCGCACCGAAACTGGTGGGTGTCGCCGCCTGACCATAGGTGCGGCCCGTCATCGGTAGGGTCGCCGTGTCCTCGGCAAGTTGGCCCAGCCGCACCAGCAGCGCGTCGAACCGCCCCTGCCAATGCGCCAGCATCGGGCGCAGCCGCAGGGCAAGCCCGGTGTCCATGATGTCCTGACTGGTGGCGCCCCAATGCAGATATTGCATCGGTTCGGGCGCGCCTGCGGCCTTGCGAAACGCCGCCAGCAGCGCGGGCACCGGCACGCCATTCAGCGCGGTTTCGGCGGCAAGCGCGCTCGGGTCGATCACCACCTCTTGCGAGGCGCGGTCGATGAAGGCGGCGGCCTCGGCGGGGATCACGCCAAGCGCCCCCTGCACCCGCGCCAGCGCCCCTTCCACCAACAGCATGGCACGGATTTCCGCACTGTCCGAGAACAGGCGGGCGGTGTCCGCGTCACCAAACAGGTGACCGTAGATCTGGGAATCGGCGGGGGCGGCGGGCATGGCTGTCCTATCGGTTCAGGCGGGCATCTGTCGGGGCGGGGTAAGCCATCCTAGGCGCTGACGGGCTTCAGGCCAAGGATGGCGCGGGCCTGCCGCCAGGTGGCAACGGGGCGCTCGTATTTTTCGCAAAGCGCCACCACACGCTGCACGAGGGTCGCATTGGAGGGGGCAAGCCGCGTCTTGTCCAGACGCACGTTATCTTCCAGCCCGGTCCGGGCATGGCCGCCGGAGGACACCGCCCAATCATTCAGCACGATCTGGTTCGGCCCGATCCCCGCCGCACACCATGGCGCATCTGCGCCAAACAGCCGGTGCACGGTCTGGATATAATAGTTGAACACCTCGCGGTCGGCGGGCATCGCGTTCTTCACCCCCATCACGAATTGCACATAGGGGCGGTCAACGATCTGGCCCTTGTCCCACATCTCCTTGGCTTTCAGGATATGCGACAGGTCGAACGCCTCGATCTCGGGCTTCACGCCATGGCTGCGCATCTCGCCGGCCAGCCAATCAACGAGATCGGGCGGATTCTCGTAGACGCGGGTGGGAAAGTTGTTCGACCCCACCGACAGGCTCGCCATATCGGGCCGCAGCGGCAACATGCCGCCGCGCGTCTGCCCCGCGCCGGAACGCCCGCCGGTGGACAGTTGCACGATCATGCCGGGGCAGTGCTTTTCCAGCCCCTCTTTCAGCGCCGCGAACTTCTCGGGGTCCGAAGAGGGCGTCTCGTCCTCATTGCGCACATGGCAATGCGCGATGGTCGCCCCGGCCTCGAACGCAGCATGGGTGGATTCGACCTGTTCGGCGATTGTGATCGGCACCGCCGAATTGTCGGCCTTGCGCGGCAAGGAGCCCGTGATGGCCACACAGATGATGCAGGGATTTTCCATGAGTCAGATATCCATGAACACGGTTTCGCCATCGCCTTGCAGACGGATGTCGAAACGATAGAGGCCGGGCTTGACCCTGCGCGCCAGAAGGGTGTCGCGGCGCGGGGCCTGCTCGACCAGATTGAGCACCGGATCGGCGCTGTTGTCCTCGTCCTCGAAATACATCCGGGTGTTGAGGCCGATGTTGATGCCGCGCGCAACGATCCAGAGCGTGACATGCGGCGCCATGGGCCGCCCGTTGCGGCCCATCACGACGCCGGGCTTGATGGTATCAAACCCCCAGAGGCCGGTGTCGAAATCGGTGATCACCCGGCCCCAGCCGCGAAAGCCGGGGGCCACCTCGGCGGCGCGCGGGTCTTCGGAGTGGGGATAGATGCCCGCCGCATCTGCCTGCCAGACTTCCAGCAAGACATCCTTGACCGGCGCGCCCGTGCCATCCAGCACCATGCCTTCGACCCGGATCCGTTCGCCGGGCGTCTCCGGCCCCGCGATCACCTGCCCCAGTTCCTGCCGGTAGATGTCAAACCCCGCAGCCCCGGGCGCGAGGCCGATATGCACATAGGGCCCCGCCGTCTGCGACGCGGATTCCTTGAGGTAATTCAGCGGCTGCGCCATGTCAGTTCCCCTCCAGCCGGTTTTCAAAAAGGGTGGAGCGCCGACCGCGCAACACGATGTCGAACTTGTAGGCCAGGCAATCCAACGGGATGGCCGCGTTCATGTCGAGCGGCGCGATCAGCTGATCAATCGCGCGGGGATCGGGGATGGTGGCGACGATGGGGCATTTGGCGATCAGAGGATCCCCCTCGAAATACATCTGGGTGATCAGCCGCTGCGCAAATGCGGTTCCGAACACCGACACATGGATATGCGCGGGCCGCCAGTTGTTGACCCAGTTGCGCCAGGGGTAGGCACCCGGCTTGATCGTACGGAAGAAGTAATAGCCCTGATCATCGGTCAGGGTGCGGCCACAGCCGCCAAAATTCGGATCGACCGGCGCAAGATAGCTGTCCTTCTTGTGCCGGTAGCGCCCGCCCGCATTGGCCTGCCAGATCTCGACCAGCGTGTTCGGCACGCCGCGCCCGTTTTCATCCAGCACCCGGCCATGGACGATGATGCGTTCCCCCACCGGGTCGCCTGTCTTGGCGTAGTTCTTGATCAGGTCATTGTCGATCGGATCAATGTCGCTGTGGCCAAAGGTCGGCCCGGTGATATCGGACAGGGATCCTTGCAACGACAGCATCGCCAGACGCGGGCTGCGCGCCACGCTGGTCTTGTAGTCCGGCGTCAGGGCGGGCGGCTGCCACAGGCGGTCGCGTTGATAGAACTCGGCGGGTTTCATTCTGTCTCCCCGGTGCTGGTGGTGGCCATGGTGGCGAATGTGTCCTTGGCGATCCTGATGGCATGGTTGGCGCGCGGCACACCGGCATAGATGGCGACATGCAGCAGCGCCTCCATCACATCGGTCTGACTGGCCCCGGTATTGGCCGTGGCGCGGATGTGCATGGCCAGTTCGTGATCATTGCCAAGCCCGGCCAACAGCGCGATGGTCAGCATGCTGCGCTCGCGCAGGGTGATGGTGTCGCGGCTCCAGACATGGCCCCAGGCCGCATCGGTGATCAGCGCCTGAAACGGGGCATCGGCCCCGGTCTTGGCCGTTTCGGCGCGGTTGACATGGGCATCCCCCAGCACGCGGCGACGGGTTTTCATGCCCGTTTCGGTCAGCTCAGACATGGGCATGTGCTTTCAGGAAGGGTGCGGCGAGGGCGGCCCAGGCGGCAGGGGTTTCGACGCAGGGCAGATGCCCCGCCCCGGCGATTTCGTGGAAGGCCGCCCCTGCGATCAGCGCGGCGGTGGCCTGGACGGTGGCACTCGGGCTGGCCCCGTCCTCCGATCCGGCGATCACCAGCGCGGGCAGGCGCAGCGCCCGCGTCGCCTCGGTCTGATCGGCCCCGGCCAGTGCCGCGCAGGCGGCGGCATAGCCCTGCGCGGGCGTGCGGGCCAGCATGGCACGCCAAAGGCCCAGCTCGGGCGTGGCGCGAAAGGCGGGGGCGAACCAGCGCTCCATCACCGCATCGGCAATGCTGTCCAGCCCAGCCTCCTGCACGGCCTGAATCCGCGCCTGCCAGCTTTCGGCCGTGCCCAGTTTCGCGGCCGTATTCGACAGCACGATGGCGCGGATCAGATCGGGGCGGCGGCTGGCGACCACCTGCCCGATCAACCCGCCAATCGACAGACCGACAAAAACCACCGGGCCACGCGCAACGCCTTCGATCACGGCAATCGCGTCCTCTGCATGGTCGCCAATCTCTGCGCCGCCCCCCAGCGCGGACAGGCCATGCCCGCGCTTGTCATAACGGATATAACGCAACCCCTGCGGCAGCACCGGCAGTACCCGGTCCCAGAGCCGCAGATCGGTGCCCAGCGAATTGGCGAAAACCACGGCAGGCGCGGCTTCGGGGCCATCGACCTGCACATGAAGACTGCCGAACGGACGTTTCAAAGCTTGCATCATTCATACTCCCATCCATAATATAAACCGCGCAATCCAGATGCGATAATGCGAAATACGGCAATGTTGATACCCATATGATTATGCACCCGGCCCTCAAGCTGCGCCACATCCGCGCCTTTCTGGACATCGCCGCCGACGGCAGCCTGTCCTCCGTCGCGCGGCGGCATGGCATCAGCCAGCCCGCCCTGAGCCGCACCCTGGCCGAAATGGAGGATCTGCTGGCCACCCCGCTGTTTCGCCGCGAAAAGCGGCGGCTGGTGCTGACCGAAGCGGGCGCGCTGTTTCGCCGCCACGCGAGTCTGGGGCTGCAATCGCTGGAGGATGGTGTTGCGGCGCTGCGTCCGGGCGGCAGTGGTGACAGCATCCGCGTCGGCATCCTGCCCACCGCCGCGCCCCGGCTGTTCCCACGCGTGGCACTGCGCTTCCGCGAGGCCCATCCCGAAACACTGCTGAAGATCGAGACGGGGCCACATTCCTATCTGCTGCGCCTGCTGCGCGAGGATGAGATCGACCTGATGATCGGGCGGATGCCGGTGGCGGGCGAAATGGCCGGACTGGCGTTCGAGCATCTCTATGAAGAGGAAATCGTGCTGGTCGCCCGCGCCGGGCATCCGCTGCGGGCACAGTCCCTGCCCGGCCTGTTGCAGGCGGTGCCGCTGATCCTGCCGCCGGAAGGCGCCTTGATCCGCCGCGCGGTAAACGATTTTCTGGCGACGCTTGGCCTGCCCGCCCTGCGCCCGGCGTTCGAGACAGCCGCCCTTGCGGTGGGCCGGGGTATTCTGGCCGGGTCGGATGCGGTCTGGTTCATCTCGCGCGGGGTGGTGGCCGATGAGGTGGACCGGGGCGATATGGTGGTTCTGCCCACCGGGGCCCGCTTTCTGTCGGGGTCGGTGGGCATCACGCGCAGACAGGCGGGGCCAGTGGTGCCAGGGTTGAACCAGCTGATCCACCTGTGCCACGACAACACCCCGCCCTAAAGCCTTGGCATCCCGGCGGGCCGGGCATAGCGTTTCTGCGCCGCGATGCGGAAGGGCGCGTTGGGCGCGCCATAGCCCAGATAGTTGCCCTGCCGCTGCACGATCTCCAGAAAGAACCCGTCGGGGCGCGGGGCCGAGTAGAGTTGAAAGAACTGCCCGCCCGCGTCTTCGTCATAGAGCACCTTGGCGGCGCGCATCCGCGCCACAAGCGCCGGATCAAGGCCAAAGCGGGCCTCGACATCGTCATAATAATTCTCGCCGATCTGCAACAGCGGAAAGTCGCGCTCGGCCAGCCGAGCCGCCGTGGCAAAGATGTCGACGGTGGCAAAGGCGATGTGCTGCACCGATGCGCCAAAGGTCTCCTCGACAAAGCGGCCGGCAAGGGTGCGCCGCGCCTCGGCCCCGTTCAGGGTGATGCGCAGCCCGCCCGATTGCACCGCCTGACTGCGCACCAATCCGTCAGGATCGGCCACATCCACCATCGGCGCTTTCTTTGCATCAAAGATCGAGGCGTAGAACAGCGCCCAGCTGAGCATTTCGTCATAGGCCATGGTCTGACCCAGATGGTCGATGCCGGTCAGGCCCGCCCCCTCCAGCGCCGCCGCATCGCTGCGGAAATCCACCGACCAGATGCGCGCCAGATCAGAGCCTGAATCCAGCAGCCGCAGAATGCTGCCGCCCACCCCGCGGATGGCCGGGATCTCCAGCTCGTCCGGCTGGCCGGGCTGGCGGTGATCCCGCGCCAGCAGGGCCAGCGCCCGCGCATGGGTTGCCTGTGCATCGGGCACCATCAACGCCACTTCGGACACGGTGGTGCCATGCGCCACAAACGAGGTATGGGCAAAGCCGGTGCTGTCGGTGTTCACCAGCACATTGACGCCGCCTTGCCGCCACAGCGTGACCGGCTTTGACACATGGCTGCCCGCGCGGGCAAAGCCGGTTGCCGCCAACAGCGCTTCCAGCCCCGGCGCATCCTCGGCAGAGGTGGCAAATTCGATGAATTCCACCCGCTCCACCGGGGCCGCCGCCGGAAACTCCGGCAAGGCGACCGGCACGGTGGGTTCGGATCGGCGCACCCGGTCCATCAGCGAAATCAGGCTGCGATGGCCATCCTGCGCGACCAGACGCGGCAGGCCCGCGCGGAACTGATCGTTGAAAATCTCAAGGCTCAGAGGGCCGGAATAGCCGGTGGCGAGCACCGCCCGCATGAAGCCGGTCACATCCAGATCACCCTCGCCCGGCATGTTGCGGAAGTGGCGCGACCAATACAGCAGGTCCATGTCGATGGCCGGGGCGTCGGCCAGTTGCACGAAAAAGATCTTGTCGCCCGGAATACGCCGGATGGTGTCGGGGTCGATCTTGCGGCCCAGCGTGTGAAAACTGTCGAGGATCAGCCCGATATTCTGGTGATCGGCGCGGCGCACCACCTCCCAGGCGTCCCGGTGGTCGTTGACATGGCGACCCCAGGCCAGCGCCTCGAAGCCGACGCGGATGCCATGGCTTTGCGCCAGATCGCCAAGTTCGGCAAAATCTGCGGCCATGCGGTCAATCCCGCCCATCGCGGCGGGGTGGACGCTGGAGCAGACCAGCACCAGATCGGTGCCCAGCTGGTTCATCAGATCGAACTTGCGCGCCGCGCGGGCAAAGGCGCGGCTGCGGTGCGGTTCGGGCAGGCCTTCAAAATCGCGGAACGGCTGGAACAGCGTGATCTCCAGCCCGTGATCGCGCACCATGCGGCCCACCTCGGCCGGGGTGAAATCCGACGCGATGAAATCTTGCTCGAAGATTTCGATGCCATCGAAACCGGCGGTGGCGATGGCCGCCAGTTTTTCGGCGAAAGTGCCGGAAATCGAGACGGTCGCGATCGAGGTTTTCATGTCACGTCCTTTCCTTCGGCCAGCTCCTGGCGCATCCGCGCTTCGTCCAGCGGCAGATTGGTGAAGATGGCCCAGGCGTCCACGCCCTGACCGAAGAACAGCTCATAGCCGGAAATGACCTGAAGCCCTTCGGCGGCGGCATCGCGCAGGAATTGCGTATCGACCGGGGTATAGACCGCGTCGAACACCCATGCGGCCTGGGTCAGCGCGGTGCGGGCCAGCGGCGTGCCGTCATAGCCGACCATGCCGACAGGGGTGCAGTTGATGATGCCCGCCGCCCCAGCCGCCAGCGTTACCGCTTCGGTGCCGGTCCGTGCGACAAGGCCGGGGCGGGCGGCCACCAAAGCCGCGGCCAGCGCCCTGGCTTTGGGCAGATCACGGTCGACGATGCGGATATCCTCCAGCCCGAGCGCCACAAGCCCGAAGGCCACCGCCCTGCCAACCCCACCTGCGCCGATCATCAGCACCGGGCCGGGGGCGGCGTCGCCCCGGACCCGGCGATAGGCGGCCATGAACCCCGAATAATCGGTGTTGAAGCCATGCGGACCGCCGTCGTCAAACACCACGGTATTCACCGCGCCGATGGCCCGCACCAGCGGATCCTCGACGATGACCTTTGCCGCCGCACGTTCCTTGTAGGGGTAGGTCACGTTGACGCCGCGATAGTCGGCGGCGGCAACATCGGCAAACAGCGCATCGAAATCCTTGCCCAGTTCGGCGGGAACCAGTTGGTCATAGGTGACGCGCCGCCCGTTTTGTGCCCCGGCCAGACGGTGCAGCCGGGGCGACTGCGATTTGGCGATATTGTCGCCGATCAGGCCAAGGCGTATCGGCGTGGGGCGGATGGTCTCGGTCATGCTGCCCTCTTGCGGAAGATCATGCCCCAAAGCGGCGTTTTCGACACGAAGATCAGGACAACCGAGGCGAACAGCACCAGAGACAGCGGGCTCATCAACGTGCCTTTCAGCAGCAGCCACAGGCTTTCCTGATCCGAGATGATCGCCCGGCGCCAGTTGTCGTCCAGCAGGCGGCTGAGGATGACCCCCAGGATCACCGGACCCAGAGGATAACCGTAGAGCTTCATGAAGTAACCAAACACCCCGAAGCCCAGCATCCAATAGACATCGTTCAGGCTGTTCGACACCGCATAGGCCCCGACGATGGACAACAGCAGGATCACCGGCAGCAGGATGGCACGCGGCATTTCCACGATCTTGACGAAGGCCTTGATGCCGGTCAGGCCGAAGATCAGCATGAACACATTGGCCAGACCCAGCGCACTGACGATGAACCAGAACATGTCGGGCTGTTCCACCATCAGCATCGGCCCCGGGTTCAGACCATGGATGAACAGCGCGCCGATCATGATCGCCGTCACCGCATCGCCGGGAATACCCAGTGTCAGCATCGGGATGAAGGCCCCGCCCACGGCGGCGTTGTTGGCGGTTTCCGGGGCGACCAGCCCTTCGATTGCGCCCTTGCCAAAGGGCACTTCGGGGTTTTTCGTGACCCGCGTTGCATGGTCATAGGCAATCAGCGCCGCAATATCGCCGCCGGTGCCGGGCAAGGCGCCGATCACCGTGCCGATGGTCGAGGTTTGCAGGCCGAGCGGCAGATGCTTGCGCACCATCAGCCAGGACGGAATGATCCGCCCGATCTTCTGCTTCACCGCCGGCGTGTTGACGGTATGCAGCTGCATCAGCCCTTCCGAAATGCCGAACATGCCGATCATCACCGCGACGAAGGACACACCGGCGCGCAGGCCATCGGTGCCGAAGGTGAAGCGTTCGGTAAAGGTCAGCGGGTCCATGCCCACCGCGCCAAGGCCAATGCCGAGCGCGCCCGCAAAGATGCCCTTGACCAGACTTTCGCCCGACAGCGACCCCACCAGCAGGATGCCCAGCACCCCCAGCAGGAAATAGTCGCGCGGCTGGAAGCGGATCGCGAAATCGGCCAGCAGCGGGGCAAAGACCGCAAGCGCGAAAATGCCGATGAAGCCACCGATGAAGGACACCACGGTCACGATGCCGATGGCCTCGCCCGCCTGACCTTTTTGCGCCATGGGATAGCCGTCCAGCGCGGTGGCAATCGCCGCAGGCGCGCCGGGGATGTTCAACAGGATCGCGGTGCGCGACCCGCCATAGACCCCGCCCATATAGATGCCGATCATCAGCGCCAGCGCCGGATACACATCCCACGAGAAGGTGAAGGAAATCAGGATCGACACCGCCATCGTGACAGACAGGCCCGGAATGGCGCCGACATAGATGCCCGCAAAGGTGCCAAGCGCAATCAGCCCCAGCAGTTGCAGGTCCAGAATGGGGATCAGCAGGCTGTGAATCACGTCCATCTCAGTTCCCCTTTCCGGCGAACAGGCCTTTGGCCCAGGCGATGATTTCCGCTTCGGGCACGATCCCGGGCGGCATCAACACGGTGAACACGACGCGGAAGATCATGTAGATGACAGCCACGATTGCCAGCGACAACAGAACCGCGCGCAGCCAGCTGCTTTGGGCCAGATAGCGGATCATCACCGTCAGAAACAGCAACGAGGTCGGAATGAATCCCAGCGGTTTCAGCAACAGGGAATAGGCCGCGATCAGGGCAATCGTCACCACCACCGGCAGCGGCAGGATGTCCCGTTCCAGCTTTTCGTCCGTGGCGGAACTTTTCTTCAGCGTCTCCCACAGGATCAGGCCACCGCAAATCACCATTGCCGCGGTCGTCACCATCGGGATCGCACCGGGGGCGGACATCGCCTCGAACCCCGAAATGCCATAGGCAGACCACAACAGGATCAGGCTGCCCAGAACCATGGCGATGTTGAAGACCAACTCGCCCGGCCGTCTTGGTTCCTTTGTCTGCATTGTTTTCCCCTCCCAAGGGTCAGATGATTTGCCCGGGTGGCTCCTCCCTCCCGGTCGTCTGGAATAGGCGCGCCGCCCCGGTTGCGAGGAAAGGGGGCGGCGTCAGTTCAGGGCAGTGGGCGGTCAGACCCGGCTCAGGGCTTGGCGATGCCAAAATCCTCGGGCGAGGCTTTGGTCAGGCCCGCCTCATGGATCAGCCAGGCGGTGGTGGATTGCCAGGCGGTCAGGAAGGCTTCGGCCTCGGCGCCCGACAGCGACAGCATCTTGAAGCCACGACCGTCGATCAGCGATACGAAGTCGGGGTGCTTGGCGGCTTCGGCATAGGCATTCACCAGTTTGGCCACCACGTCATCCGGCGTGCCTTTCTTAACAAAGACACCAAAGAACGGCCCCCAGGGCAGAAGCTCGGCGAATTCCGGGTTGGTCGACACGATGGTCGGCACATCCGGCAGTTGCGGGCTGGGCTCGACCTCGAACAGGGCAATCGGCTTCATCGTGCCGCCCTTGATGCCTTCCATGGCGGCCCCCAGCACGGCGGGCATCACATCGATGGCCCCGCCCTGCAACGCGGTCAGCGCCGGGCCGTCGCCGTCATAGGGCACAAAGGTCACGTCCAGCGGGGTTTTGGAGTTGATCATCGCGGTGACAACCGAGGGCAGGCCGCCCGGTCCGGTGGAGCCGAACTTCACCGCCTTCGGATTCGCACCGATATAGGCCACCATCTCGGGGAAGGTGTTGAAGGGCGCATCCACATTGGCGACCAGAACCGGCACGCCCCGGGCAATGATATTGACCGGAACGAAATCGCCATAATCCTTGTCGCCCAGCTTCATCACCTTGTAGAGCAGCGGGTTTTCCGCGCCGAACAGGATGGAATAGCCATCGGCCTCGGCATCGGCGACCTGGTTCAGGCCAATCGCGCCGACACCGCCGGTCACGTTCTGCATCACGATGGTGCCGCCAAGCTTGGCTTCGGCATGGGGCGTGATCGCGCGGGCCACGGTATCGGTGGACCCACCGGCCCCCCATTGGATGATGCCCTGGATTTCTTTCTCGGGGTATTCGGCCAATGCGGGCAGCGCGCCCAGGCCCAGTGCGATGACGGCACCAAAAACGGTTTTCCTCAGCATGTCGGTGTCCTCCCTGACATTCTGGCCATACCTCTCTCCCAGTATGGCCCTCCCTCTCTCCCAGTCCGGTTTGCTGTCTGCCGGCTCTGATGCTTGCACTGTCGCGCAAATCGGGTTTAACGGCAAATACCGATATATCTACTATCGTAACCTGGTGTTAATCCCGCCGCACGGGATCCCAGGCCTTGCGCGCGGTTGCTTCCGTCAGCTCAAGCCGGAACCGTTCGACGGTAAATTCAGCAAAACTGGACAGTTGGCGGCCGCGCTTCTGCACGACAAAGGCGGTGATCGTGGCATCCTCGCGCAGGGGCCGCCGGATCAGGCCCGGCATATAGACCTCGGCCACCGAGAATTCGTCGATCAGCGCCACGCCAAGACCATGCCGCACAAGGCTGACCGTCGTTTGTGCGAATCGCCCGCGCATGGTGTGGCGCGGCTCCAGCCCCGCATCGCGGAACGGGCGGGCGAGGATTTCACCATAGGGATCGCGCGGATCCACGCCGACGAAGGGAAACCGGATCAGATCATGGACGGACACCGTCTCCTGCGCCGCCAGTTCATGCCCTTCCGGCAGGATCGCAACGATGCGCCCGGTGACAAGCGGCGTCGATTCAACCGCCGAGTTTTCAACCGAGGAGGACATGAACACGATTTCCCCGCGTTCCAGCAGCAGGTAATCCAGCGTCTCTTCGATCTTCAGAATGTCGAGGTCGATCATCAGATCGGGAAACCGCCCCCGGATCGTGCGGATCGCCCGCGCCGCAATGAACTGCGCGATGGACGGGGCCGAGGCAAAGGACAGCGCGAAATCCTGCCCCTTTTGCACCGACGAGACCGCCGCATTCAGGTTTTCAACCTGCCGGTAAACCTGGTTGAGCATGGCAAAGATCGCATGTGCCTCGGGCGCAGGCACAAAGACCCCGGCGCGACGCTCGAACAGGCGAAAGCCCAGACCGTCCTCGGTATGTTTGATCAGGCGGCTGATGCCGGGCGCCGAGACATGCAGAAGATTTGCCGCACCCTGAATGCTGCCCGCGATCATGACCGCCCGCACCACTTCCATCTGTCTGAGCGTCAGTTCCTTCATGGACGAAGCCTAGCAGCACGGGGGCAAAGGAAAAGAGGGTTGTTTTTGGAATGACATTCCAATAATCAGGGCCAACCCACCTGAACCCGGATCCCGCGATGACCGCCGCAATTGACCGCACCCTTGCCGTTCTGGACCTGCTGTGCCGGCACCCCGCCGGGCTGTCGGTGCAGGCCGTCGCGGCGCAGATGGGCATAGCGCCCTCGGCGGCGCATCGGTTGCTGAACGATCTTCTGCGCGCCGATTATGTCCGGCAGGATCCCCAAAGCAGCGATTACGCCCTGACCATCCGCCTTGCGGCGATGGGCCTCTCATGGCTGGGGCGCACCGGGGTTCTGGATGTGACGCAGCCGGTGCTGGACCGGCTGGCCACAACCTCGGCAGAACTGGTGCGCCTGTCGGTGGTCGATGGCGATCAGCTGGTCTGGGTGGCCTTTGCGCAAGGTGCTACCGCAGGGCTGCGCTATGATCCGGCGCGCGAACAGGGGGCCTCGGCCTCGCTTGCCTATAGCGCCAGCGGGCGGGCCTGGGCGGCGACCCTGCCCGCCGATACCGCGCAGCGCCTGATTGCGGCGCAGGGTCTGACCCTGCCGGACGGGGCTGCCGACGGCACGCGGCAGGACATGGCACAGGTGGTCGCAACACTGGCCCACAGCCGCACGGCGGGCCATGCCGAGGCGGTGGATTGTTTTCTGGCGGGAATGGCGGCGATTGCCGTGGCGATCCCCGCCGAAGGACCCGCGCCCGGCTGCCTGTCCATCGCAGGCCCCGCCGTTCGCTTGACCCCGGCCCGCCGCGCCGCCCTGCTGCCCGCCTTGAAGGCTGCCGCCGCCGAAATTGGCGCCATGCTTCCGGCATCGGGCCTGTTCCGGGGGAGGCGATGACCGAAAGCTGCGATCTGCTGGTGATCGGCTCCGGCGCGGCGGGTCTGTCGGCTGCCGTCACCGCCGCGCATCACGGTCTGCGGGTGATCGTTGCCGAAAAGGACGCGGTGCTGGGTGGCACGACGGCCTGGTCCGGTGGCTGGATCTGGGCACCGGGCAATCCGGTCTGCGCCCGCAGCGGCATCGTCGAGAGCGTTGCAGCCTGCGAGACCTACCTGCGCGCCGTGCTCGGCCCCTACTTTGACCCCGCGCGCGTGGCGGGCTTCCTGACCCATGCCCCCGGAATGGTCGCCTTCCTTGAAACCCATACGGCGCTTGTCTTTGAACCCGGCAGCCATATTCCCGATACCTATGGCCATCTGCCCGGCGCGGGCATGGGGGGACGGTCGGTCATCGCAGCCCCCTATGACGGGCGCGCCCTTGGCCCATTGCTGCCGCTGCTGCGCAAACCGCTGCGCGAAACCAGCTTCTGGGGTCTGACCATTCAGGCCGGGGCGGATCTGCGCGCCTTCATGTCGATGACGCGCCAGCCCCGGGCCTTTCTGCATGTCGCCCGCCGGATGACACGTCACCTGTGGGATCTGGCCCGCCATGGAAGGGCGATGCAGCTGCGCAATGGCAGCGCGCTGGTGGCCCGGCTGATCCGCTCTGCCGCCGATCTGGGGGTGGAGCTGCGCACCCACAGCCCCGCCATCCGGCTGACGCAACAGGGCGCACTGATCACCGGCGCGGTGCTGCGCATCAACGGCGCCGAAGTCACCATCCAGGCCACGCGCGGCGTGGTGCTCGCCTCGGGCGGATTTCCGCATGACAGCTACCGGCGCGCCGCCCAATTCCCGCAGAACGCAACCCACCGCAGCCTTGCCGTGCCCACCGCCACCGGCGACGGGCTGCGCATGGCCGAGGCGGTGGGGGCGCGGCAAGGCGCGGTGGCCAGCCCCGGCGCATGGTGCCCGGTGTCGGTGGTGCGCTGGCCCGATGGCCGTGAAGCGCCCTTCCCCCATATCATCGAGCGCGGCAAACCCGGCCTGATCGCCGTGCTGCCAAGCGGCCAGCGGTTCTGCAATGAAGGGCTGGGCTACCATGATTTCGTCACGGCCTTGCTGGCCGCCACCCCGCCGGATCAGCCGCCCGAGGCCTGGCTGATCACCACCCGCGCCTTCCAGCGCCGCTATGGGCTGGGCATCTCGCGCCCCTTTCCGGTGCCGCTGCGGCCCTGGCTGCGGCGGGGGTATCTGACATCGGCCAGGACGCCCGAGGCGCTGGCCACCGCCTGCGGCATTGATCCGGCGGGGCTGCGCGCCACGCTGGATCAGTGGAACCTGCACGCCGCCCGCGGGGACGACCCGGCATTTCACCGGGGCACCACCGCCTATATGCGGCTGCAAGGCGATGCGGCGCACACGCCCAACCCCTGCGTTGCCCCGATCGACCGCGCGCCCTATCTGGCGGTCAGGGTCATTCCCGGCAGCTTCGGCACCTTCGCGGGCCTTGCCACCGACGCCGCCGCGCGGGTGCTGTGCGCGGGCGCGCCGATCCCCGGCCTCTATGCGGCGGGCGGCGACATGGCTTCGGTCATGGGCGGGTTTTACCCGGCAGGCGGCATCAATCTTGGCCCGGCCCTGACCTTTGGCCATATCGCGGCCCTGCATGCGGCCTGCAAACTGGATCCCGCCCCATGACCCCGATCTCGCTTGCCCACCTGACAGTGCTGGACCTGCCGCCACCCCGAATGATCCGGCTCGCGGCAGAGCTGGGCTATGACCGCGTCGGGCTGCGGCTGATCCGGGTGACAGACACCACCCCCGGCTATGCCTTGCACGCGGATCCGGCGGCGCTGCGCGACACCCGCGCGGCGCTGGACGCGACCGGCATCACCGTCAATGACATCGAGTTCGTGCGGTTGACGCCCGAGTTCCGCCCCGAAGCCCTGCTGCCCTTTCTGGACGCGGGCGCGGCCCTTGGCGCGCGCCATGTCATCTGCGCCCCGTATGACCCCGATCTTGCGCGGCTGTCCGACAATCTTGCCGCGCTGCACAGGCTGGCCCACCCGTTTGGCCTGACCTGCGCCTTGGAATTCTTTCCCTGGACCAATGTGCCCGGCCTCTCTGCCGCGCGGGCTGTGGTCGAACGCACGGGCATCGCCGATGTCGGTATCCTGATCGACACGCTGCATTTTGATCGCTCTGCCAGTGCGCTGGCCGATCTGGAGGGCCTGCCTCCCGCGCGGCTGCCGTTCCTGCATCTCTGCGATGCGGCGGTCCATCCGCCCTATTCGACCGAAGAGCTGCTGCACACGGGCCGCGCCGAACGGCTGCCACCCGGCTCTGGGCAGATCGACCTGCCGGCCATCCTGTCGCGCCTGCCGCCACAGGTGCCGGTGGCGTTGGAGGTGCCCATGTCGGCGCTTCAGGCCGAAAAAGGCAGCCGTGCCGTTGCGGCCCGCGCGCTGGATGGCGCGCGGCGGCTTTTGCGCGCGGCAGGCCGGGCGTAGAAGATCGGCCTACGCGGCCCCAACGAAGCGCGCGAGTTTGCCCAGCGTCTGCATCCCCAGCTCGATCGCGCCAAAACCCTTGGCCTCCTGAAACTCGGCGGCAGAGCTGAAGATCATGCCCAGCGTGACGGTTGTGGCCCCGTCGGCCTCTTCGAACAGCGCCCAGGCATCGGCGTGTTTCGGCCCGTTCTCGCCCCAGTGCAGCGCATAGCTGATCCGATCTTCGGCCCGCACCTCGCCATAGCGGTGGTGGTTGGGGAACACCGTGCCATCGGGGGCGATCATGTCAAACACCCATTCGCCGCCTGCCCGCAGGTCGATGCGCTTTGTGCGGCACGAAAACCCGTCCGGCCCCCACCAGCGCGGCAGGGTTTCGGGGTTCATCCACGCGCCCCAGACCACCTGCCGGGGGGCCATGATCCTGCGCTGCAACACCATCGTGCGGTCGGCCACCTGCGCCAGAGTGTCGAGCCCGGCGCCAAAACCCTGCCGGTAGCCCGCCTGCATATCCGCCGCCAGCGACGAAAGCTGCACCGTCACCACCAGCTGGCTGCCCTCCCCCGCAGGGACGAAATCGGCGGTCACAAGGGCGGCGGATTGCGTGACACCTTCGCAGGAGATCACCTCGTAATTCACGCAGCGCTGCGGCGGCACCAGATCCAGCCAGCCACAGTCACAGCGGATGTCGGGCTGGCCCTCAAGCTTGCAGAGCGAGACTTCGCGCCCGCCCACCCGCGTGTCCGCCTCCAGAAAGACCACCGTGACCGTGGGCGCAGGCGCGGCCCAGACCGCCCGCGCGGCGGGGGCCGTCCAGGCCTGCCACAGGGTGGCGAGTGGCGCTGCCACCTGCCGCGTGAACGTCAGGGTGGCAAAGCGGTCGGTCATGGCATCAGGCCCTTGGCATAGGCTTCCAGCTGTGTGACCACCGTGCCCCAGCCATCGAAGAACCCCATGTCCTCATGCGACTTGCGGCTGCCCTCGTTGCGGTGGCGGGCGATGGCCGTATAGGTTGTGCCGCCGCCCGGCGCATCCGACAGCAGCAGGATCGCGGTCATGAACGGCTCGGGCGCGGGTTTCCAGCCTTCGGTATAGGTATCGGTGAACACCAGCTTTTCGTCCGGCACCACCTCCAGATAGACGCCGTGATTGTCCATCACATGACCGTCCACATCGAAGGTGGTGTTGAACCGCCCGCCGACCCGCAGGTCGATATCCACCGCCGTCACCTTGTGCGGCGCGGGGATGAAGAAATGCGGGATATGCTTCGGCTCGGTCCAGCATTCCCAGATCAACTGCCGTGGCACGGCCAGCGTGCGGGTGAAACTCAGGTCGGTGCTTGGATCCAGGTCCAGTGTCATGCCTCACGCTCCTTCATCAGGGTCATTACATAGTCGTCCAGCCGGTCGAGCCGGGATTCCCATATGGCCCGCTGCTCATCGAGCCAGGTCCGCATCGGTGCCAGGGC
Organism: Gemmobacter fulvus; assembly: GCF_018798885.1. Lineage (NCBI taxonomy): Bacteria > Pseudomonadati > Pseudomonadota > Alphaproteobacteria > Rhodobacterales > Paracoccaceae > Gemmobacter > Gemmobacter fulvus. The sequence goes on along the minus strand of NZ_CP076362.1, from coordinate 191,098 downwards.
TTCGGGCACGATGGCGCAGGTGCGCACCCGCCCGTCTTTCGCCGTGGCGATCAGCCCCGCCTCCTCCAGCACGCCAAGATGGCGCATCACCGTCGGCAGGCGCAGCCCGGTGGGATGGGCCAGTTCTGTCACCGGGGCGGGGCCTTCGGCCAGACGCGACAGGATCGACCGGCGGGTCGGATCCGCCAGCGCCTGAAAGAGCCGCGAAAGATCTGGGTCATGCTTAGCCATATCACTAACTATAAGCGAGTCGCGCGCTGTGGCAAGAAAAACTTTGCCGGATGGCTAACCATCTGCCTCGCTGTACCAGACCGAAGGGCGCGCGGACATCAGCGGGTGGGCAACGCCCCACGCAAGACCGCCAGAAAGCCTGCCGGATCCTCGATGCAGGGCAGATGCCCGACCCCGGGCAGGCAGGTCAGCGCCGCCTGCGGCATCAGATCCGCCGTGGCCTGCACCAGCGCCGGTGGCGTCGCCCCGTCTTCGGCCCCGGCAATCAGATGCACCGGCAGGCGCAGCGCGGTGCAGTCTGCGGTCAGATCGGCCACCGACAGCGCCTCGCAACAGCCCAGATAGCCGGTCAGATCGGTGCGCGACAGCATCGCCCGCCAGCCTGCCAGCGCGCCGGGGTTCCCGGCCCGCCACGCGGCAGAGAACCAGCGCTCCAGCACCGCATCCGCCATCGCGGCGATGCCCTGCTGTTCCAGCGCCGCGATCCGGTCTTGCCACATCGCCGCCGAGCCGATCCGCGCCGCCGTGTTCGACAACACCAGCCGCCCCACCCGTTCGGGATGGTTCAGCGCCAGGGACAGCGCAATCTGCCCGCCGATCGACAGGCCCAGCACATCGGCCACCGCCACGTCACTGGCATCCAGCACCGCCAGCGCATCAGCGGCCAAGCCGTCGATCCGATAGGGGCGCGGCGCGGTTTCCGACAGGCCATGCCCCGGCTTGTCAAAGCGGATCACCCGGAAATCCTGCGACAGCGCAGGCATCACCGCATCCCACATGCGCAGATCGGTGCCCAATGAATTGATCAGCAACAGCGGCGGCGCCGTGGCCGGGCCATCCTCGCGGCAATGAAGCCAGATGCCGTTGGATCGGATCATGCGCATGTCAGCCCCCCTTTTGCCGTGCTGCGCGACCAAACCGCGCCACAGCCGCACTGGCAATGCACGCAGCCATGTGATGCAATACCTCAAAGGTATCGCCGCCTGCGGTATCAAACCCGCAACACGGGTTTCCGGGGAGGGAAAGGGATGGAGTTCAAGCGCCTGAAATACTTTCTGGCCGTCGCCGAGGAATTGCACTTCGGGCGCGCCGCCACCCGGCTCGACATGGCGCAACCGCCGCTGTCCCGGCAGATTGCCGCGCTGGAAACCGATCTTGACGTGCAATTGTTCGACCGCAGCCGCAGCCAGATACGGCTGACGCAGGCCGGCGTGGTGTTGCAGGATCACGCGCGGCAGATCCTGTCGCGTCTGGATGCCGCCTACCGCGACACCCGGCTGGTGGGCAGCGGCAGCGGCGGGCGATTGCGGATCGCCTTTGTCGGCTCGGCCTCGCACGGGTTGCTGCCGACGCTGATCAAATCCTACCGCTCGTTCTATCCGAATGTGGAACTGGCACTGTCGGCGATGAACAATGCCGAACTGTCGCATGGGCTGATTGCCCGCGATATTGACGTGGCGGTGGCCCGACCGGCCCTGAATGACGACGAATTCCGCCACGAACTGCTGTGCCGCGAAAAGCTGATCCTCGCCCTGCCCGACAATTCGCGGCTGGCCAGCCTGCCCGAGATCCGCTTTGCCGATCTGGCAGATCAGGTGTTTGTGCTCTATCCGCGCAGGCCGCGGCCCGGTTATGCCGATGTGGTGCTGAACATCTGCGCGCGCGAAGGCTTTACCCCCGCCAAGCTGGAACTGACGCAGGATTTTCAAAGCGCGATTTCGCTGGTGTCGGTCGGGGTGGGCCTGTCGGTGGTGCCGGAATCGGTGTCGAGCACGCAGCGGCCGGGCGTGGTCTACCGGCCCTATCTGGGCGACAATCCCGGCACCGCGCTGACCGTCCATGCCCGGCTGGACAACCGCGCGCCGCAGGTGATGAACTTTCTGGAGATCACCCGCAAATTCGCCCGCAAGACGCTTGGTTAGTCAGGTCGGGTGGTTAGTCAGGTCGGGCGCGGATCGTCGCGGAAGGCCGTGGCCTGCACCGAAGGCCGCGCGGCAAAGGCCGCGTGCCATGCCGCCAGACGCGGGCGGCCCTTGCGCCAAGCCTCGGCCTCAAAGCGGAAATCCAGATAACAGAGGGCGACGCCGATGCTCAGATGCCCGATGTCGAAGGCGCGGGCCTCCAGCGCGGGCACATGATCCTCCAGCCAGTCGGCCACGCGGTTCATCTTGGTGCGATAGACCGCGATCATGTCGTCAGACCGCTGGGCGGCTGGGCGCAACCGCACCTCGACCAGCCAGGGCAACGCGACATCCAGCAGGCCGGTGCCCAGGGCCTCGTCGCGCTCTGCCAGCAGATCCTCGGGGAAGAGGCGGGGCCCGACAGCGCCGCTGCGGTCGGCCCAGCGGCAGATCACATGGCTGTCGAACAGCAGGCGGCCATCGTCCAGCTCCAGCGTCGGGATCTTGGACAAGGGGTTCAGCGCCATCAACCCCGGATGCGGGATCAGCGGGTCGGCATGGGTGCGCACGGTTTCCACCTGCCCGGCCAGCCCCTTTTCATGCAGGGCAACCATCACCTTGCGCACATAGGGCGAGCGGGGCGACCAATGCAAAAGCGGCATCGTCATCCCTTCCGTGTCAGCGCCCGCAGCGCGGTCTCGTTGATCGTCACGCCAAGGCCGGGGCCCGGCGGGCAATGGATGTGGAAATCCCTGAACACCACCTCGCCATTGGTCAGATCGGTTTTCACGATGCGCGGCCCGAAATGTTCACAACCCCATTCCAGACGCGGCAGGGTGGAAAACACTGCCAGATGCGCAGCGGCCCCCAGCCCGGTTTCCAAAAGACAGCCGCCATACAACTCCATCCCGCAGGCCTGCGCGATGGCGGCGGCGCGCTTCAGCTCCATCAACCCGCCGCTTTTCACCAGTTTCAGCGAATAGACCGATCCCGCCCCGGCCATGGCCTGCGCCACGATTTCGGGGCCGGTAAAGGCCGCCTCATCGGTCATGATCGGAATGGGGCTGCGCGCGGCCACCCGGGCGGTTGCGGCGGCAAGACCGGGGCGCAGCGGCTGTTCGATCAGCACCACCCCCAGCTCGGCCAGCTGCGGCACATAACGGATGGCCGTCGCCTCTGACCAACCCTGATTGACGTCACAGACAATCTCGCAGCCCGGCAGGGCCGCCACGATCCGGGCCAGGCGCGCCATGTCCTCGGCGGGGCTGTGAAAGCCCAGCTTGATCTTGAAGCGGCGATGTTCGCGCGCGGCCAGCTTCGCCCGCGCCTCTTCGATCTCCTGATCGGCATCGCCCGAGGCCAGCGCCCAGAGCACCTCGATCCGGTCGCGCAGCGCGCCACCCAGCAACTGATGCGTGGGCAGGCCCAGCGATTTGCCCGCCGCATCGAACAGCGCCGCATCCACGCCGCCGCGGGCGGCATTGTTGCGACTGGCCGCCATCTGCATCGCCAACTGGTTCGCCTCGAACGAGAGGGCCGACCGGCCCAGCACGGCGGGGGCCAGATAGCTGTCGATATTGGCCTTGATCGCCTCGACGCTTTCTTCGGCCCAACGCGGCCCGCCCAGCGTGGCGGCCTCGCCATAGCCCAGCGTGCCATCGGCCAGCGCGACCTTGACGATGACATAGGATTGCACGGTGATCTCGGTGTTTGACAGCCGGTGCTGCCGCGCGGTGGGCACGTCGACGATGACGGTTTCCACGGCGACAATCTCGCGCCCGCGGGCAAGATCGCCCAAGGCAATAGGATGGCTTGGCGCGGCAATGCCCGGCATGTTCATCTGCATGGTCCTTCAAGGGCGGCCAACAGGCGCGCCGGTCAACGATGCGCGCCGCACGCCCCGGATGGGGCTGCGGCGCGCCCTTCTGTCTTACTCGGCTGCCATGCGCGCGGCATCCGCCCGGGGCAGTGCGAAATCAAAGCGCAGCGTCAGATCGGTGTCGGCCCCTGCCGGCGCCTTCTTGAACTCGCCGATCAGATCCGCCTTCACCGCAAAGACCGAGTCATTGTCCAGATGCGCGCTCTCCGCATCGTAGATCTGCGAGATCAGCGGGCGGTGGCCGTCATGCGACACCATCACGTGAATATGGCCCGGGCGCATGCAGTGATGGCCCATGAAGCGGATCAGCTCGCCCGCCGTCTCGTCGCCGGGGATCGGATAGGGCACCGGGCGGATGGCGCGGAAGGCATAGTGGCCGTCTGCATCGCTTTCAAAGCGGCCACGCAGGTTGTAATCCGGCTGCTCGGGGTCGTGGTTTTCATACAGACCGTTCGGCGCATCTTCCCACACGTCGATGATCGCGCCCGCAATCGGATTGCCCTCGGTGTCGCGGATATAGCCCTCGACCAGCACGGTTTCCTGCGTGTCGAACGCCTTTTGCACGGTCGAGGCCCCTTTGGGCATCACCGGCGCATTTTCGCGGAAGAACGGCCCCAGCACGGTCGAAATGGTCTCGCCGCCGGTGATCGGGTTCGACAGCATGTCGACCAGCACCTCGACGCCCAGAATGTCGCCCAGCAGGATGAATTCCTGCCGCTTGTCCGAACAGATCGCCCCGGCGCGGCCCAGATAATCGCAGGCGGCCAGAAACTCGGCATGGGTCAGGTTCACGTCCTTGCAGAAACCGTGCAGGTGGCGCAGCAGGGCCTCCATGATTTCCCGCTGCCGTGCCGGGATCGGCGTCGTCTGGCCAAGTGACGAAATCACAACGTCGGTGACGTTGTCGATGGTGACATTCCGCATGTTTTTCCTCCTCCTCGGTGGTGGCCGGATGCGCCGCGGCCACTGCCTTGTCTTCCTCTGCCAGACCCTGCACCGCCGCCGCGCGTCGCGCCAGCCGGGTGGCCGGTATGGTGCGATACCCGAAAAGTTCCGCCGGGCAGCATACGGCCAGTGCCGCCAACCCCGTGCCAGGTGCCGTCAGCCCCAAGCATGGGGCGCAGAACCACCCTAACCTGTGCCGCACCTGTCCCGACCGGAGCCGCCCCATGCGCCTTGCCGCCCTTGTTCTGATTGCCCTTGCCAGCCCGCTTCTGGCCGACTCCATTCCGGTCTTTACCCCCGGCGATGAAGGCAGGCCCTTTGTCGATGCCTATGCCTCGGGGCTTTATTCCGCGCATTGTGTGGCGGGTGCGGGCTGCACCTGTGCCGCCATGCCGCTCAGCCGTGCCGATCTGGCGGTGGCCCTGGGCCTGCCAGAGGTCGCGGCAGAGGTGCAGGGTGTGTGGGACAGCCCGGCCACCGACAGCAGCCTGACCGATGAGGGCACCGATGCGCTGCACGCCCGCTTTGGCGGTTCGGGCACCTGCCCGCAAACCACGCTGGAGCCGGTGGATGGGCTGTGGCGCGATGGCACGCCGTTCAATATCGCGGTGCAGTGCGGGCCGGGAACCGAGATGTTCCGGCAGGTTCTGGCCAATCCGAAAACCGTCACGGCGCGGCTGGTCTGGAACGCCGGTTTTTCGGGCGAGACCATCCAGACCGCCTTCATGGCCGCCAATCCCGATCCCGACTATGCGCCCCACAGGTTTCAGAACGTGACCCCGGTGGAAACCCTCGGCACCGCCTCACTCGCGGCCGAAGGCGGCGCACTGACCTCGACCGGGCGGATGCGGCTGCTGACGCCCCGGCTGTTCAGCGTGCATTGGCAGGTGACGGGCATGACCGAGGCCGGGGCCTGCAACTGGTCCACCGCGCAGCTGGTCCGCTGGGTCGGAGACTGACCGGATCACGCGCGCCTTGACCGAACGTGGCTTTTGCGCCTTGCTGAGAGGTGGTCTGCGCCTTCCCCGGATCCCCCCCAGCAGCGAAAGGACAGGATATGGCCAAGAACAGGATCTGCGTCTGGTATGACAAGGATGCCGAAGCGGCGGCGCAGTTTTATGCCCAGACCTTCCCGGACAGCGCGGTCACGGCGGTGCATCTGGCCCCCGCCGATTATCCGTCGGGCAAGGCGGGGGATGTGCTGACGGTCGATTTCATCGTGGCGGGTATCCCCTGCATGGGTCTGAACGGCGGGCCTGCCTTCCGGCAGACCGAGGCCTTTTCGTTCCAGATCGCCACCGAGGATCAGGACGAAACCGACCGCTACTGGAATGCCATCGTCGGCAATGGCGGGCAGGAAAGCGCCTGTGGCTGGTGCAAGGATCGGTGGGGCATCTCGTGGCAAATCACGCCGCGCGTGCTGACCGAGGCAATGGCCGCAGGCGGCGACGAGGCCCGCCGCGCCTTTGCCGCGATGATGGAAATGACAAAGATCGACGTGGCCGCGATCGAGGCCGCCCGGGGCGGCTGATCGGTCCGGCACTGTTGCGATAAGGCGGCGGCTCTGCTCTACTCGCCATCAGACGGGCTCAGGCCGGACGCAGGATCGGGCAATATGATCACAGGCATTTTCAGGCCCCTGCCGGCCGCGCTCTGCGCGCTGGCGATTGTGCTGTTTGCGCGGGCCGTGACGGCGGTGCGCGGCATTTTCAGCGGCATCACCCCGGATGCAACGCAGCGCATCTATTTCGCCAATCATGCCAGCCATGGCGATTTCGTGCTGGTCTGGACGGTGCTGCCGCCGCGCCTGCGCCGGGTGACGCGGCCTGTTGCGGCGGCGGAGTATTGGCAGGCGGGGGCGCTGCGCCGCTTTGTCGGGCAGAAGGTGTTCAACGCCCTGCTGATCGACCGCGACCCCGCCACGCGGCAGGCGGATCCGGTGGCGCAGATGGCGCAGGCGCTGGATGGGGGCGCCTCGCTGATCGTATTTCCCGAGGGCACGCGCAATGTGACCGATGCGCCGCTGCTGCCGTTTCGCAGCGGGCTTTATCATCTGGCCCGCGCCCGCCCGGCGACCGAACTGGTGCCGGTCTGGATCGACAATCTGAACCGGGTGCTGCCCAAGGGCGGTCTGGTGCCGATCCCGCTGATCTGCACGGTGACCTTCGGCGCGCCGCTGCATGTGGGCGGTGACGAGACGAAAGACGCCTTTCTGGCCCGCGCCACCGCAGCCCTGATCGGCCTGTCGCCCAAGGCAGAAAGGCCGCCGCAATGACGCCCGCGCAAAGCGATCTGATCTGGCTGCTGGCGGGTCTGGGCGGCGTGCTGCTGACCGCCTCGGGCGTGGGCTATGTGTTGCAGCAACGCCTGTCGCCGCAGGGTGAAAATCCGGGCATCGAAAACCTGAATGACCGGATCAAGGCCTGGTGGGTGATGGTCGCGCTGATGGCGGTGGCGCTGCTGCTGGGATCTTCGGGCACCACGCTGCTGTTCGCGCTCTGCTCTTTCGCGGCGCTGCGCGAGTTCGTTACGCTGGTCGACACCCGGCGCAGCGATCACTGGGCGCTGGTTGCCACGTTTTTCGGCGTGCTGCCGGTGCAATATTACCTGATCTGGATCGAGTGGTATGGCCTGTGGTCCATCTTCATCCCGGTCTATGCCTTTCTGCTGCTGCCGATCCTTGCGGTGCTGTTCGGCGATACCGAACGCTTTCTGCTGCGGGTGGCCGCAGTGCAATGGGCCGCGATGATCTGCGTGTTCTGCATCTCGCATGTGCCTGCCCTGCTCAGCCTGCATATCCCGGGATATGAGGGGCGCAATGTGCTGCTGATCGCCTTTCTGGTGGTGGTGGTGCAGGGCAGCGACGTGATGCAATATGTCTGGGGCAAGCTGCTGGGCCGCACAAAGATTGCGCCGCGCCTGTCGCCCTCCAAGACGGTCGAGGGCTTTACCGGGGGCGCACTGTCGGCCATGCTGATCGGGGCGAGCCTGTCCTGGCTGACGCCCTTCACCCCATTGCAGGCGGCGGGCCTGTCGTGTGTGATCGTGCTGATGGGGTTCTTCGGCGGGCTTGTCATGTCGGCCATCAAGCGGGATCGTGGCGTCAAGGATTGGGGCCACCTGATAGCCGGGCATGGCGGCTTTATCGACCGGCTGGATTCGGTGATCTTTTCGGCGCCGATCTTTTACCATCTGACCCGCTATTGGTGGTCGCTGACATGATCCCCCGCAACCGGAGCCCGCATGACCCAAGCCCCTGATCGCCGCCCGATTTCCAGCCGCGACACCGGCTGGGCCCGTGGGCTGAGCCGCTGGCTGGCCGGCACAAGCATCACGCCGAACCAGATCTCGCTGGCCAGTATCGCGGCGGCGGCGCTGGCGGGTGGGGCGCTCTGGGCGGTGGGCACGGCGGACGGGGCGTGGCGCGTGGGGTTGCTGCTGCTGGCAGCACTTGGCTGCCAGGTGCGGCTGATCTGCAATCTGATGGACGGGCTGGTCGCCATCGAGGCGGGCCGACAAGCGCCGGATGGCCCATTCTGGAACGAATTTCCCGACCGGATCGCCGATATTGCCATTCTGGTCGGGCTGGGGCTGGGCCTTGGCCTTCCCGCCTTGGGCTGGGCCGCTGCCACGCTGGCGGTGTTCACCGCCTATACCCGCGAGCTGGGCCGCAGCTGCGGCCTGCCTGCGGATTTTTGCGGGCCGATGGCCAAACCCCAGCGCATGGCGCTGGTGACGGGCGGCGCGCTGCTGGCGCTGGCCGAGCCGCTGTGGTCGGGTGCGGGCGGCGTGCTGTGGCTGACGCTTTGGGCGGTGGTGCTGGGGACGGCGCTGACCGTGGCGCGGCGGGCCTGGCGCATCGTCCGCGCGCTGCACACACGCGCCTGATCACTCGCCCCGCGCGGCGGGCAGGCGCAGCGGATCACCCGTCGCCTCCATCGCCCCGGCCAGCCAGCCGGACATCTTGGCCAGCAGCGGCACATCGCGCCGCCCCGGATGGCAGGCCAGATAAAACACCGAGCGCGACATCACGCTCTGCGCAAAGGGCACCACCAGATCGCCCCGCGCCAGCGCCCGCCCGGTGGTGATCGTATCGCCAAGCGCGATGCCATGGCCAAGGATCGCCGCCTCCAGCACCAGCCGCGCATCGCTCAGATACCGATGGGCGGTGGGGCGCAGCGGGCATGGCGCGGCCCCGGCCCATTCGCGCCACTCCTGCCCGTCATCGGCATGCAGCAGGACATGCTGCTGCAACCCCCGCCAGGATTTCAGCGGCACCCGCGTCAGCAACGCCGGGCTGGCCACCGGAAACAGGCGGACGGCGGCAAGGCTCTGGCTGTGGATCTGCGCCGGGTCGGGTCGGTCGCCATAACAGAGGCACAGATCCGCCGCATCGCGCAGCACCAGCTGCGGGTCATTGGCGGGGATCAGATGCAGCTCCACCTCGGGGTGGGTCTGGGCGAAATCGTCGATGACCTGCAACAGCCAATGCGACAGCAGCGCAGGCACACAGGCGATGCGCAAGCGGCCACTGTCCACCGGGGCGCGCAATTGCGCGGTGGCCGTGGCCATGCCCTGAAACGCCGTGCTGACCGCCTGAAACAGCCGCGCGCCATGGCCGTTCAGCACCAGCCGCTTGCCGGGCCGCGCGAACAGCGGCTGCCCCACCGCCTGTTCCAGCGCGCGAATTTGCAGGCTGACCGCGCCATGGGTGATGCCCAGATCGTGCGCCGCCGCCGACAGCGTGCCGGTGCGCACCACCGCCTCAAAGGCGCGCAGCGCGGTCAGGGGGGGCAGCGCGTGCATCTATGTGAGTTTTCCTGACATCATATCGCAATATTCTGTAAATTGATCTGCCATGTCCAGTGCTGTCATACTCGGCCCGCAACCGCCCGACATCAGAAAGACCCTTCAGATGGATAAGATTCACCTTGCCGCCCTGCGCGCCCAGTTCAGCGATGACAACTCTGCCCGGATCGCCGATCCGCGCTTTGCCCGCGTGGCCGCGCGGGTGTTCAACCCGGCAGGCACCCGCGTGATGCCGTGGTCCGGTGTGCCGACGCTGGTCGGCGCCCCCTACCGGCCCGAGCCGGAGGCCCTGGCCGACCTGCAGGTGGCGCTGACCGGGCTGCCGATGGATCTGGGCGTCACCAACCGCCCCGGCGCGCGCTTCGGGCCGCGTGCCATGCGCGGGGTGGAGCGGATCGGCCCCTATAATCACGTGCTGGATTGCCTGCCGCTGCACGAGATGCGGGTGGGCGATATCGGCGATGTGGCCTTCACCAGCCGCTATGATCTGGAGCAGAGCCACCGCGACATCGAGGCGCATATCGCGCGGATCGTGGCGGCGGGGGTCGTGCCGCTGTCGGTCGGCGGCGATCATTCGATCACCCATCCGGTCTTGCGCGCAGTGGGGCGCGACCGGCCGGTCGGGCTGATCCATATCGACGCGCATTGCGACACCGGCGGCGCGACCGATGGCACCAAGTTCCATCATGGTGGCCCGATGCGTAATGCCGTGCTGGATGGCGTGCTGGACCCCGAGCGCACGATCCAGATCGGGATTCGCGGCTCGGCGGAATATCTGTGGGAGTTCTCGACCGTCTCGGGCATGACGGTGATCCATGGCGAAGAGGTGCCGCATCTGGGCATCCCCGAAATCATCCGCCGCGCCCGCGCCGTGGTGGGCGATGGCCCGACCTATCTGTCGTTCGACATTGACGCGCTGGACCCCGGCTTTGCCCCCGGCACCGGCACACCCGAAGTGGGCGGCATGACCCCGCGCGAGGTGCTGGAGCTGATCCGGGGCCTCAAGGGCCTCAATCTGGTGGGGGGCGATGTGGTCGAGGTGGCGCCGCAATATGACAGCACCACCAACACCGCACAAATCGCCGCACAGGTGCTGTTTGAAATCCTCAGCCTGATGGCGTTCAGCCCGGCCCTGAAATCCTGACGACAGGCGCGCGGGGGGCTGCCCCCGCGCGCCTCCCGTTACCGTGCCGCCTCGCAGGCCTCGTAATGCGCGGTGATCTCGGCCCCGGTGGCGATCCAGACATCCTCGCGCGCGGCGACTTCGGTCAGGAAATCGCGCAGGATATGCCAGCGCATCGGGCGGCCCGACACCTGCGGATGCAGCACCATGGTGGTGACGCCGCCCCAGTCATGGGTTGCCGCAAACTCATCGCGCCACAGCGGCAGGATCATGTCGCGTCCGAAGATGCTGCGCGGGCTGGTGCGGGCGGTCATACCGAAGTTCCAGTCATCAAAGGCATAGTTCACCGGAATTTCCACCGGGCCGGGGCGGCCATCGGCAAGCAGATGACGATAGGGCCGGATGTCATCGCGGAACGAGCTGGAATACCGCAGCCCGCGCGCCGTCAGATGCGCCAGCAGTTCGGGGAAATTCTCACCCGAGGGCGCGCGATAGCCCACCGGCACCACGCCCAGCCGCGCCTTCAGCGCCGCCAGCCCGCGGTCGATCTCGTCATAGGCCTCGTCCAGACGGTCGCGGTCGGGCAGCTTGTGCAGATAGCCGTGATGGCCGATCTCGTGCCCTGCCGCGACGATGGCCTCACAGGCGGCCGGATGCGCCTCGGCGGTCCAGCCCGGAATGAAGAAGGTGCCCTTCAGCGACAGATCCGCCATCAGATCAAGGATCTTCGCAATGCCGACACGGGCGTCGTAACCGCCATGCGAGGTTGTGACCATGCGGTTCACATTGGCCGGGGTATTGCCGATCCAGGCGGTTTCGGCATCCACGTCAAAGCCGATGAACACAGCGCTTTTCTTGCCACCGGGCCAGGCAAAATCGGGCGCGGGCGGGGCGGGGTTCAGCGGCCTTGGGGTCAGGTCATGGGTCATGGGGGTGCCCTCCGGGGCTCAGTCGAATACCGGGCGCTGTGGCCCGTCATGGGTGAGCAGAGCGACAAGGCTGTCACAGCTGTCAAGCGTCTCGAGGCGGTTCACACAAGCAAGCAATTCTGCCACCTGCGGCTCTGGCAGGGCCATGCCCGCAAGGCTGGTGAATTTGGCCAGCACCGCCGCCTCGGTCATCGGGCGCTCGGGGGCGCCGGTAGCGCGCGGCACCACGGTGGTGATCTGCTGGCAATCGGCGAAGGTCAGCGTCAGCACCGGCTCGTCCATCTGCGCCAGCGCGGGATCAACCTGAAACCGCACCTTGGCCATCACCGCGGCCAGACGCGGATCGCGGCGGACGGGGGCGGCATATTGCGCCAGCCCCGCCGCCCCGAACACACAGCGCGCGGCCAGCACATAGGCGAGGCTCATCTGCGCGCCCGCCAGCGTGTCCAGCCGGGCGGTGCCGCACATATCCATCAGGAACTGGCTCAGCCGCAGGTCGATGCGGGTGATCTGCTCCGGGCTGTGCCCGGTCTGCGCCAGACTGTCGCCCAAGGCGTCCACCGCCGAATGTGCGCCCCGGCAGGCGGCATAGGGTTTCAGCGACACGCGGTTGATTTTCCAGATCTGCCCCAGCCCGTCAGAAAATTCCTGCGCGCGGCCCGGCTGTCCGATGAAGCTGCGGAAGAAGCCGCCCCAGACCTCTTCAAACACCTGCGACGGACCGGTCAGCCCCGCCCCGGCCAGATCCGCCGCCAGCAGCCCGCCCTCGGCGGCGCGTCCGGCATGGATCTTCTTGGCCTGACTGCCATCATGGATGAAGGCCCAGAGCCCCGAGGAAAAGCTGGTGGACAGGGTGACGGCGTGGCGGGTGGTCTGCGGCCCGTAGCCGCGCAGGCGCGAGACGGCGGCAGCGGCGGCCAGCGTGCCGCAGGTGCCGGTGGAATGCCAGCCCGCGCCATTATGGCCGCCATAGCCGCCCGAGGCATCCAGAATCCGCCGCCCCACCTCATACCCCGCCAGCAGCGCACAGATCAGATCGCGCCCCGAGGTGCCCGCCCCCGATCCCATTGCCGCCAGCAGCGCGGGCACCACCACCGCGCCGGAATGATCGCAGCCGCCGGAATCGTCGAGTTCGAACACATGCGCCGCCACGCCATTGATCAGCGCCGCATCGCGCGGGCTGGCATGCAGCGCGCTGCCCAACAGCCGCGCGCCGTCGCCCGTCGCAAGCTGGCAGGCGGCACGGAATTCGGCGGATCGGGTGCCCGCCAGCGCCGCCCCCAATGTGTCCAGAAGATGCAGCTTGGCCTTGGCGATCAGCGCGGGGTCCAGATCCTCGAAGCGCAGGGCGGCGGTGAAGCGGGTCATCGCCTCCAGATGCGGCAGCGCAGCCGGAAAGGGTCCGCCCAAAGCGGAATGCGAGGTCATCCATCCTGTCCTTGAATAGGGGCACCGGGCGGGATGCCCGGCGCGGGGCCCGTGGCCAAACGCGGCCACGGGCGAGCGGGGGATCAGTTCAGCGGTTCGCCATTGATCCGCACGGCATCGAGCATGGTGCCGCCCAGACCGTATTTTTCAAAGATCGTCTTGTATTCACCCGAGGCGATCAGCGCCGACAGCGCGGCGGCATAGGCATCGCGCAGATCGGTCGCGTCCTTGGCAAAACCGATGCCCTGATAGACGGCGGTGAAGGGCTCACCGATCACGGCATAGGTATCGGGTTCCAGCGTCAGCAGATAGGGAAGCGTTTCCGACCCCTGCACCGCGCCATCAAGACGGCCCTGTTTCAGCTGCGTGCGCGCATCGGCAGACCCTTCGGTGCCGACCACGATCAGCTCTGGCTTGCCATTGGCGACGCAGGTTGCATCGCTCCATTTCTTGGCCTCGTCGGGAAAGGAGGTGCGGCGGCTCATGCCCACGGTCTTGCCGCAGAAATCCGCGATGCTGGCAAATTCGCCCGCCCGCGCCGTCACGGTATAGAACTGCGCGCCCGATTTCATGTAATCCACGAAATCCATGGTTTCGCGGCGTTTGGGCAGATCGCTCATGCCGCTGTGGATCAGATCGACGCGGCCAGTTTCCAGCGACGAGACCATCTGTTCAAAGCCGATATCGGCCCATTCCACGGTCACGCCCAGATGTTTGGCCAGTGCGAGGCCCAGATCGATATCCACCCCCATCAGCGTGTTGGTCGCAGGATCGACATATTCCATCGGCGGGTAGTTCGGCTGATTGGCCACCACCACCTTGCCGGCGGTCTTGTATTTTTCGGGCAGGCCCTCGGCGCTGACGGCGCAGGCAAGGCAGAGCAGGCCCACCGAAGTGGCCAGAATACGGGTTGCGGTCATGGGAGGATCCTCGTCTGTTGGGTTTTGTTATCTGTGGACGGCTTTTATGAACTCGGCAGTCCGGGGACTGTCGGGTTGCGTCAGCACCTTGGCTGCGGGGCCATGTTCGATCAGCCTGCCCCCGTCCATGAAGGCAACGCTGTTGCTGACATTCCGGGCAAAGCCCAGCTCGTGCGTGACAACGATCATCGTCATGCCGGAGGTGGCAAGATCGTTCATCACATCCAGCACTTCGGCGACCAGTTCAGGATCAAGCGCCGAAGTGGGTTCATCAAACAGGATCAGATTGGGGCGCATGCCCATCGCGCGGGCAATCGCCACGCGCTGCTGCTGCCCGCCCGACAGTTCTGCCGGATAGTTGCCCGCCTTGTCGGCTAGGCCCACCCGCTCCAGCAGGTGCATCGCATGGTCGCGCGCCACCTTGGGATTGTCTTTCAGCACCTGGATCGGGCCTTCGGTGATGTTTTCCAGCGCGGTCTGATGCGGAAACAGGTTGAAGCGCTGGAACACCATGCCGATGCCGCGGCGCTGGCGGGCGATCTGCGCATCGGCCAGCTCGTGCAGGCGGTTGCCGTCGCGGCGATAGCCGATCAGCTCGCCATTCACCCAGATGCCGCCCGCGTCGATCCGCTCCAGCAGGTTGATGCAGCGCAAAAAGGTGCTTTTGCCCGAACCGGAGGGGCCGATGATGCAGGTCACTTCGCCCTTGCGCACCTCGAGGCTGACGGCATCCAGCGCACGGAATTCGCCGAAGTTCTTGGTAACGTCGATAGCCTTGACCAGAATATCCGTTGTCATCTGTGCCGCTCCTTACACGGTGGCCCGGACGGAGCGCGTGCCGCGTCCGTAATGGCGTTCGATCCGGCTCTGGATCAGCGACAGCACAGAGACGATCACCAGATACCAGAAGCTTGCCACCAGCAGCAGTTCCAGCACGCGGGTGTTGGCGTAGTAGATGATCTGCGCATTGTGCAGGATTTCCGAAAACTGGATCACCGAGGCCAGCGAGGTCAGCTTGACCATGCCGATCACCTCGTTGCCGATCGGCGGCACCATGACGCGCATCGCCTGCGGCAGCACGATCCGGCGCAGCATCTGCATCTGGGTCATGCCGATGGTGCGCGCCGCCTCATACTGGCCGCTGTCGACTGACAACAGGCCCGAGCGCACCACTTCAGAGGTATAGGCCCCCTGCTGGATGCCAAGGCCCAGCATCGCGGCCACAAAGGGCGTCATCACATCGACGGTGCGCAGTTCGAACAGGCCGGGAAAGGCAATGGTCGGAAAGATCAGCGCCAGATTGAACCACAGCAGCAGTTGCAGCAGGGCAGGAGCGCCGCGAAACACCCAGACATAGGCATGGGCGATGACCGACAGCACCGGGTTGCCCGAAATGCGCATCACCGCGATCACCACGCCCAGCACGATGCCAAGGCCCATCGCCATCACCGTCATCGCCAGCGTGTTCCAGATGCCCTTGACGATGGCCGGGGCAAACAGGAACTGGCCCACGATATCCCATTCGATCTGGCCGATGATGAAGGCGCGCACCAGCAGGCCGGTCAGCAGCAGCGCCACCGCCGCCGTGATCAGCCGCCCGACGTGGCGGCGCGGCACCAGTTTCAGATGCGCGATTTCATAGCGCGCCTGTTCCGAAGCGTCAGACATTTGCGTCGTCATGCCAGAACCTCCGCACGGCTGGGGCTGCGGCGCAGGGCGGCGCCGGTCGGCTCTGCCATCGCCCAGCGGCGCTGGCGGGCGCAGGTCTCGGTAAAGGCCGCGATCTGTTCGCGCACCCGCACTGGCGCGGTGCCGCCCTTGCCCCAGCGTTCGGCCAGCGCGCGGTCGGGGCTGATCACCGCCAGCACCGCCGGGGTCAGCGCCGCGTCGATCTGCGGCAGATCGGCGGCAGTCAGATCCTGAAGCTCCATCCCGCGCTCTTCGCAATAGCGCACGCTGGCGCCCGAAACCTCATGCGCCTGTGCAAACGGGATGCCCTGCCGCACCAGCCAGTCGGCCACTTCGGTGGCGAGCGTGAAGCCGCGCGGCGCATCGGCGGCCAGCCGGTCGGTGTCAAAGCCCAGTGTGCGCACCACGCCGGCAAAGGCGGGCAGGATCAGATCAAGCAGATCGACCGTCTGGAACAGCGCCCGCTTGTCCTCGGCCAGATCGCGGTTATAGGCCAGCGGCATCGCCTTCAGCGTCGCCAGAATCCCGGTCAGATTGCCGATCATCGTGCCTGACATGCCGCGCGTCAGTTCGGCGATATCGGGGTTCTTCTTCTGCGGCATGATCGACGATCCGGTGGAATAGGAATCGTGCAGCTTGACCCAGCCGAACTGGCGCGAGGCCCAGATGCAGATCTCTTCCGACAGGCGCGACAGGTTGACGCCCAGCATCGCGGTGATGAACAGGAATTCCGCCACCACATCGCGGCTGGCCACGGCATCAATCGAATTTTCGCAGGGGCCGCCATATCCCATGTCCTGCGCCGACAGTTCGGGCGTGCGGGCAAAGGCCGATCCGGCCAGCGCCGCCGCCCCCAGTGGCGATTGCGCAAAGCGCGCGTCCCAGTCGATGAACCGCGCCACATCGCGCGACATGGCCTGCGCATGGGCCATCAGGTGATGCCCCAGCGCCACCGGCTGCGCCGGTTGCAGATGGGTAAAGCCGGGCATCAGCGTCTCGGCATGGCGCGCGGCCTGTGCCGCCAGCGCCTCTTGCACCGTCAGCACCGCCAGCGTGAGTCGCCGCGCCGTGCTGCGCAGATACAGCCGGGTGTTGTTCGCCGTCTGGTCATTGCGCGACCGCCCGGCCCGCAGCTTGCCCCCCAAGGTGCCCAGCGTCTGCACCAGCAGCCGTTCGTGAAAGGTATGCACATCCTCGTCACCCGGCTGCGGCTGTTCATCGCCGCTGGCGACATCGGCCTCGATCCGGTCCAGCGCATCCAGCATCCGGGCACATTCGTCGGCAGTCAGAACCGCGGCGCGTTCCAACTCGCGGGCATGGGCCCGTGATCCGGCAAGGTCTTCGCGGAACAGCCGGAAGAAGGAGGACGGCGCGCGTGACAAATTGCTGAGCTCCACCGAAGGGCCGCTGGCAAAGCGCGCCCCCCACAGAAGGTTCGTTGGTTCGGACATCTGATTTCCCTGTCGTCTTGGTCTTGTTACACACAGCTTCGCGCCACAGCCGCGCTTGCACAAACGCGTTTATCTGCTAACCATATGACGAAACCGACTAGGCACCTGACGGGGGATCATGGCTTATCAACCCATCCGCCTGCCTTCCATGACCGGTTTGCGCGTGTTGCTGGCCATTGCCGAACGCGGATCGACCACCGCTGCCGCCGAGAGCATCAATCTGTCGCAAAGTGCTGTCAGCAAACAACTTCTGTCGCTGGAAACCCTGCTGGGCGGCCCGGTGTTCACCCGGCTGCCAACGGGGATGGTGCCGACCGAACTGGGCCAGATCTACATCGAACATGCCCGCATCGCGGTGAAGGCGATGGAGGATGCCGCCCTGCGCGCGTTGCGACTTGGGGCTGATCCCAAGACCCTGCGCCTTCAGGTTCTGCCGATTTTCGGGGACCGCTGGCTGTTGCCGCGCTTTGCCGATTTCGCGCAGCGCCATCCCGACATTGACCTTCAGTTCACCACCTTCGTGTCGGAAACCCAGTTCGAGCCGCCGGACGGCGTGTTCCGCTACGGGCAGGGCCAGTTTCCGGGCGAGGATGCGATCTATCTGCTGGGCCGCGATGTGATTCTGGCCTGCACGCCGGGATATGAGGCCAAGCTGGGCGGGCCAGAGCGGCTTGAGGATTTCGCGCAGGGCACCATGCTGGAACATCCGCAGACGCCGCTGCACTGGTCGACCCTGGCCGCCGCCTATGGCCTTCCGGAGCTGGAGCCGCGCCACCGGATGCGCTTTGGCTATTACACCATGGTCATCCGCGCGGCGCTGTCCGGGCAGGGCATGGCGCTGATCCCGCGCAAGCTGATCGAGGAAGAGCTGCTGTCGGGCGCGCTGGTCAACCCCGGCGGCATCGGCTTTCTGGCCAGTCACGGCTATTGGTTCTGCGTCAACAATTCGCTGCCCAAACGCGCCGCCCTGCGCATCTTTCAGGACTGGCTGCAAACCACCGTCGCCGCCGCCCCGGAACAGCGCCGCGCGCCCTGATCCACTAAAGACCGTCACCTTTCAGGAGGAATGACGCGCGCCCCTGCGGCCCGATAGGGTCAGGCCAAAGACCTTTGGCCGACGCCAGCAGAATGGATCCCCGATGCGCGACACCAATTTCCTGACCGAGAACAACGCCCGCCATATGTGGCATCCAATGGCGCATCCTGCGGAAATGCGGGCCCATCCGCCGCGCATCATCGCAGCGGCGCAGGGGGTGGAGATCACCGATATTCACGGCAAGACCGCGCTGGACGGCGTGGGCGGGCTTTGGAACGTCAATCTCGGCTATTCCAGCGCGCCGGTGAAACAGGCGATTGCCGATCAGCTGGAGGCCCTGCCCTATTATTCGGTCTTTCGCGGCACGGCGAATGCACCGCAGATCGAACTGTCCTACGAACTGGCCGAATGGTTCCGCGAAGACGGGCTGACACGGGCGTTCTTTACCTCGGGCGGCTCGGATTCGGTGGAAACCTGCCTGCGGCTGGCCCGCCAGTATCACAAGGTGAATGGCCAGCCCGAGCGCACGAAATTCTTCGCGCTCAAGAAAGGCTATCACGGCACGCATTTCGGCGGTGCCTCCGTGAATGGCAATCCGGCGTTCCGGCGCAACTATGCACCGATGCTGGACGGCGTGTTCCATCTGCCCGCCCCCTATCCCTATCGCAGCACGCTGGACACCGAAAATCCCGCCGCGATGGCCCGCATCATTGCCCGCCAGTTCGAGGATGACATCGCCTTTCAGGGCGCAGATACTATCGCCGCCCTGATCGTGGAGCCGGTTCTGGGGGCCGGTGGCGTGATCGTGCCGCATCCGACGCTGCTGCCCTTGCTGCGCGCGATCTGTGACCGGCACGGCATCCTGATGATCGCAGACGAGGTCATCACCGCCTTCGGCCGCACCGGCGCCTGGACAGGCAGCCGCCTGTGGGGGGTGAAGCCCGATCTGATGGCCACGGCCAAGGCCATCACCAATGGCTACTTCCCCTTTGGGGCGGCGATGATCAGTGACAGGATTGCGCAGGCCTTCGAGGCCAATAGCGACACGCGCGGGCTGATCAGCCATGGCTATACCTATTCCGGGCATCCGGTCGGCGCGGCGGCGGCACTGGCGACGCTGGCCGAAGCAAAGCGTCTGAATCTGGCCGCCAATGCCGCCGCGCGCGGGGCCGAGCTGATGGCGGGTCTGCACGCGTTGAAGTCGCGCCATGCGGTGATCGGCGATGTGCGCGGCATTGGGCTGATGTGCGCGCTGGAGCTGGTGTCGGATCCCGAAACCAGAACCGGGCTGGGCAAGGACAAGGTGCAGACCGTGCAGGATGTGACCTATGACGCGGGCTGCATGGTGCGCACATCGGGCAGCAACATCATCTTTTCCCCGCCGCTGATCATCACCTCGGACCATGTGGCCCGGATGCTTGCGGCCCTCGATGCCGGGCTGGCGGCGGTGAAAGCATGACACAGATGCAGGCAAACACCGACCTTCTAGCCCGGCGCGAACGCCTGCTGGGGCGCGGCATGTCCACCTTCTATACCGATCCGGTGCATCTGGTGCGGGGCAGCGGGGTGTGGCTGTGGGATGCGGACGGGCGCAAGTATCTGGATTGCTACAACAATGTGCCGCATGTCGGGCATTGCCATCCGGCAGTTGTCGAGGCGATCTGCCGGCAGGCAAGCCTGTTGAACACCCATACCCGCTATCTGCACGAGGGGATCCTTGGTTATGTCGAGCGGCTGACCGCAACGTTTGATCCGTCTTTGTCCACCGCCATCATGACCTGCACCGGGTCCGAGGCGAATGACATTGCCCTGCGGATGGCGCAGGCGGTCACCGGCAGGACCGGGGTCATTGCCACCGATCACACCTATCATGGCAACACCACGGCGGTGTCGCAACTGTCCACCCGGATGCCGCCGGTCGGGGGCTTTGGTGGCCATGTCCGCCATGTGCCCGCCCCGGACAGCGCGCGGCCTCTGGGCGGCGCGCCGGGGACTGCCTTCACCGCGCGGGTCGAACAGGCGATTGCCGATCTGGAGGCGACGACGCACGGGTTTTCGGCCTTCATCCTCTGCCCCTATTTCGCCAATGAAGGCTTTCCCGATCTGCCGCCCGGATTTCTGGACGGCGCAATCGCCGCCGTGCGCAAGGCGGGCGGGGTGGTGATTGCCGACGAGGTGCAGCCCGGCTTTGGCCGCACCGGCAGCCATTTCTGGGGTCATCAACGCGCGGGCTTCATGCCCGATATCGTGACACTGGGAAAACCGATGGCCAATGGTCATCCGGTGGGGGCAGTGGTGACGACGCCAGACACACTGAACGCGTTCCGCAAGGCCTTTCGCTATTTCAACACCTTCGGCGGCAATCCGGTGTCCTGCGCTGCGGCCCTGGTTGTGCTGGATGTATTGCGCGACGAAAACCTGATGGAGAATGCTCGCGCGGTGGGGGACTATGCCCGCCACGGCCTTGAACGTCTGGCGGCACGTCACGATCTGATCGGAATGGTGCGCGGCACGGGGCTGTTCTTCGGGGCGGAGCTGATGCTGGACCGCACCGCCAGAACACCGGCCCCGGATCATGCCACACGGCTGATCAATGGCATGAAAGACCGGGGCATCCTGATGGGCAAGATCGGCGTGGGCGAATGCACCACCAAGATCCGCCCGCCGATGCCGTTCAGCCGCGACAATGCCGATCTGATGCTGGAGGTGCTGGACGACGCTCTGGCAACCCTGTGACCGGCGGTGATCTTCTACTGCGGCGGCTTCAAGCCCGCGCGGTGCAGGCACAGGCCCGATGGGGGCTGAGCACCCCGCCTGTCCTGCTGAAATACCGCGAAAACGCGGTGTTCCGGGTGCAGCTTGCCGATGGCCGCCCAGCGGCGCTGCGCCTGCATCGCCCCGGCTATCACAGCGCCGCAGAACTGGCATCAGAGCTGCATCTGATGACGGCGCTGCGCGCAACCGGGCTGCGGGTGCCCCGCCCGATCCTGACGGCAGAGGGGGCCGCCACCGTCACCCTTGCCGCAGACGTGGGGCAACCCGCGCTTCACGCCGATATTGTCTCGTGGATGGAGGGCACGCCGCTGGGCCAGACGGGCATCCCGCTGGGCATGACCGCCGCGCAGCTGACATCGGTGTTCACCGCCCTTGGCCGGACCATGGCGCAGATGCACAGCGCGCTGGATCGGTGGCAGCCACCGCCCGGCTTTGCCCGCAAGGCCTGGGACGGCGAGGGGCTGCTTGGCGCAGCACCACTCTGGGGCCGGTTCTGGGATTGCGCAGGCCTGCGCGCAGAGGAGGCGGCACGCTTGCAGGCCATCCGGGCGCTGGCCGCAACCGGCCTGTCGCGCCTTGGCAGATTGGATTATGGCTTGATCCACGCCGATCTGGTGCGCGAGAATGTGCTTCTGACAGGCACCACGGTCGAGATGATTGATTTCGACGATTCAGGCCCCGGCTGGCGCATGTTCGACATTGCGACGGCGCTGATCAAGAACCGGCGCGAACCGAATTATCGCCGGATCGAGGCCGCGCTGATTGCCGGGTATCGCACTGCGCGGGCTTTGCACGCGCAGGATCTGCAAGCCCTGCCGCTGTTCCTGTTGCTGCGTGCGCTGTCCTATATCGGCTGGGCCGCAGCCCGGCTGGAGGAATCCGGCACCCGGGACCGGATGGCGCGCTTCCTCTGCGATGCTTTCGATCTGGCCGATGCCTATCAGCGCGGGCTCTGATCCGGCGATCCAAGGGGAGAATTTTGGCTGCGATTCTTTGATGTTCCTGTGATATATTATACGAATGGCAGATTGATCCGCCTTTGAACCCCGACAGGAGGCCGCAAAACCGTGCTGCTTCATCCTGACTATCCGAATGAAACCAGTAGGCTGTGCGGCGGTCTTCATCCCCGCCCCAGCCCGCCACCGCCAGACCTGTAGCCTATTAAGGGTATGGTGCGAGACTGGCCCCGGCGGCAGATTGACCGAACAGAAAACCAAACCGCCGCAGGCCCCGGATGGCCTGACCTGACCCACTCCGAACCCGCCGCGCGTCTCCACAGGCCCGGCACAGCCGCCGCCTCTTGCCCGATGCCAGACGCCTCTCTGCTGTTTCCTGCTGACCACCTGCTTGCGTGTGAAAGATCCCTGACATGACACCCACCCCCATTGTCCGCCTCCGTGGCGTGTCCAAGGTCTATGGCAGCTACACCGCCATCGACACGATCGACCTCGATATCCTGAACGGTGAATTCATCACCTTTCTGGGCCCGTCCGGGTCGGGAAAAACCACCACGCTGATGATGCTGGCCGGGTTTGAAAGCCCGACGGATGGCAGCATCGAAATGGATGGCAAGCGCATTGAAAAGCTGCCCGCGCACAAACGCAACATCGGCGTGGTGTTCCAGAACTATGCGCTGTTTCCGCATATGACCGTGCGCGAAAACCTCGCCTTTCCGTTGAAGGTGCGCGGCATGGCACGGGCCGAGATGGCCCGCCGCGTCGATGCCGCATTGGCCGTGGTGCATCTGGAGACGATGGGCCATCGCCGCCCGGTGCAGCTTTCGGGGGGGCAGCAGCAACGTGTCGCCCTGGCCCGCGCGATGATCTTCAAGCCACGGCTGATCGTGCTGGATGAACCGCTGGGCGCGCTGGACAAGAACCTGCGGGAACATCTGCAATCAGAGCTGAAGACCCTGCACCGCGAGCTGGGCACCACGATGGTGTTTGTCACCCATGACCAGTCAGAGGCGCTGACGCTTTCGGACCGGGTGGTGGTGTTCAACAAGGGCAAGATCGAACAGATCGGCACCCCGGAAGAGCTTTACAAACGCCCGGCAACCCCTTTTGTTGCCTCCTTTATCGGCGAAAACAACGGGCTGGTCGGCACGGTTGTCGGCCATGAGCGCGGCCATGCGGTTGTCCGCTTTGCCGACGGCGGCACCCTGTTCGCGCCGCAGCAGACGGGCTGTTCTGTCGGGGCCGGTGTGACCTTCAACCTGCGGCCCGAAAGCATCCGCCTTGCCGGGCCAAAGCCCCTGCCCGGCACGCAGCAGGCCGCCGCAAGGGTGGTGGATACCGTCTATCTTGGCGATCAGAACCGCGTGGTTCTGGAGGCGACAGGCATTGGCAGGCTGGTGCTGAAAGCCAATGCCGAGGACGCCACCGCCGTTGCACCGGGCGACAGCGTGACCATCGAAATGCCCGTCAGCGCCTGCCGCCTGCTGGCATGTGCCTGACGCCTCACACGACCGGCAGCAAATCGCCGGAACAACGCAAACCGGCCTGAACCGGATGATCATAGGGAGACTGACATGAGAAGCTTGTTGCACTGTGCCGCTGTCGCGGCGCTTGCCACCGTGCCAAACCTTGCCGCCGCGCGGGATCTGACCGTGGTATCCTGGGGCGGTATCTTTCAGGATGCGCAACGCACCGTGTTCTTTGCGCCGTTTGCGGCAGAAACCGGCACGGCGCTGGCCGAAGACAGCTGGGAAGGCGGTGTCGGCGTCCTGCGCTCCAAGGCACAGGGCGGCGACGCCAACACCTGGGATGTGATCGAGGTGGAAGGCGACGAGCTGGAGATCGGCTGCGAAGAGGGCCTGTTCGAAGTGCTGGATCCCGCCAAGCTGGGCGGTTATGAAAAATATCTGCCGGGCACCGCCACCGATTGCGGCATCCCGGCGAATATCTACAGCCTTGTCATCGCCTATGATGCCGACAAGATGCCCGAAGGGCCGAAGGGCTGGGCCGATTTCTGGGACACCACGAAGTTTCCGGGCAAACGCGCCCTGCGCAATGGCCCGAAGATGAACCTGGAATTCGCGCTGATGGCCGATGGCGTCGCGCCTGCCGATGTCTACAGCGTTCTGTCCACCCCTGAAGGTGTGGATCGCGCCTTTGCCAAGCTGGACGAAATCAAGGGCGATATCGTGTGGTGGACCTCGGGCAATCAGCCGATGCAGCTGCTGGGGTCTGGCGAAGTGGCAATGACCACCACGTATCACACCCGCGTCGGCAATTCGAACACCAGCGACGGCACGAATTTCAAGCTGATCTATGATGGCTCGATGTTTCTGGTCGACAGCTGGGTGGTGATGAAAGGCTCGCCAAATCTGGAAGCGGCCTACAAGCTCTTGGAGTTCATGAGCCGCCCCGAGGTGCAGGTGAAATGGCCGGAACAGCTGGGCGGTGGCGTGGGTGTGACCGAGGCGCAAGCGATGCTCGACCCGGCGCTGGCCGCAAGCCTGCCCACGGCCGAGGCCAATGTCTCGGTGGCGCTGCCGCTGGATACCGGCTTCTGGATCGCCAATATCGACGCGTTGAACACGCGTTTCGCCACCTGGTCGGGTAACTGATCTGATTGCGGCCCCGGCTGCCGTGCCGGTGCCGCACCCCTTGCCATCAGAAAGACTGACGCCGCCATGGCCCCTTCCCTCCGCTCTGATTCCGTTCGAAAGGCTGGCGCGGCGCTGCTGATCCTGCCGCTTGCCGCCTTCCTGCTGGCCGTGTTTTTCGTGCCGATCGGCGGGATGCTGGGCCTGTCAGTCCGCGATACCGAACTGGCCTCGGTGATGCCGCTGACCACCGACCGCATCGGGACATGGGATGGCCGCGGCCTGCCGGATGCCCCGGTGTTCGAAGCCCTGGCCCGTGATCTGCACGCCGCGCGCCAGACCAGAACCGCCGGCGTTCCGGCCCGCCGCCTGTCCTATGACAGGCCGGAATTCCGCGCGGTCATCAGCAACACCGCCCGCGCGCTGTCGGGGGCCTTTCCCGAAGACCGGGATTGGACCACCGATCTGCCCGCGCTGGACCCGGCCTGGGGCCAGCCCGCCATCTGGACCGCGATCCACCGGGCGCGCGGCCCGGCCAGCGATTTCTTTCTGCTGGTGGCGCTGGATCTGCGGCGCGATGCGGCAGGCGAGATTGCCCGCGCCCCCGCCGAAAGCCGTCTCTATGTGGATGTCCTGCTGCGCACGCTGTCCATCGCCTTTACTGTCACGGTGATTGCCCTGCTGCTGGCGCTGCCCTGCGCCTATCTGTTGCAGACGGCGGGCCTTACGCTGTCATCGCTGCTGATGATCGTGCTGCTGCTGCCGCTGTGGACATCGCTGCTGGTGCGCTCTGCTGCCTGGATGGTGATCTTGCAGAAGAACGGGCTGGTCAACAGCGCCCTGCTGAAAACCGGGTTGATCGCCGAGCCGCTGGAGCTGGTGTTCAACCGCACCGGCGTGCTGATCGCGCTGACCCATATCCTGCTGCCCTATGCGGTGCTGCCTGTTCTGGCGGCGATGCGCAATGTGCCGCGCAATCAGACACTGGCCGCCAGTTCGCTGGGGGCCGGTGCCCTGCGCAGCTTTTTCAGCGTCTACCTGCCGCAGATCGTGCCGGGCATTTCGGCGGGCGGGTTGTTGGTGTTCATTCTGGCGCTGGGGTACTATATCACCCCGCTTTTGCTGGGCGGCGCGGGCGACCAGCTGCTGCCCTATTACATCGCCTTCAACACCACGCAGACGGTGAACTGGGGGCTTGCCGCATCGCTGGGCGCCATTCTGCTGGCCGCCACCTTCCTTCTGTATGGCGTCTATGTCCGCTTGGTCGGCGTGGACCGGATCGGGCTTGGCTGAGATGATCGACACCCCAAAACTCTGGCGGCTTGCCACCAAGATCTGCGGCGCCTTGGTGCTGCTGTTCCTGATCGCGCCGATCCTTGCCATCATTCCGCTGTCGTTCAACACCTCCAGCATCCTCACCTACCCGCTGGAGGGGTTTTCGCTGCAATGGTATGCCAAGCTGTTTTCCGACGGGCGCTGGTGGGCAGCGATCCGCAACAGCCTGATCGTGGGCGCTGCCACGGTGCTGATTGCAACGCCGCTTGGCACCTTTGCCGCGCTTGGCCTGTCGATGGTCAGCTTTCGTGGCAAATCCGTGCTGGTGGCGGCGCTGATGTCACCGATGATCGTGCCCACCATCATCACCGCCGTGGGCATCTATTTCGCGTTTTCGGCCATCGGGCTGGTGAACAGCCTGCTCGGCCTGATCCTCGCGCATGTGGCGCTGGCGGTGCCGTTTGTGGTGATCACCGTCACCGCATCCGTCGCGCAGCTGGACCCGGTCCTGGCCCGCGCGGCATCCAGCCTCGGGGCGAACCCGGTCACCACCTTCCGGGCCGTCACCTTTCCGCTCATCCTGCCCGGCGTGGTATCCGGTGCGATTTTCGCGTTCACCACCTCGTTTGACGAAGTGGTCGTGGCCATCCTGCTGACCGGGCCGGAACAACGCACCCTGCCCCGTGAGCTGCTGAGCGGGACACGCGAAAACCTTGATCCGACGGTCATGGCCGTGGCGACCCTGCTGATCCTGTTCTCGGCGTCCCTGCTGCTGGTTTTCACCGGCATGCAGCACCGCGCGCGCAAGCTGAAAGGCTGATCATGCCCTACAAACCCACCCGCGCGATGATCGAACAGGAATGTGCCGGCATGTTGCAGATGCAGCTTTTTGTGGTGTTCACCACGCCGGTGCCCGGCCA
This sequence comes from Gemmobacter fulvus, assembly GCF_018798885.1. Taxonomy (NCBI): domain Bacteria; kingdom Pseudomonadati; phylum Pseudomonadota; class Alphaproteobacteria; order Rhodobacterales; family Paracoccaceae; genus Gemmobacter; species Gemmobacter fulvus. The sequence goes on along the minus strand of NZ_CP076362.1, from coordinate 164,237 downwards.
GGAACATCTGCTGGATGCGGTCACGCCTGACCATCTGGCGCATCAGGTGCGGCTGGAGCGTGCAGGCGCGCTGCTGGCCGCCGGACCGTTCTGGACCGAGGATGGCCTGCACCACACCGGCGAGGGCATGTTCATCCTGCGGGCCGACGGGGCAGAGCAGGCCCGCGCGCTGTGCGAGATGCCGATCCGATGCACGCACGGGGCGTGCGGCGTTATACCCTTCGGCCCTGGATGATGAATGAAGGCGGCCTGACCGTCACGCTGCGCTTTTCCGATCAGACCGCCCAGATCCGCTGACCTCAGCCTTCCAGCACCATCTCGGCCACCGACAGGCGCGGCAAACGCGGAAACACGCCCGCCGTATCGCCATACCCGATGTTGATCAGGAAGTTTGTCCGAACGGTGCTGCCCGCAAAGAAAGCGGCATCGACACCCGCCGGGTCAAACCCCGACATCGGGCCGCAATCCAGCCCGGCGGCGCGCAACGCGATCAGGAAATAGGCAGCTTGCAGCGATCCGTTGCGAAAGGCGGTGCTCTGCGCCAGCGCCGGATTGCCCGCAAACATATCGCGCGCCCCGGCATTGATCGGAAAGACCTTGGGCATCTGTTCATAAAATGCGGCGTCATAGGCCACGATGGCCGTCACCGGCGCGGCCGCTGTCTTGGCCTGATTGCCCGGCGCCAGCAGCGGCACCAGTCGCGCCTTGTCTGCGGCGCTGCGCACGAAGCGGATCCGCAGCGGCTGACAGTTCATCGAGGTCGGGCCCATCGCCGCCATGGCCACCGCCTGATGCAACAGCGCATCGCTGACGGGTTGATCCGTAAAGGCGGAATGGGTGCGCGCCTCGGTCAGCAGCAGCGCAAGCGTATCGGCATCCGCCGTGCCGATGCGCGCGCGCAGGGCATCCACTGCGGCAATGGCCTCGGTCTGGCCGGGAAGCAAAGACATGGTGTGTCCTTTCCAAAAGGGGGGAAAAAGCGGGTTATGCGGGCAAGCCAAAGCCCGGCCAATGCCCTCAACAGGTGAGCGCCTTGGCAGAGATCAGGTCAGGGATCTGGAGTGCTGCGCCCGCCGGGCGTCAGAATTCTTCCATCACGATGAAATCGAAGTCCCCCGCCGCATTGCGCAGCGGCCACAGCGCGCGATAGGCGTCGGAATTGTACCAGCCTTCGGCGGCAGCCACGTCGGGGAACTTGAAAATTGCGGTGCGCTTGTGATCGTGCCGTCCGGTCAGCACGGATTTCACCTCGCCCACGGTCAGGAATTCCCCGCCGAAGGCCGCAACGCAGGGGCCGGACCGATCAACATATTCCAGCATTTTCGCGGCATCCTTCACGGTGCCATGGGCAATGAAATAGGCGGCCATGTCAGGGGTCTCCGATCCGCATTTCAGGGTTGAACATCGACGGTCAGGTGATCTTGCATCCCAAGACCCTGCACCTCAAGCCGTATCCGCTGGCCTGCCCGCAGGAAGACCGGCGGCTTCAGGCCCAGCCCGACACCGGGCGGTGTGCCGGTGGCAATGATGTCGCCGGGATGCAGCGTCATGAACCGGCTGAGATAGGCCACAAGATAGGCCACGCCATAGACCATGGTGCGGGTATTGCCCGCCTGATGGCGGATGCCGTCCACCTCGCACCACAGATCGAGTGATTGCGGATCGGGCACCGCGTCTCGCGTCACCAGCCACGGCCCGATCGGGCCGAAACTGTCATGGCTTTTGCCCTTGGTCCACTGGCCCTGCATGTCAGACTGGAAGGCGCGCTCTGATCCGTCATTGATGGTGCAATAGCCCGCCACATGATCCAGCGCCTGCGCCTGCGGGATGTTTTTTGCCCGCGCGCCGATGACGATGCCCAACTCCACCTCCCAATCCGCCTTCACGGCGCCTTGCGGAATTTCCATCGGATCGTTCGGGCCGCAGATGGCCGAGGTGGCCTTCAGAAAGATCACCGGCTCTGGCGGCACGGATTTGCCGGTTTCGGCGGCATGATCGGCGTAGTTCAGGCCGATGCAGATGAACTTGCCCACACCCGCCACACAGGGGCCGATGCGCGGCTGACCGGGCACGGCAGGCAGTTGCGCGGGGTCAAGCTCCCGCAGGCGGGCCAGCCCGGCGTCGGACAGCGTATCGCCGCCAATGTCGGGCACAACCCCGCTCAGGTCGCGCAGGATGCCGTCCGCATCCAGCAGACCGGGCCGTTCTGCCCCAGCCGGGCCATATCGCAATAGCTTCATCCTGCCGCCTCCTTGGTGAGCCTGCCTCACCGATACTCTGCCCATCAGCAAAGTCAACGCTTGAAATATCAACCGAACATCTGTAGAATTTCAGTTAAGCGTGCTAGGCTGCCCATCGCAGCACCAAGGCGTGCAGCAACTCAGAGGGGTATTGAATTGGGACGGGTGATCCAGCCTTTCGACTTTCACGAACCAACCAGCATGACAGAGGCGCTTGCACTGGCACAGGCCCCGGGCGCGCGGCTGTTTGCCGGGGGATGTGAACTGGTTCTGGCGATGCGGCGTGGTGCGGTGCGGTATCAGAACCTTGTCAGCATCATGAAATTGCCGGGGCTGGACACGTTCACCGCCCATCCCAAGATAGGGGTCGAAGTGGGCGCGCAAGTGCGCATCAACCGGCTGGCCAGCCATATCTGGGTGGGCAAGCGGTGGGCGGCGCTGCATGAGGCAATCGAACAGCTGCACCCGCCGCATATCCTCAATATGGGCACGCTGATCGGCAATGTCTGCGCGGCGGTGAACTATTACGATCTGCCGACCGCGCTCTTTGCACATCGGGCAGAGCTGCGCATCACCGATGGCACGGCCACCCGCATCGTTCCCATCGAGGCCTTCTATGGCGCAGACCGGCAGACCGCCGTGCAGCCGGGGGAAATGGTCGCATCCATGTTCCTGCCGCCGCCCGGCCCCGATGCCGGATCGGCCTTCAAGAAGATCTACAAGGCCCGCCGCCGCGAGGGCGATCTGCACAAGATCAATGCCGCCGCCTATATCGCGCTGGACCCGGCCCGCGAGCGCATCCTTGATGCGACACTGGCGCTCGGCTGCATCGGGGCGCATCCGATCCGTATTCCGGCGGCCGAGGCCGCCCTTGTCGGGCAACTGGCGGATGAAGCGGTGTTCGACGCGGCGGCGGCACAGGCGATGGCCGCCGTGGCCCCGATGACCGATGCCCCCTGGGTCGAGGAAATCCGGTCGGAGTGGATCCGCATTCTGGCGCGCGACGTGCTGCAACAGGCCGCAAGCCGCGCCAGATCCCGCCATGACCCCGCCGAAGACGCTCATCTGGCTTATTGAAGGACCGCACCATGAAACAAATCGGAACCTTCCGCGTAAACGGCAAGCACTGCGACGCGATCATCGAACCCCATATGCTGCTGGTCGATGTGATCCGCGATCATATCGGGCTGACCGGCACAAAACGGGCCTGTGCCTCGGGGAATTGCGGGGCCTGCACGGTGCTGGCCGACGATCAGCCGATCTGCTCCTGCCTGACCCTGGCCGTCACCGCCCAGGACCGCGCGCTGGAAACCGTCGAAGGATTGCGCAGTGCCGATGGCACGCTGCATCCGCTGCAACAGGCCTTCATCGACCATTGCGCCGCCCAATGCGGCTATTGCACCGCCGGGATGCTGATGACCGCCAAGGCGCTGCTGGATGCCAATCCCCGCCCCTCGCGCGAGGATGTGAAGCGGGCGCTGTCGGGCAATATCTGCCGCTGCACCGGCTATGTGAAAATCCTCGATGCGGTGATGGATGCCGCCCAAAAGATCAACGCCGCGCGTGAGGTGGCAGCATGACCGAATTCGCTTATGTCGGCAAACGCCTGACCAAGCCCGACATTTACGGCAAGGTGACGGGCGAGGCCAAATATACCGATGACATGACCGTGCCCAGCATGGTCGAGGGCCGGATCCTCGCCAGCCCGCATGCCCATGCCCGCATCCTGCGCATTGATACCAGCAAGGCCGCCGCCCTGCCCGGGGTGCTGTGCGTGCTGACACACAAGGATTGCCCCGACAGCCGCTTTTCCCGGTCGACCATGGCCGAGGCCCTGCCGGAATTTGCCTTCACCGGCGAACGTCAGGATCAGTATATCCTGACGGACAAGGCCCGCTATGTCGGGGACTGGATCGCCGCTGTCGCCGCCGAAGACATCTACACCGCCGAAGCGGCGCTGGAGCTGATCGAGGTGGAGTACGAGCTGCTGCCGATGATCCTTGATCCGCACAAGGCGCTGGAACCCGGCGCACCCTCTGTGCATGACGATGTTGCGGGCAATATCGCCTTCGAGATGGACCATCCGTTCAACAGCGGCGACGTGGACCGCGCCTTTGCCGAGGCCGAGGCCGTGGTCGAGTTTACCGGCGTGAACTCGCGCCAGAAGCACCTGCATCTGGAGACAGACATCGCCATCGCCTATCACGAATCCGATGGGCGGCTGGTCATCATTTCACCGTCGCAGGGGCCGCATCTGGCGAAAAAGCACCTGACGAAACGTGTGTTCCCCGATCTGTCGGATGGTGACATCCGCTGGCTGTCGCCCACCATCGGCGGCGGGTTCGGCGCGCGCCTTGCCCTGGGCGTGGAGCCGGTGGCCGTGCTGCTGGCACGGGCCTGCAAGCGTCCGGTGCGGGTGACCACCACCCGCGAAGAGGATTTCTCGGGCTACTCATCGCGCACCGATCAGCATCAGACCATCCGCGTCGCCGCCAACAAGGACGGCAAGCTGCTGGCGATCGAACAGATCATCGTGGCCGACAGCGGCGCCTATCTGTCCCATTCCGCCACCACCGCCACTGTCAACATGCAGAAAACGCTGGGTGTTCTGAAATGTGACAATATCCGCGGCCATCTGACCGTGGCCTATACCAATACCCCCACGACCAGCGGTTTCCGCGGCTATGGCAATCCCGAAGGGGCCTTTGTCTTTCAGCAGGCGCTGGATCGTCTGGCCGAAAAGATCGGCATGGACCCGATGGAGTTCCGCCTGAAAAACCTGAAGGTGCCCGGCGATCCCAGCTGTTTTGTGCCCGTGCCGCTGGAACATACCAAACTGGAGGAATGTATCCATCTGGCCGCCGAAAAAATCGGCTACAAGGACAAATGGCAAGGCTGGGGCGTGGCCAAGCCGGGCCGCTACAAACGCGGGATCGGCATGTCGGTGCTGACCCATGCCTCGGGCGCAGGGGGGTTTCTGCTGGAACATTCCAGCTGCGTGATGAAGGTGCTGTCGGATGGCGCGCTCAATCTGATCGTCAGCCCCTGCGAGATGGGGCAAGGCATCATCGGCGCGCTGGCGCAGGTGGCGGCGGAATCCAGCGGTCTGCGCTATGAACAGATCCGCGTGTCGACCGGCGATACCGATGTGACGATGTTCGACATCGGCTCCCATGCCAGCCGGTCGATGCTGGTGATCGGCAACGCCGTGGCGGCAGCGGGGGTGAAGATCAAGGAGCAGATCCGCGACCGCGCGGTCGCGCTGTTTGCAGAGCATCAGGTGCGGGTGACGCCCGACCAGATCGAGGTGCGGGCCGGACGCATCACCAGCGATGCCGCCCCCGGCGTGGCGTTTGACGTGGCGCAGGTGGCCTATGCCGCGATCTATGATTTCGGATCGGGGGGCAGCCAGCTCAATGCCTCTGGCTCCTATCTGTCCACCTCGCACCACCCCAATCATCAGGCGGCCTTTGCCGAGGTGGAGGTGGATACCGAAACCGGGCTGGTCACGGTGCTGAACTATGTCTCGGCGCATGACATCGGCCGGGCGATCAACCCGCTGCTGGTCGAGGCACAGATGGAGGGCAGCCTTGTGCAGGGCATCGGCTTTGCGCTGACCGAGGATTTCGTGATTGATCCCGATACCGGGCGCGTGCTGTCCGACAGTCTGCTGACCTATCGCCTGCCCACCACGATGGATGTGCCGGACATGGCGCATCTGCTGGTCGAGGATCCGCTGGAGGCCGGGCCATTCGGGGCCAAGGGCTGCGGTGAGGCGGGGCTGGTGAACCCCGCCCCGGCCATCGCCAATGCGATTTATGACGCCATTGGCGTGCGCATCCATTCGCTGCCGATGGCGGCGGACAAGGTGCTGTGGGCATTGCGCCACGGCGAAGGGGCCGCCCCCGGCGGCAGCCGCGTTTCCGGCCAGTATCTGTGAGGGCATGATGGATAAAGTGAACCTGCTCGACGTCGGTTATACCGCCTATCAGGTGACCGACCTTGATCTGATGGAACGGTTTCTGATTGATTTCGGCATGACCCGCTCTGCCCGCACCGCCGATGCGCTTTACATGCGCGGCTCGGGGGCCAACCACCATGTGCATGTGGCGCGGCTGGGGCCTGACAATCGCTTTCTGGGGGGTGCCTTCACCGTGGCAACACGGGCAGAGCTGGACAAGGCGGCCCGCATCCCCGGCGCGTCCCCTGTCACCGCGATCACCGATCCCGGTGGCGGGTTTCGTGTCACGCTGACCACCCCCAACAAACACACGATCTGGATCGAGCATGGCGTGGCCACCGTGCCGGAAATGCCTGTGCGGCGCTCGTATCGCATGAACTTTGCGTCGGAACACCTGCGCCACAATTCGGCGGTGCGGCAGCGGCCCGAAGCAACGCCGGTGTTGCGGATCGGGCATTTCGTGCTGTGGGTGCCGGATGCGCTGTCCGAGATCACCTGGTTCACCGATCATTTCGCGCTTTGCCCCGCCGATTACATCTGCGCCCCGGCAGAGCCGGAGCCGATCACCGTGGGCACTTTCCTGCGCTTTGACCGTGGGGCGGAATTTGTCGAACACCACTGTATCCTGATCAACAAATCCAAGCACTTCGGCTGCCACCATTCGTCTTACGAGGTGCTGGATCTGGATGCCGTCGCCGCAGGCCACGATCATCTGGTCGCGAAGGGCTGGACGCTGGATGCCGGTGTGGGCCGCCATTATCTTGGCAGCCTGATCTATGATTACTGGCTGGACCCGTTCGGCAACCGGATCGAACATTATACCGACACCGATGTCATCAATGACGCCTATGTCCCGGTGCGGTTTGTCGGTGGCGCGCATGAAACGACGCAATGGGGCATGGCCCCGCCCGATACCTTCTTCGATTGACGCCCTGCCCAAGGCGCCCCCGGCGCCTGAGGACCGCCCCCCTGCCCGCCCGCACCAGAGAATGTGAGCTGTGATGACACATGCCCCCGACACAGGTATCTTCGGACAGCCAGTTACCCGGCGCGAGGACGCACGGCTGGTGACCGGCGCCGGGCGCTACGTCGATGATGTGGTGCTGCCGGGCATGTTGCACATGGCGCTGGTGCGCAGCGATCACGGCCATGCGCGCATCCTGTCGGTCGATACCACGGTGGCGGCTGCGGCGGATGGCGTGGTGGCGGTGCTGACCGGGGCCGATTTCGCCGCACTTGGCTGGGGCGATCTGCCTTGCGAAAGCATGGTGCCCGCGATCACCCGGGGCCAGTGGATCCGCACCCCGTTTCCCGCCCTGCCGATGGACCGGGTGCGGGTCATCGGCGATCCGGTGGTGCTTGTCATCGCCGAAACCCGCAGGCAGGCCCAAAGCGCGGCAGAGCTGGTCGACTGCGCCTATGAGCCCTTGCCGCTGGTGGCCACGCTGGAGGCGGCCCTGGCCGAAGGCGCGCCGCAGCTGTATCCCGACGCGCCAGGCAACCTGTGCTTTGACGCCACCATCGGCGATGCGGCCAAGGTGGCAGACGCCTTTGCCGGGGCGGCCCATGTCGTCAGCCTGACAACCCGGCAGCACCGCATTGCCCATGCCGCATTGGAGCCGCGCGGCTCCATCGGCATCCATGATGCGCGTGACCAGCGCTGGCATCTGATCACATCCACCCAGAATCCGCATTCGGTGCGGCGCTTGCTGGCCGAAAACGTGTTGCAGGTGCCCGCCCATCAGGTGCGCGTCTCGGCGCAGGATGTTGGTGGCGGCTTCGGGCTGAAGGGCCGGCTTTACCCTGAGGATGTGCTGGTGCTGTGGGCGGCCCGGCATACCGGGCGGCCGGTGAAATGGGTGGCCTCGCGCTCTGAAGCGTTCCTGAGCGATTTTCAGGGCCGCGATCAGATCGGCAGCGGGCGGATGGCCTTTGATGCCGAAGGGCACATTCTGGCGCTGGAGGCCCTGACGCAGCACAATCTGGGCTGTCGGCTTGGCCCGGCGACCGGCGTGTCGCCGTTCCTGTCGGCGCGGATGCTGGCCGGGCCTTACGCCATGCCCGCCGCGCATGTGCGGGTGCAGGGCGTCTTTTCCAACACCCGCACCACCACCAGTTACCGCGGCGCAGGCCGGCCGGAAGCCACATATTTTCTGGAGCGGATGCTGGACAAGGCGGCGGCGCAGATCGGGCTTGATCCGGTGGAGATCCGCCGCCGCAACCTGATTGCCGCCACAGACATGCCCTACAAGACGGCGCTGCTGGATACCTATGACTGCGGTGATTTCGCCGGTGTGCTGGACACGGCGCTGAAGCTGGCGGATTGGGACGGCTTTGCCGCCCGCCGGGCCGCCTCGGCGGCGCAAGGCAGGCTGCGCGGGCGCGGGCTCAGCTTTTTTGTCGAAGTGTCGGCGATCAGCAATGAACGCATGGCGGTGCAGTTCGATCCGACCGGACATGCCACCATCATCGCAGGCACGTTCAGCCACGGGCAAGGCCACCATACCGTCTATACCCAGATGGTGCATGGCTGGCTGGGCCTGCCCTATGATCAGATCGGTTTTGTCGAAGGCGACACCGATCAGGTGCCCTATGGCGGCGGCACCTACGCCTCACGGTCGCTGACGGTGGGCGGATCGGCGCTGCGTCAGGCCTGTGACGCCATTCTGGCCAAAGCCACCCCGATTGCCGCCTGGCTGATGGAGGTTGCGCCCGAAACGCTCAGCTTTGCCGACGGCATGTTCACCGCCACCGGCAGCAACACGGCGCTGTCGCTGACCGAGGTTGCCAAGGCCAGTTACCGCACCATGGGCTTTCCCGCCCATCTGGGCGTGGGACTTGAGGCGGTCGGAACCTATACCGCCACCCCGCAGAATTACCCCAATGGCTGCCATATCGTCGAGGTCGAGATCGACCCGGATCTGGGCACGGTGCATCTGGCCCGCTATGCAGCGGCCGATGATGTGGGGGTGGTCGCCAATCCCATGCTGCTGGAGGGCCAGCTGCACGGATCGGCGGCGCAGGGCATCGGGGCCGCGCTGATGGAACAGGTGGTCTATGATGCGGAAGGCCAGCTTCTGACAGCGGCCTTCACCGAATATGCGATGCCACGCGCGCATCACATGCCGCCGATCGTCTCGGCGCTGCACCTCACGCCCACAAGAACCAACCCGCTTGGCGTCAAGGGCGGGGCCGAGGTCGGTACGATCGCCGCCCCGCCCGCCATCGTGCAAGCCATTGAACACGCGCTGGGGCCACAGGCCGCAGGCACCCTGACCATGCCGGTCACCCCCGCGCAGATCCTGCGCGCCCTGACCCCGGCGCCACGACAAGAGGAGGAAACCCCATGACCCCCGACACTCTGGAAGTTCTGATCCACGACAAAGACCTGAAGGCCGAAAACTGGCTCAACTTTCCCGAATACGGCTTCCGGCAGTATTTCCTGTGGAAAAACCCGGCCACTGGGGCAAGCATCGCCCTGCTGGAATATGATGTGGGCGGCGGGATCCCGATCAAGCATTCACATGCGTCGAACCAGTTCATGTACTGTCTGGAAGGCGAATATGCCTATACCGACAGCGACATCGTGCTGAAACCGGGGGCCTTTTACATGAACCCCAAGGATCATCCGCATGGCCCGACCGTGGCGGTGACCAAATGCCGTCTGGTCGAGATTTATGACGGCCCGCATTATTACGAAAAGCCCTCGTTCCACACCGATGACACCATCGGCGGCTTTCTTGACGGCCAGCAGAAGGGCTGAACCATGGGGCATTTTGTTGTCTATACGCGCGATGCGCCGGGGCTTGCGGCTCTGCGCGATGCCACACGGCCCGCACATATCGCCTTCATGCAATCGCTGGGCAGCGCCGCCATAATCGGCGGCCCGCTGCTCGGCCCGGATGGCGCAGAGAAGCTTGGCGGCATGTATGTGCTGGAGGCCGACAGTCTGGCCGCAGCCGAGGCCATTGCCGCGCGTGACCCTTTCGTGCTGGCGGGCCTGTTTGCGACCGTGCATGTCGATGCGTGGCGCTGGCAGACGCGGAACCTGTGACATGACCCGCAATGCCCCCCTCACCCTGACCGTGAATGGCCGCGAGGTCAGCCGCACCATCCCGCCGCAGATGCTGCTGGTCGAATTCCTGCGTGAGGAATTGCGCCTGACCGGCCCGCATGTCGGCTGCGATACCACGCAATGCGGCTGCTGTGCGGTCCATCTGGACGGGCAGGTGGTGAAAGCCTGCACCGTGCTGGCGATGCAGGCGCAGGGGCATGTGGTGCAGACCATCGAAGGCATGGCCGGTGCAACATTGCATCCGATGCAACAGGCCTTCATCGACCATCACGCGCTGCAATGCGGCTATTGCACCCCCGGCATGATCATGACCTGCATCGCGGTGGCCCGCGACCACGCCCCCCTGACCGAGGCCGAGGCGCGGCGCCAGCTGGAAGGCAATATCTGCCGCTGCACCGGATACAACAACATCGTGGCCGCCCTGCTGGACGGGCAGGCGAGGATGCAGGGGGGGGACGATGTATCCGTTTGACTATCAGCGCCCCACCACCTTGTCCGAGGCGCTGGAGATCCTGCGCACCGATGTCGAACCCCGCCTGCTGGCCGGGGGGCAAACCTTGCTGCCGGCGATGAAACACCGCCTGACCGCCCATTCCACGCTGATCGACCTTCAGGCAATCACCGCGCTGTGCGGCATCACCGTGCAGGACACCACGATCACCATCGCCGCGATGACCCGCCATGCCGAAGTGGCGGCCTCGGCTGACATTCTGGCGCGGATCCCGGCCTTGTCGGCGCTGGCAGGCGGCATTGCCGACCCGCTGGTGCGCAATATGGGCACGCTGGGCGGATCGGTGGCCAATAATGATCCCGCAGCGGATTATCCGGCGGCGGTGCTGGCCCTGGGTGCCACCATCCACACCGACCGCCGCCAGATCGCGGCGGACGCGTTCTTTACCGGCATGTTTTCCACCGCGCTGCAACGGGATGAAATCCTGACCGCCATCAGCTTTCGCAGGCCGGATGCGGCGGGCTATTTCAAGGTGCCGAACCCGGCATCGGGCTATGTGACCTGCGGTGCCTTTGTCGCGCGGTTCGGTGCAATTACCCGCGTTGCGATCAACGGGGCCGGTCCTTGCGTGTTCCGCGACAGCGCCGCCGAAGCCACACTTTCGGCCGATTTCACACCGGACATCGCACGGACCCTGCGCTTTGATCCCGAAGAGCTCAACGAAGATTTGCACGCCGCCAAAACCTACCGTGCGCAGATCCTGCCCCATGTCATCCGCCGCGCCGTGATCCGTGCGCTGGCCTGACCCTCCCGAAAGGACATCCGATGACCATTACCCGTTACACCAGCCCACTTGTTGCCGAACCCATTGCCGGCATGTGGTCCAACTGCCTTGTGGTGGATGGAATCGCCTATCTGTCGGGCCTCACCTCGCGCAATGCCGATCTGATTACCATTGATGGGGCGGATGAATATGAGCAGACAAAGATCATCCTCGGCAAACACAAGGCCCTGATCGAGGCTGCGGGCGGGCAGATGTCGGATTTCACCAAACTGACCATTTATGTCACCCGGATGCAGCACCGTCAGGGCGTGTGGAAAGCCCGCGCCGAGTTTTTCAGCGGTGATTTTCCGGCCTGCTCGCTGGTGGAGGTGTCAAACCTTGCCGGGCCGACGATCTATGTCGAAATCGAAGGCATCGCCCATATCGGCAAGGGCCGCCGCTGAAGGAGCGTGGAATGGAACTTTCCGGTGAAACCGTCATTGCCGCCCCGATCCAGACCGTCTGGGCCGGGCTGAACGACCCCGCCATCCTGCGCGCCTGCATTCCGGGCTGTGAAGCGCTGGATAGGGTCAGCCCGACCGAGATGACGGCGCGTGTGGTCCAGAAGATCGGCCCGGTCAGCGCCAGTTTTACCGGCCATGTCACCCTGTCGGAGATTGACGCGCCGCAGTCGTATCGCATCACCGGGCAGGGATCGGGCGGTGTGGCCGGTTTCGCCAAAGGCTCGGCGCTGATCCGGCTGGAAACGGTCGAGGGGGGCACGAAACTGTCCTATACCGTCGAGGCAGCCCTGGGCGGCAAGATCGCGCAACTGGGTTCACGGATGATCAAGGGCGTGGCCAATGCGCTGGCGGGCCAGTTCTTTCAGCGCTTTTCCGAAGTAGTCACCGGCGGCGAGGTTTCCGCGACACCTGCCCCCGCCACCCTGCGGATACCCGCGCCCGGTGCTGTGGTGCCCATGGCTGCCGTCGCCGGGGTCAGCTGGCGCAACTTTGCGCTGGCCGGCTGGGCCACGGCGGCGGTATTTGCCCTGATCGCCCTTCTGTTGACACAGCAGGTGTGATCCGTGACGGAAGGTCGCAGGAAAATCCGTTCGCAGAGCGCGATTTTTTTATGCGCTTTGGCTTTGCTCTGATATATTATCAAAGTATCAGGCGTGTTTCAGAGCAAAGTATAAGGTTGCAGGATAAAATGACCGAGTCGCAGAAACCCACCCTCGCGCAGCGTTCAGGCAGGCCGCTTTCGGCCGCCTCCAAAACCCTTTCCGAAACGGCATATGACATGCTGAAGGAATTGCTGATCTCGGCGCAATATGTGCCGGGCCAGTTCTTGCAGGAAAGCCAGGTGGCCGAAGATCTTGGCCTTGGCCGCACGCCGGTGAATCAGGCCCTGCACCGCCTGCAACAGGAAGGTCTGGTCGAGATCATCGCCCGCAAGGGGATTCTGGTTCGGTCGGATTCTCTTTCCGAGATCCATCTGGCCCTGGAAGCGCGCGCGCTGGTGGAACCCTTCTGTGCCCAGCTCTGTGCCGAACGCCGGACCGAGGCGGAATTTGCCGAGCTGGCAGCGATTTGCGCCCGGTTTGATTCCGGTCACGAGACGTTGGACAAAAAGACCCTGATGGAATGGGACAGGCTGTTTCACAACAAGATCGGTCAGTTTTCAGGCAATCATCTGGTGGGCGATTTCCAGAGTGCCATCCATGACCGCATGTCGCGCATCTGGTTTCTGCCCACCTGGCATTTCCATGATTTCAACATGACCGGCAGCGAACACGGCGCAATCCTTGAGGCGATCCGCATCCGCGACGGTCAGGCCGCCGCCACTGCGATGCGGGCGCATGTCGACAGCCTGCGCCAGCGGATCATCTCGGCCTCGCCGCATTGACAGACCGGATGGCGCGCAGGCGCCATCCCGCTACACAGCCGGGCCGTCTTTCCACAATGCGAATTCGGCGCGGCTTTCTTCTGTCGACGGGAACAACCCGAAGATCGAACGCCCCTGCGCCACCTGCTCTGCCGCGAAAGTCTCGTATTCCGTCATCGCCATCGCCTCGGCGGCGACCTCATCGGCCAGATGGCGGGGGATGACAATCACACCGTCGCTGTCTGACACCACGATGTCACCGGGATAGACCGCAACCCCGCCACAGCCGATCGGCAGGTTCAGATCAGCCGGATGGTGCCGGATCGGGCTGGAGGGCGTGGCCGGTCCGCTGTGAAATGCCGGAAACCCAAGGGCCGCGATATCGGCGGTGTCACGAAAGCCGCCATCCGTCACCGCCCCGGCGCAGCCGCGCGCCTTCAGCCGCGCGATCATGATATCGCCTGCCGAGGCCGCCCCCCTGTCGCCGCGCGCGTCGATCACCAGCACATGCTCTGCCGGGCATTCCTCGATGGCGCGGCGCTGCACATGGGTTGGCAGCGCGTAATCCTCCATCGTGTCCAGATCCTCGCGCGCGGGAATGAACCGCAGCGTGAAGGCGGGGCCGACCATACGCACCGCCGAAGGGGACAAAGGGCCGACCCCCTGCATCACGCGGTTGCGAAAGCCCCGTTTGAACAGCACGGTCGACAGGGTGGAAATGCTCACGGCCCGCAGCTGCGCCTGCGTTTGCGGTGACAGCGCGCTCACAGCGTTGCCGCCGCCAGCCCGAGGATACCACCGCAGAGCGCGATATGCTCGATCAGGAAAAACTTGTGGATCACCGCCTCATGCGGGTCGGCATAGGTCCAGAACCGATGGAACAGCGCGTCCGCGGTCAGGGTGAACAGGATCAGCATCAGCGCCCCGATCATCGCCGTCGGCGTATAGAGCAGCAACACGCTGCCCACCAGGCTGAGCGCAATTCCTCCCGCGAACAGAACTGGCCCCCCCGGCACCCCGATGCGCCGGAATTCGGCCAGATGATGCCCGCGCGCACCCAGGTTGAAAGGCACCGACCACAGGAAATAGCCTGCCACGCAGAGGCGGCCAATCAGGTTGAGGATCTCGGGGGATGTCATCGCAATCTCCGTTTCAGAACATGGTATTGGTGTGGGCCAGCCTGGGCGGGACCGGCTGAACACAGTCCCAGTGTTCCACGATACGGCCCTGTTCCAGCCGGAAAATGTCCATCACCGCCGCGCCGCCATCTTCTGGCGTGTCTTGCCAATGGGCATGGACGGTCACGAAATCCCCTTCGCTGAACATGCGCTTCACGGTAAAGACAGACTGTGGATGCGCGGCAAAAAACGCAAGAAAATGCGCGCGAAAGGCCTCTTTTCCATCCGCCACCTCGGGGTTGTGCTGGATGTAATAGGGGCCAAGACACCGGTCGATCCCTTCGTCCACACGATGACCATTGAACACGGTGGCGATGAAATCGGCGACAACGGCTTTGTTTGCGGCGGTCATCGGTCAGCCTGCAATCAGACGGGTGCGGATCTGGTCGGCAATCAGCGCGAGGATCAGAATGGCCCCCAGCACGATCTGCTGCACATAACTTTCGACCCGGATCAGGTTCATGCCATTGGTCAGGATCACGATGAACAAGGCCCCCAGCAGCACATCACGCACCTTGCCATTGCCCCCGAACAGCGACACACCGGCAATCACACAGGCGGCGACCGATTGCAGGCCGTAGGGTTGGCCGTTCAACGCCTCGGCAGAGCCGGTGCGGGCCAGAAACAACACCCCGACAATCGCCGCCATCAGGCTGGACAGCAGATAGGCCAGCATCAATTGCCGTCTGGTATTGATCCCCGACAGCTGTGCAGCGCGGATGTTTGATCCCACCGCGTAGAAATAGCGGCCCACCGTCGTGCGGTTCAGCAACAGCCACATCGCGGCAAACAGGATCAGCGTGACAAAGACCGCAGGCGCCATGCCCAACACCCGACCATAGCCCAGAAAGCGCATGAAATCGTCGGGGATCTGCGTCACTGGCAGGCCCTTGGTCATGCTCAGCGCCACGCCGACCAGACTTGTCATCGTGCCAAGCGTCATCATGAAGGGCGGCACATTCAGCAAGGCCACGCCAATGCCGTTGATCAGGCCAACCACCAACCCCGCCGCGATCCCCCCGGCAATAGCCGTGGCAAAGACAAGCGCCGTTGCCTCGGGGAAGGCGAGGCCCATGGATTTCAGGATCAGCGCCGTCACCACCCCGGCAAAGCCGACAACTGCCCCCACCGACAGGTCAAGCCCCGCCGTCAGCAACACGACCGCCTGCCCCATGGCGATGATGATCAGGAAGGTCGATTGCCGGGCCACGTTGAAGATGTTCAGCGACGACAGGAAACGGCTCTCATTCAGCGCAAAGAAAATGACCACACCCACCAGCAGGAACGGCAGGATTCCCAGATGGATGAAGGCCGTCTTCAGCAAGGTGCCGGGTCTGACGGTGGCGAGCGGGGCTGTTGTCATCGGATGTCCTTTCGGATCGGAGAAGAGGGGGTCAGGCGGCGGAGGTGCCGAAAAAGCCGTGCAGCACACGCGCTTCCGAGATGTCATCCCGCGCCATCTCGTCGACGATGCGGCCATTGCTGACGACCAGCAGGCGATGGCTGAGGTTCAGCACTTCGGGCAGGTCAGAGCTGACCATCAGCACCGCCCCGCCGGCCTCGACCAGCGCCTTCAGAAAGGCGTAGACTTCGACCCGCGCAGACACATCAATGCCCACGGTCGGTTCATCAAACAGGAACACCGCCGTATCGCGCGCCATCGCCTTGGCGATCATGATCTTTTGCTGGTTGCCGCCAGAGTATTTGACCACCAGCTTGTCCAGATCCAGCGGATGCACCCGCAGCCGCGTGCCCAGACCTTCGGCAAAACCGCTTTCCTGCCGGGTCTTGAGCCAGCCCCACCAGGACAGCACCTTTTGGCCAAGCGCCGACAGGGTCAGGTTTTCCCGTGTGGGGCGCATCAGCATCAGCCCCTCGCTGCGGCGGTCAGAGGTGATATAGGCCACCCCCAGATCCAGCATCCCGCGCGGCGTCGGGCTGGCGACCGCCTGCCCCTTCACGGTGATCTGACCCGCCGCAAAGGGGTGCAGCCCGAAACAGGCGCGCAGGATTTCGGATTTGCCGCAGCCGACCAGCCCGGCAATGCCGACAATCTCGCCCGCGCGCAGCTCCAGACTGGCCTCGCGGATGGCGCCGTTGGCGGCGGTAAGACCGGCAATCTGCAACAGGGTCTGGCCCGGACGATGGGCGATGTCGGGATAAAACTGCTCGAAGCTGCGGCCGGTCATCAGCTCGACCAGTGCTGTCTGCGATGTGCCCGCCACATCGACCGTGGCGATGAAACCGCCATCGCGCATCACGGTAACCCGGTCGCCGATCGCCTCGATCTCTTTCATGCGATGGGTGATGTAGATGATGCCAACCCCCGCCGCCTTCAGCGCCCGGATCAGGCCATACATCGCCTCAGTTTCCTTCTGCGACAGCGATGCCGTGGGTTCATCCAGGATCAGAACCCGCGGATCGGTCAGCAGGGCCTTGGTCATTTCGACCATCTGCTGTTCGGCGCGCGACAGATGCGCCACAGTGGCCGTGGTCGGGATGTCAAACCCGAAGCGGTCCAATGCGGCGCGGACCCGCGCCCGCCTGTCGCCGGTTTTCAACAGGATGCCACATCGGGGTTCAGCACCCAGAAACACATTCTCTTCGACCGTCAATTGCGGCGCGAGGCTGAATTCCTGAAACATGGCCGCAACACCATGGCTGCGGGCGTGTTGCACATCGCGGAACGCCACCGGCTGTCCGTCACGCAGGATCACCCCCTCATCGGGGCGCAGCGCGCCGCAGATCACGTTGATGAGCGTGGATTTGCCCGCGCCGTTTTCTCCGAACAGCACATGCACTTCACCGGCACGCAGCGTGAAATCCATGCGTTTCAACGCCTGAACCGCGCCGAAGCGTTTCGAAATGCCTTTGGCCTCAAGCAGCGGGGTGTCGGTCATCGGGTCAGGCTCCATCGGGCACGAAGGCGGGATCAGGCGTGGGGGTGAAGCGTCCACCCCATCGGGACAAGCAGGGTTTCGGCAGTCTGGCGCGGGGCCGCTTCCAGAGTGGTGGCGGCCATGTCGTTCCAGCGGTTCAGAAAGGCGTGCCAGCAGATCAGGCCAACGATCAGCAGGATCTGCGGCGCGGGAAAATGCGCGCGCAGCGCCGCCATATCCGCGTCGCCCACCTCGCCCGGCATCCGGGCGGCGTTGCGGCACAGGCGCAGCACCGCCCGCTCTGCCGGGCTATAGACCGGCGCGGTTTCCCAATCGTCCACCGCCTGCAGCTTCGCGGGCGACAGGCCCAGTTCTTCCGCCCCATGCGCCAGATGCGCGGCGGAATACATGGCCCCACTGAACCATGAAAACGCAAAGCCGGTCAGGCGGCGGATCGGCTGGGGCAGACGGTCATCATACCACAGCGCCCCGGCCAGCGCGTCGGTCGCGCGCAGGAAAGCCGGGTGATGGCCAAGGGTCAGGAACGAATTGGGGATATAGCCGTGATCGGCGCGGATGGCGGCCAGCGCCGCCGCAAACTCCGGCAGATCGGCCGGTGCCAAAGGTGCGAAGCGTGACATCAGCGTGATCCCTGCCCCCCGTTCTTCACTGGGTCAAGGTCCAGCCAAGCCCGCGCAGATTGGCCGAGGCCCATTCATAGGGCACATCTTCCAGCCGCGTTCCGGCGATTTCGTTCCATTTGTTCAGGAAGGCCATGTAGCAGATCATGCCCGCAATGAAGGTGGCCACCTGCACACCGTAATGGGCCTTCACCGCCTCGACATCGGCATCGGTCACTTCGCCCGGAATGCGCGCGGCATGGCGGCACAGGCGCAGCACGGCGCGCTCTGCCTCGGTATAGACCGGCGCGGTTTCATATTCGAAGATCGCCATGATCTTTTCCCGCGCCAGTCCCAGCTCTTCGGCGCCGCAGGCGCAATGCGCCGACGAATAATACGACCCGGCGTAATGGCTGTAGGCAAAAGTGACCAACCGGCGCAGCGGCTCGTCCACCGTGTCAGGATACCAGATCGCATCCGACATCGCCCCCACGGCGTTCAACAGACCGGGATCGCGGGCCATGGTGAGGAATGAATTCGGCACATAGCCGATGGAATTGACCATGCCCTGAAAGATCGGTTCGTATTCGGCAAGGTCCTGGCGCGGCAGCGGGTCTATACGGGGCATCGGGGTCTCACAGGCTCAGAAGAAAAAGGGAAACGGGTGGCACCGAGGAGCGTGTGGCACCACCCGTCACGGCGTCAGATGCCGTTATTCAACGGACATCGTGGCCTGCCAGTCGGCGGGGGCGAAATTGGCCTCCGGCACCACATCCACATTGGCGGCATTCACCAGCGTGACGGCAGGCACCGCATCGGTGATCGTGGCCTTGCCTTCCAGCAAGCGCACCGCCATATCCACCGCCAGCCGGTTGATGATGATGGAGTTTTCAACCACAACCCCGGCCACATCCCCCGCCTTGATCGGTTCGATCAGATCCGGGGTGATGAAGCTGCCATACAGCGCCATGTCACCGACCCGGCCCTGTTCCCGCAGGGCGTTCAACGCGGATTCGATGCTGGTGCCCATGCCGACGATGAAATCCAGCTCGGGATATGTCACCAGAACATCCTCGATCAGCGGCTGCTGATCCAGACGGCTGGAGCCGCCATAGGCCACCTTCTCGATCACCACATCGCTGCCCGCCACGGCGGCGGCAAAGCCAAGCTGCGTATCTTCGGACCAGGCCACACCCGCAGGACCGGGCAGGACCACGGTCGACACCTTGCCCGAACCGGCAGCATGGGCGGCGGCAAGCGTCTTGCCGATGACATCGCCCACCGCCTTGTAGGTCACCACCACGCGGCCATCTGCCGGGCCGTCAATGCCGATGTTCACATCCACCACTTTCACGCCCTTGGCGCGCGCTTCCGAGATCTTCTGGTTGAAGGCCGTCGGCGACACGGCCATGATCAGGATCGCATCCGCCCCCAGCGTCACGCAATCATCGAACTGCGACAGCTGCGCATCCAGATTGCCATAGCCCCCGGCATCGAACACCGTCAGGCTGGCCCCCAGGCGCTTCACCTCTTCGACCGTGCCGTAAAGATAGGCGCGGATGATGTCATTGGTGGTGTGCGGCACAAGGAAACACAGGTTCCACTTTTTCGTCACGTCGGCGGCATCCAGCGCCGTATAGTCCACCGGCTTGGCATCAAAGGGGGCCACCGCCGTATCGCGCAGCGTATCCATCGCCATGACCGGAAATGTCCAGCTTTCGGCAGCGGCCGTCAGCGGCGCAAACAGTCCCAGCACACCCAGCAGCGCAGCAGCCGTGCTGCCACGAACGGCATTCATCCGCAGTTTCATTCCCGTTCTCCCTGTTGTCACCGCTTTGTCGCGGTTGACTTCTTTAATATTTCAGTAAAATATCAAGGCAACATCAGGCTGTCAACGATTATGAAATGAGGCAGGCATGGCACGGAAACTGAACGCAGATGTGGTGATTGCAGGCTCTGGCGCCGGGGCATCGGCGGTGGGGGGCGAACTGGCCGCGGCGGGGCTGCGTGTTCTGGTGCTGGAGGCGGGGCCGCAGCGATTCTCGCCGCTGGGCACCCATGTGCGCAGCGTTTTTACCTCGGAGGCGGATCTGTCGAAGGTCGGGGATCTGATCTACACCGAGATGCTGGTGAACCCCGGCTTTACCGATACCCCGGTCGAGAATATCCGGGATCTGCGGGTCAGCCATGCCACGGGCGGCATGTTCGCCCTGTGGATGGGCAATTGCCCGCGCCCCGATGCCAGCGAACTGCCCGACTGGCTGCCCGCCGCAGCCTGGGAGCCGTATTTTGCCCGCGCCGAACAGCTCATGCACATCGACCTGAACGGCGGCGGGTCGGGGGAGATGTTCGAAATGCTGCTGGAGCGCACCCGCCGCGCCATCGGCCCGCGCCCCGATGGCCGCCATGTGCGGCCCATGCCGGTGGCGGCACGGCGGGTGAACGGCGTGTTCAAGATCTGCGCATCGGATGATCTGTTCTTCCGCGATGCCCCGCCGCCCGCCAATCTGACCATCCTGCCCGATTGCGTGGCGCTGGAGGTGATGACACAGGGCAGCCGCGCCACCGGATTGCACGCGCGCGACCGGGTGACGGGCGAGACGGTCGAGGTTTCGGCGGACACGGTTGTCGTGTCCTGTGGCACTGTCGGTTCGCCCAAGCTGCTGGCCGCATCGCGGCTGGAACAGCGGGCGGCACTTGGCGCCTATATCCATGAACATGCCTGCATCGGGTCGCGCGTGACCCTGCTGCCCGAGATCCGCCAGCTGATCCGCGATGACGAGCCGGTCTATTCGATCTGGATCCCCGCCAATGCGGCGCAACCCTGGCAGAACCAGCTGTGCCGCTTCACGCTCGGCTCGGGCGGCAGCCGTCTGGCCCCCGGTATCCGCGAGGTGGACAGTTCTGACATCTTCACCTTTGTGTCGATCGACGTGCGCCCCGAGAACCGCTTGCACTTCGATCCGGTCCGCAAGGATCCGCTGGGCCTGCCGCATGTCACCGCAAGCTATGGTTTCACCGCGGCAGACCGGCTGCGGATCGGTCAGGCTATGGCCGAACACTTCCTGATTGCCTCTGATGTGGGCGAGATGGAGCCGGGCTGGAGCCCGAGCCTCTATGCCTTTGGCGGATCGACGCATTTCATGGGATCGTGCCGCATGGGTGCTGTCGATGACGGCACATCGGTGGTGGATGGCGGGGGCCGCGTCTGGGGCTATGACAATCTGTATGTGGCCGACAATTCGGTGATCGGCAGCTCCAACTCCGGCAACCCGACCTTCATGATGGTGGCGCAGGCGCTGCGCACCGCCGACCGCATTCTGGCGCGGTAGGCGGCGGCGCATCGTCAGGCCCCGCGCAGGATGAAATCGGCGCAGCGTTCCCCGATCATGATCGTGGGCGCATTGGTATTGCCGCTGACCAGCGCGGGCATCACCGAGGCATCGGCGATGCGCAGCCGCTTCAGCCCGCGCACCCGCAGCTGCGGATCGGTGACGGCAAGGGCATCGCTGCCCATGCGCGCGGTGCAGGACGGATGATAGACCGTCTTGGCAAAGCGGCGGCAATGCGCTTCCAGCCCTGCCGGGCTGTCCCCCGCCGGGCCGGGAGCCAGCTCTTCGCTGACCAGCGCGCGCAGCGCCGGGGCTTGCAGGATGCGGCGGCACAGCGCCACGCCGCGCATCAGGGTGGCAATATCCTGATCGGTTGTCAGGTTGTTCGCACGGATCACCGGCAGGTCGGCCGGATCGGCGCTGCGCAGGCCCACGGTTCCGCGCGAGCTGGGCCGCAGGCAACAGGGGTTGAGCGAAAGGCCATGCCGCTGCGGGGCCTGCCGGTCGGCATCGCCCACCAGCGTCGGCACCACATGGATCTGCACATCCGGGCGGCCCGTGCCCGCCGTATCCAGAAACCCGCCCGCCTCGATGACGTTGGAGCTGAGCAATCCGGTGCGCGTCAGCAGATATTGCAGCATGTGCCGCACTGCCGTCAGGCCCCGATCCGCGCCAAACAGGCTGATCGGGTCGCGCAGCGCGCCATAGACCGATGCCGCGACGTGATCCTGAAAGTTCTGCCCCACCCCCTCCAGCCGGTGCTGCACCGCAAGCCCGTGCGGGGCCAGCGCCGCCTCGCCACCAATGCCCGACAGCAGCAGGATCTTGGGCGTGCTGACCGCACCGGCCGCCAGCACCACCTCTTCACGGGCGTGCAGCGTCAGCAGCTGCCCGTTCGCCATCCGGCACAGAACCCCGCGCACCTGATCGCCCTCCAGCAGCAGCCGTTCCACCTGCGCCCCGGTGCGGATGGTCAGGCGCGGATGGCCGCGCAGCGGGTTCAGGTAACACACCGCGGTCGAGCCGCGCCGCCCCTTGAACGTGGTGGATTGGTAAAAGCCCACCCCTTCCTGGGTCGCGCCGTTGAAATCCTGCGTCAGCGGCAACCCCGCCTGTTGCGCCGCGCGCAGAAAGGCATAGGCAAGCGGATGGCGGTGGCCGGGGTCCGATACGCGCAGCGGCCCGTCGGTGCCGTGAAAGGCATCGGCCAGCCGCTGGTTCGCCTCGGCCCGCCGGAAGAAGGGCAGCACATCGGCATAACCCCATCCGGTCGCCCCTGCCGCCGCCCAGCCATCATAATCCGCCGCGTCGCCCCGGATATAGATCATGGCATTGACGGATGAACTGCCGCCCAGCATCCGCCCCTGCGGCACGTGCATGACGCGGCCCATGGCCCCCGGCTCCGGTTCCGTCGCATAGGGCCAGGTGCGCTTGGTGCCGATCACTCGGACGAAGGTGCCCGGAATATGCACGAAGGGCACCCGGTCGCTCGGCCCGGCCTCCAGCAGCAGCACCGATTTTCCGGCCGCAACCAGACGGTGCGCCACCACCGCCCCGCCCGATCCGGCGCCGACCACGATGTAATCCACCTGTTCCATGCCTAGCCGTTGAACTGCGAAACGAATTTGGGGGTGAGATAGGACAGGATGCCCTCGGACCCGCCTTCCGACCCGTGGCCCGAGTCCTTGATGCCGCCGAAGGGCGTTTCGGGCGCGGCCAGACCGAAATGGTTGATCGACATCATGCCCGTCTCGATGCCGCGCGCCATAGCATGGGTGCGGTCGGTGCGGGTGGAAAAACCGAAGGCGGCAAGCCCGTAAGGCAGACGGTTCGCCTCGGCGATGGCCTCGGGCAGATCGGCAAAGCGGTTGACGATGGCGATGGGGCCAAAGGGTTCTTCCTGCATGATCCGCGCCGACAGCGGCACATCGGCCAGAACCGTCGGTTCAAAGAAAAAGCCGGTATTGCCGTGGCGCGCCCCGCCAGTCAGCAACCGCGCGCCTTGGTCCAGCGCATCGGCGACCAGCGCCTGCATCATGTCCAGCCGCCGGGCATGAGCCAGCGGCCCCATCTCGGTGCCCTCTGCCGCGCCATCTCCCAGCCGCAGGGCACGGGCGCGCGCGACAAACGCCGTGGTAAACCGCTCGGCCACCGCATCCTGCACCAGAAAGCGGGTGGGTGAGGCGCAGACCTGCCCGGCATTGCGGAATTTCAGCGCCGCCCCCAGCAGCGCCACCTTTTCGGCCTCGGCATCGTCACAGACGATGAAGGGCGCATGGCCGCCAAGCTCCATCGTCGTGCGTTTCAGATGCCGCGCCGCCAGTTCGCCCAGCAGCCGCCCCACCGGCACCGACCCGGTGAACGAGATCTTGCGGATCACTGGCGACGGGATCAGATGCGCCGAAATCTCGGCCGGCACACCGAACACCAGATTGAGCACGCCCGCAGGCACCCCGGCATCGACAAAACACTGGATCAGGATCATCGCGCAGGTCGGGGTTTCTTCGGGGGCCTTGGCAATGATGGTGCAGCCTGCCGCCAGCGCCCCGGCCAGCTTGCGCACAAGTTGCCCGATGGGAAAGTTCCACGGGCTGAACGCCGCCACCGGGCCGACAGGCTCCAGCATCACGCTCTGCATCACCTCGGGCTGGCGGCTGGGGATCACGCGGCCATAGGTGCGGCGGGCCTCTTCGGCATACCATTCGATATGATCGCCCGCCGATCCGGCCTCCATCCGCGCTTCGGACAGGGGTTTGCCCTGCTCCCGCGTAATGGCCTGCGCCATCGCTTCGGCCTGCGCCCGCGCATTGGCCGCCGCGCGTTTCAGGATCGCCGCCCGGTCATAGGCCGAGGTGCGCGCCCATCCGGCAGAGGCGGCGTTGGCCGCCGCCAGCGCCGCATCCAGATCGGCGGCTTCGGCAAAGGTCACCGCGCCGATGGTCTCTCCCGTGGCCGGGTTGATCACCGCACCCCGGCGCGTGCCGGACCCGGAGGTCCACTGGCCGTTGATATATAGGTTGTCGGTCATGGTCGTCTCCCGTCATGCCAAGGCACCGCCCATAGGCGTGTGATCTGGCGCATTTCAGATATTTTCTGGTCCCGTCAGCCGGTCGGCAGGGCCGCATATTCCGGGCGGGCCGGGGTGAATACATCGAGGTTGATCACCTCCTGATCCCCGACCACGACCGCGTGGTGCAGCACATTCGGCGGGATCACCGCAATGCCGCCCGGCCCCAGCCGCAGCACCGTCTCCCCGATGTGAAAATCGGCCACGCCTGACACGATATAGGCAATCTGTTCGTTGACATGGCGATGCGGCTTCGGCTCGTGCCCCGGTTGCAGCCGGTGCAAGGCGATGGTCGCCCCGGTGCCCGAGAACGCCTTCTGCTCCACCCCCGGCCGGATGGTCTTCCACTCCAGTGCCGACCAGTCGATCTGATGAACCTGCATGTTTGCTCCTATCCTGCGCGTCCGGTGGCCATCAGCCGCCGCGCGCCCTGCATCAAAAGTCCCTGATCCGATCCGCAGACGAACACGCTGATACCGCGTGCCGCCCAGGGGCCGATCTGCGCGGCATCGGTCACGAACAGCCCCGCCGCCTTGCCCGCCCGGCGCGCCGCCTCGGCCACCTGCAGGATCGCCGCCTCCAGCGCGGGCGCATCGGGCGCGCAGCCCAGCGACAGCGCCAGATCGGCAGGCCCCACGAACAGCACATCCACCTCCGGCACCGCAGCGATGGCATCCAGCTGCGCCAGCGCCGCCGCATCCTCGATCTGCGTCAGGATCACCGAGGCCGCATCGGCCTGCCTGCGATAGTCGGCCGCCGGAACGGTGCCATAGCCCCCCGCCCGCCCCGAGGGCGAAAAGCCGCGCTGCCCCCGCGCATACTTCACCGCATCGGCCACCTGCCCCGCCTCTTCGGCGGTGCGGACATGCGGCACCATCACGCCGGTGCAGCCGATGTCCAGCGCGGGCCAGATCGCCGGGGCCGCGCCATGGCTGGCCCGGATCAGGACCGGCAGCCCCACCGCCCGCCCCGCCAGCGCAATCAGATCCAGCGTGGCAAGATCGACCGGCGCGTGTTCCTGATCGGCCACGATGAAATCCAGCCCCGCCAGCCCCAGCAACTCGGCCACTTGTGGGCTGGGGGTTTTCAGAAAACACCCCACCAGCCGGTCGCCGCGCAGGATCCGTGCCCGCAGATCGGTCATTGCAGCCCCGCCAGTGTGGCCGCCGTTGTCGTGGTCATCTGCCGCACCTCGGCATCGGTATAGCCCAGCCGCAACAGCAACTCGATCATCTGGCGCATCCCTTCAACCGGCGTCGGGTTGTTGCGCTGGCCCAGATCCGATCCGAAGAAGGTGTTCTCCACCCCCGCCGCCGCAATCACCGCTTTCAGGTGATCGTCGTCGAACAGATGGAAGGTCGAGGGCACGAACATGCAGATCGAATGTTCCATCTTCACGCCCATGCGCACCAGCGACGCCACATCCTCCATCGTGCCATCGTTGACATAGGTCGGATGGTTCAGGAACAGCCGCGTCACGCCGCGCGCCTTCGCCTCTTCATAAAAGGGGAAACACTCGCTGATATGGTGGTGCCCGGCAGACACAACGGCATCCGCTTCGGCAATCAGATCAAGGATCAGCTTCACCGCGTCATGCACCACGCCCGCGTCATTGATCAGCGTGGCCGGAATCGCCGTCACGGTCTTTTTGGAATTCACCGGAAACTTGTTCTTGAAATCCGCCTCTTTCGCCTCGTGGTCCATGTGGTTTTTCGCATGGGCCGTGGCCATCCAGACGACTTTCGCCCCCTGTTTCAGCGCATAATCCACCGCCGAAGGGTTCAGCCCGCCCACCGGATTGTTGAGCACGATGGCCCCCAGCGCCTCGGTTTTCAGCCCGAGGTTGGTGTTCATCAGGGTGGTCACCGGCATCGTCGGATAATAGTGATCCTTGATCAGGATGGCGCGCATTCCAGCCGCATCCGCCGCGCGCAGCACCTCCATATGGTCCACCTTGCGCGGGTGTAGCGAGGGGCCGGAATGGATGTGCAGATCCACCGCCCCCTGCATCAGCGCGGTCACGCGGTCGGCAAGCGCCGGGTCATACTGAAAATCAGCCATGGGATTTACTCCGTTTCCGCCGCTGGCAGCGGCGCGGGGATGAATTGACGCCAATGCTCTGCAAGCACGGGCATATCGGCAAAGCGTTTGCGGGTGTCGGCGGCCCGGCCGATCAGCGCGGCCACCGTCAGGTTCCGGGCGGTGCAATAGGCATCCAGCGCCGCCACCGCCTCGGTGATCACCGGCCAGCCGCGCAGCATCACCTCGGAGGACAGACCGACAGCCGAGGCCCCGGCCAGCAGCATCCGCGCCACATCCTGGCCGTTGGTGGCCCCGTTGATGCCGATCAGCGCCGGGTCCGGCCCAAGCGCCGCGCGGGTTGCGGCCAGCCAGTGACAGGTCAGCGGCAGGTTCCACCAGCCGCCGATGCCGCAGCTTGTGCCCAGCACCGGCTGCATCGTGTCCAGATCCGGCAGCATCCCCAGCGCGCGGCCCGCCATCACCACGCTTTCAGCGCCGGCCCCGAAGGCGGCGGCGGCCAGATCGGGCACCCGCTCGCTTTGCCCGGTGATCTTGACCCAGACCGGGATCTCCAGCGCCTGCACCATCATTGCGGTCAGCGCCGCCACCCGTTCGGGTGACAATTCGGTGGCCACCGCCCCCTTGGCCGCCTGCGAGGCATAGGGCGTGCCGATGTTGAACTCCAGCACGCGCAGCCCCGCCGCCTGCACCGACCGCGCCATCTGCACGGCGGGTTCGGGCGCGGCGAGGATCAGCGACGGCACATACAGACAGTCATGCGCCGCCGCGAACTCCGCCATCGCCACACATTGCGCCAGCCAGGCGTCAAACCCCAGCGGGCTCAGGCCCGACCGGGTCAGGATGGTGGCGCGGGGCGCATCCGGCCCCCAGAGCACCGGCTGCCAGTCCGGCCCCAGCGCCACATATTCGGCGCGCGTCAGCTGATCCTTTGCCGCGTCGGATTCGTTGGTGGATTTGCCCACCACCGCCCCGGCCCCGGCCAGAATGGCCGACCGGATGCCCGCCGCATCCATCAGATGTTCGCCCGCCGCCGCGATCACCGGGTTTTTCAACCGCAGCCGCCCGATCCGTGTCGACAGATCCGCCATCACGCCCCCCCGTTCAACAGGCGCGGCAGGAACAGCACGATGTCGGGGAACACCGAAATCAGGCCAAGGATCACCAGCGCCAGCCCGATCATCGGCAGGGCCTTGACGGCAATCTTTTCCATCGGCCGCCCGGTGACAGAGGCGATGACGAACAGGCACAGACCCACCGGCGGCGTGACAAAGCCGATCAGCACGTTGAACACCACCATCACCCCCAGATGCACCGGGTCCATGCCCAGCGTGGTGCCGATGGCGGTCAGGGCGGGCACGGTCAGGATCAGGATGCCGATGGTGTCGAGGAACATGCCGAGGATCAGCAGGATGATATTGACCATCAGCAGGATCAGATAGGGGTTGTCGGTCAGGCTGGTCAGACCGGCCACCGCATGCTGCGGCAATTGCTCGATGGCAAAGATGAAGGCTGCGATATTGGCCATCGCAATCAGCACATATATGGCCGAGGTGATGATCGCCGTATTCAGCAGCGCCCGCCGCAGGAAGGGCCAGGTCAGCGCGCGGTAGATCAGCCCGGAAACGAGCAGCGCATAGATCGCGGCCACCGCCGCCGCCTCGGTTGCGGTGAACACACCGCCCCGGATGCCGACGATGATGATCACCGGCAGCATGAGCACCGGCCCGGCATAGACAAAGCCCAGACCGATCTCGCGCAGCGATTGCGGTGCGGCGCGCGGATACTGGTGTTTATGGGCGATGAAGATGGCATAGGCCGACAGCGCCACCGCCAGCATCACCCCCGGCACCACCCCGGCGATGAGCAGTTGCGAAATCGACGTGCCCGACAGCGCGCCATAGATGATCATCGCAATCGACGGCGGCACCAGCGGTGCCATCAGCGACGAAACGGCAATCAGCGCCGCCGAATAATCCACGTCATAGCCTTGCCGCTTCATGTCGGGCACCATCACCGTGCCAAGCGCCGCCGCATCCGCCGCCGCCGATCCGCTGACCCCGCCGAACAGGAAGGCCCCCCAGACGGCGGTCAGCGACAGCCCGCCGCGAAACCGCCCGACCATGGAATTGGCCAGCCCGATCAGCCGCTGGGTCAGCCCGCCGACATCCATGATATTACCCGCCAGCACGAACAGCGGAATCGCCAGCAGCACAAAGTGATCCATGCCCGCCAGCATCCGCTGCGGCAGAACCAGCATGAACTGCGTCTGGCCGGTGGCCAGAAAATACCCCAGCGCCGAGACGCCCAGCACAAAGGCAATCGGCATCCCGATCAGCAGCAGGAACAGGAAGATGGAACCGAGCCAGATCATGCCAGCCCCCCGTCGCCATGCGGGTTGGCCTCGGATTTGACGCCGAACACCTCGACCAGCACGATATGCAGCGCCATCAGCGCCGCCCCGACCACAATCGCGCCATGCACCCAGAGCAGGCTCACATCCAGCGTGGTCGAGCTTTGCAGCCGGGTTTTCCAGGCAAAGATCGCGCCATACCAGCCGATCACTGCCAGAAAGCTCAGCATCAAAGCCGCCGACAGCAGATCACAGGCCCGCTGCATCCGCGGCGGCATCACGTTGACGGCAAAGCGCATCCCCATGAACTGCCGCTGCGAATAGGCCAGCCCGGACCCGATCATCACCAGCCACAGCATCGTGACGCGCATCAGCTCTTCCGACCAGACGAGCGAGGTGCCCGCCACATAGCGGAACCACACCTGCGCGCCCCCCAGCACCAGCACAAGGGCGATGCCCGCAATACACAGGCTTTCCGCCGCGCGCAGATAACTGCGCCATATCAATGTCATGTCCATACCCTCCCATGGGCCGCGCAGGCCGGGGGCTGACCCCCGGCGGCACGTCAGTTGTCGGCGTCAGTTCTGGGTCGGGCTGAGGCTGGCGGCTTCATCGACAAAGGCGGCAATCCGCGGATCGGCGGCCTTGTAGGCCTCGACCACCGGGGCCGTGGCGGCGCGGAAGGCGGCCAGAAACTCGGCCGACGGTTCTACCACCGGCACCTTCAGCTCGGCCAGATGCGCCTTGACGGTTTCATCCAGCGCCGCCACGGCCATCACCTGCGGTTCGGTGATTTCGGCGGCGGCATCGCGCATCGCCTTTTGCTGTTCGGGGGTCAGCCCCTCGAAGATGCCCTTGTTGATCAGCAGGAAGCTGGGCCAGAAGTAATGCCCGGTCAGCGTGACGCCGCCCGCAACCTCGTAGTATTTTTCGGATTCGATCGAGGTCAGGTTGATTTCAACCGCATCCAGCGTGCCGGTTTCCAGCGCCGAATACACCTCGCCATAGGCCATCGGCGTCGGGTTCACCCCGGCAGCGGCCCAGACATCCAGAAACAGCTTCACCGGCGCCACGCGGGTTTTCAGCCCGGTCAGGCTTTCCATGCTGGTGACCGGCTCTTTCACCGTCAGGAAGTGCCGTTGCCCGCCGTCATAAAGGCCAAGCGCCACCATGTCGTGATTGGCGACGGTATCCATGATCGCCCGCGCCGGGGCCGACAGCGCCAGTTTGGCGAAACCGGCATAATCCGGGATCACCCCCGGCAGCTGGAACGCATCAATCGACGGCTCCAGCGTGGCGAGCGCCGAAGATGAATTGACCGTCATGTCGACCGTGCCGAACTGAACCCCCTCCATCAGCTCTTTCACATCGCCCAGCTGACGCGCCGGAAAGATGTTGATCGTCACATCGCCCCCCGACAACCGCTCCACCGCTTCCTTGAAGCGCACGGCGGTATCGTGGTTCGGATGCGCCTCGAACACGGCATGTCCAAGTCGCAGGGTCACCGGCTCGGCCCAGGCCATCGTGGTGGTGCCGATCAGCAGGGCTGCAAGCGCAACTGTCTTTTTCATCGAATCTCTTCCCTCCCATCGTTCTCTCTAAAAGAACGCTGTTCTCTATAATGTCGATTTGCTATAGTTTGTCAATGACAGCACGGATAACCGGCGACGCCGTCGGAAACTCCGGGCAAAACGGAATTCAGAAAGGGTGGAACCGATGGCAGCTGTTGAAGGGGTGAAGGCGGCAGATCTGTGTCTGCGAATCCTGGAATATGTGGCGTTTGAACCTGAACCCGCAGGCGTGACACAGATCGCGGAGTTTGCGGGCATCGCCAAAAGCGCCGCGTTCAAACATCTGCAAACCCTGATCGACCATGGGTTTGTGGTGCAGGACACGGCGACTACCCGCTATCGGCTTGGCCCCAAAAGCTGGCTGCTCAGCCGGCACGCGCAAAGCCTTGATGATATTGCCGCCGTGGCGCTGCCGCTGATGCTGGCCGCCCGCAATGCGCTTGGCGTGGCGGTGGTGCTGTCGGCACCGACACCGCAGTCGGCCTTTGTGCTGTCAACCGTTGCCAGCAACCAGCAGATCGAGATCGGGGTCAAGCCGGGCAGCCAGCTGTCGCTGCATGCCTCGGCGCAGGGCAAGGTGTTTCTGGCCTTCGGCGCGCCGGAGCTGATGCAAAAGCTGCGGCAAGGCCCGCTGCCCCGCATCACACCGCGCACGATCACCGATCCCGCCGCACTGGCCGCCGAACTGCCGCTGATCCGGCAGCGCGGCTATGCCACGGCGCCCGAACAATCCTTGCTGGGGGTGAATGCCATTGCCGCCCCGGTCTATAATTACGACAATACGCTGATCGGCAGCGTGGGCCTGATCGGGTCGGTGCAGCATATTCTGGATGACCCGCAGCCAGAACTGGTGGCGCGGCTGTGTCAGTTGACGGCCGATATTTCGGCGGCCCTCGGCCATCGCGCCACGGGGTGAACCGCCCTCAGGCCTCGTCGGTCAGCCGCGCGCCCTGCGCGATCAGGCGGCGCAGCACCGCGTCCAGTTGCCCCGCCAGATCGGGGCCAAGCTCGGCGCGCAGGTCGCGATCATAAAGGATGGCCTGGCGCCCCAGATCGGCAAACACCGCCTGCCCCGCCTCGGTCAGCGACAGGATCTCGGCCCGCCGGTCCTGCGGGCTGGGCGCACGCGCCAGCAGCCCATCTTCGGCCAGCGCCGCCACCGCCCGGCTGACCTTGGTTTTTTCGATATGAGAAATGGCGCAGATGTCGCGCGCGGTCATGGCCCCGAACCGGCCCAGATTGGCCATCACCCGCCATTGCGTGCGCGTCATGCCATAGGCGGATTTATAGGTGGCGTGAAAGGATTTCGACGTGGCCTCGGCGGCCTGATTCAACAGATAGGGCAGAAACCCGTCCAGATCGAAATCCTCTTGCCCGCCTGCGGCATCCCCGTCTGTTGCGTCGCCCTGCATTGCCCCGATCCGTGTCAAAACCTCTGCCAGACCCTGCCATAGCCGCGCGGCCAAGTCACCCCGCAGGCTGAACCCGGTCGGGATGGGCGGCGGCAAAGGCGGGCAGCGCCTCGGCCCGTGCCGCAATCGCCGCAACCTGCGGGAAGGCCGCCAGATCCACGCCCCAGCGGCGGGCGTTATAGACCTGCGGCACCAGACAGATATCGGCCATGCCGATCTGATCGCCATGGCAGAACAGGCCCGTCCCGCCCTGCGCCAGCAGCCCCTCCACCCCGTCCAGCCCCAGCCTGATGAAATGCTGCATCCAGCCTTCCATCGTCACCGCCCCGCCAAGACCGACAGCATGGCGTGCCACGCGCAGATTGCAGACCGGGTGAATATCCATCGCAATCGCATAAGACAGCGCCCGCACCCGCGCCCGCGCGCCCGGCTCTTGCGGCAGAAAGCCCGCTGCGCGGGTCTCGTCCAGATATTCGAGTATGGCGAGCGATTGCGTCAGCATCCGCCCGTCGATCTCCAGTGCGGGCACCAGCCCCTGCGGATTGCGCGCCAGATGGTCCGCGCTGCGCTGTTCGCCCGCCAGCAGATCGACCGCGTGGCGCTGATAGTCCAGCCCGAGCAGATTGAGCGCGATGCGCAGCCGATAGCCCGCCGAGGAGCGCCAGTAGTCATGCAGGATCATCTTCGCCCTCTTCACCGGAATATTGGTTTCAGATGCAACTTTATCTTGACTTGGTTGCATACGCAACTATTAATCCGACTCACAAGGCCGCGACCGGCCCGAGGAGGAGGACAGATGACCGCCCATTCGCTTCCCGCCGACATGATCCGTGCGCCGTCCCTGGCCGGGCCGCACGCAGGCTATATGCCGGGCTTTGGCAATGATTTTGAAACCGAGGCGCTCCCGGGCGCGCTGCCGCAGGGCATGAACAGCCCGCAGAAGTGCAATTACGGCCTTTATGGCGAACAGCTGTCGGGCACCGCCTTCACCGCGCCCAGCCATGAGAACGAACGGACATGGTGCTATCGCATCCGTCCTTCGGTGCAGCACACCCACCGCTTCACCAAGATCGACATGCCGCATTGGAAATCGGCACCCTGCATCGACCCTGATATCCTCAGCCTCGGCCAATACCGCTGGGATCCGCTGCCAATACCGGATCAGCCGCTGACCTGGATCACCGGCATGCGGACGATGACCACGGCGGGCGATGTGAACACGCAGGTCGGCATGGCGAGCCATGTCTATCTGGTGACGCAATCCATGCAGGACGCCTATTTCTTTTCGGCCGACAGCGAATTGCTGGTGGTGCCGCAGGAAGGCCGGTTGCGGTTCTGCACCGAACTGGGCGTGATTGATCTGGAACCGAAAGAGATCGCCATCCTGCCGCGCGGGCTGGTCTACCGGGTCGAGGTGCTGGAAGGCCCGGCGCGGGGCTTTGTCTGCGAGAATTACGGCCAGAAATTCACTCTGCCGGGGCGTGGGCCGATCGGGGCCAATTGCATGGCCAACCCGCGCGACTTCAAGACGCCGGTGGCGGCCTTCGAGGATCGTGAAGTGCCCTCGACCGTCACCGTCAAATGGTGCGGCCAGTTCCACGAAACCCGGATCGGCCACAGCCCGCTGGATGTGGTGGCCTGGCATGGCAATTACGCGCCCTGCAAATATGACATGCGGACCTATTGCCCGGTCGGCGCGATCCTGTTCGATCACCCCGATCCCAGCATCTTCACCGTGCTGACCGCGCCCAGCGGCATCGAAGGCACGGCGAATATCGACTTCGTGCTGTTCCGCGAGCGCTGGATGGTGGCCGAGAACACCTTCCGCCCGCCGTGGTATCATAAGAACGTCATGTCGGAGCTGATGGGCAATATCTATGGCCAGTATGATGCCAAACCACAAGGCTTTGTGCCCGGCGGCATGAGCCTGCACAATTGCATGTTGCCGCACGGGCCGGACAAGACCGCCTTCGAGGGCGCCTCCAACGCCGAACTGAAGGCGGAAAAGCTGAGCGACACCATGAGCTTCATGTTCGAAACCCGCTTTCCGCAGCACCTGACCCCCTTTGCCGCGCAGGCCGGGCATTTGCAGGAAGATTACATCGACTGCTGGGGCAGCCTTGTGAAGAAATTCGACGGCACGCCCGGGGTGAAATGACGGCGGCGGGGGCCAGCCCCCGCACCCCCGGGATATTTGGACCAAGATGAAGGATAAACGATGGCTTTGATCCGCAGCTGGGTGGAAAGCGCGAATGCGCCGGAAGGCCCCTTTCCGCTGAACAATCTGCCCTGCGGGGTGTTTTCGCGGCCTGATGAGGAGCCGCGCTGTGGCATGGCGATTGGCGATTTCGTGCTGGATCTGGCGGGGCTGGAGGCCGAAGGTCTGATTGCGCTGTCGGGCGGCCCGCTGCTGGATGTGCCGTTCTGGAACGAGGTGATGGCGGCGGGGCCGCAGGTCTGGGCCGATCTGCGGGCGCAGGTGACGCGGCTTTTGGCTGAGGGGGGGGGCCGCATGGCTGCGCCCTATCTGGTGCCCCGCGCTGAGGTAGAGCTGCATCTGCCGTTTCTGGTCAGCGAATATACCGATTTCTATGCCGGGCGGCATCATGCCACCAATGTCGGCACCATGTTCCGGGGCGCGGACAACGCGCTGCCGCCGAACTGGCTGCATATTCCCATCGGTTATAATGGCCGGGCGTCCTCGGTCGTGGTGTCGGGCACCGAGGTGCGCCGCCCCTGGGGGCAGCTGAAGGGGCCGGAGGATGCAGCGCCGCGCTTTGCGCCCTCGGCCCGGTTTGACATCGAGCTGGAGCTGGGCGCTGTGGTCGGGACGCCATCGCAGGGGCCGGTGACGGTGGCCGAGGCCGATGCGATGATCTTTGGCTATGTGCTGTTGAACGATTGGTCGGCGCGCGACATTCAGGCCTGGGAATATCAGCCGCTCGGGCCGTTTCAGGCCAAGGCGACGGCCACCACGATCAGCCCCTGGGTGGTGATGAGCGCCGCGCTGGAGCCGTTCCGCGTAGCAGGGCCGCCGCGCGACGTGCCGCTGCTACCGTATCTGCAGGAGCCCGGCCCGATGCTCTATGACATCGCGCTGGAGGTGGCGCTGCGCCCCGAAGGCGGCGCCGAAACCGTGATCAGCCGGACCAATGCGGCTGAGCTCTATTATTCCGCCGCCCAGCAACTGGCGCATCACAGCAGTTGCGGCTGTCCGATGACCACGGGCGATCTGTTGGGATCGGGCACAATTTCAGGGCCGACCAAGGACAGCCGTGGTTCGCTGCTGGAGCTGAGCTGGGGCGGGAAAGAGCCCTTTGCCATCGCAGGGGGCAGCCGCAGCTTCATTGAAGACAATGACACGCTCACCCTGCGCGGTATGGCGCGGGGCGATGGATACAGCCTCGGGTTTGGCGATTGCACGGGCAAGGTGATCCCGGCGCTGGCCGACCCCTACAAAAGGACCTGACATGACCAAGGCATTCGCATCGCAGGGCGACCTGTCGGAAAAGACCATCAGCTTTACCGAGGTGGGCGACGGGCTTTACGCCTTCACCGCCGAGGGCGACCCGAACAGCGGCGTCATCATCGGCGATGACAGCGTGATGGTGGTGGAGGCGCAGGCCACGCCGCGTCTGGCGCAAAAGGTGATCGACTGCATCCGCAGCGTCACCGACAAGCCGATCAGCCATGTGGTGCTGACCCATTACCATGCGGTGCGGGTGCTGGGGGCCTCGGCCTTTGGCGCGCCGCAGATCATCATGTCGGAAGCGGCGCGCAATATGGTCGCCGAACGTGGGCAGGAGGATTGGGACAGCGAGTTCCAGCGCTTCCCCCGCCTGTTCCAAGGGCATGAATCGATCCCCGGCCTGACCTGGCCCACCACCACCTTCACCGGCAGGATGAGCGTGTTTCTGGGCCATCGCCGCGTGGACATCCTGCAACTGGGCCGCGCCCATACCGCAGGCGATGCGGTGATCCATGTGCCCGATGCCAATGTGATGTTCACCGGCGATATCGTGGAGGCCCATTCGGCCTGCTATTGCGGCGACGGGCATTTTGCCGATTGGGGCGCCACGCTGGAGGCGATCCGCACCTATGATCTGGATGCCATCGCGCCGGGCCGGGGCGATGCCGTGCTGGGCCGCGCGGCGGTGAATGCCGCACTCGACCGCACCAAGGATTTTGTCGAAAGCACCTATCGCCCGGTCGCCCGCGTCGCTGCCCGCAACGGCACCCTGCGCGAAGCCTGGGACGCCTGCCGTGCGGAATGTGATCCGAAGTTCAAGGATTACGCGATTTACGAGCATTGCCTGCCGTTCAACGTGGCCCGCGCCTATGACGAGGCGCGCGGCATCAGCCACCCCCGCATCTGGACCGCCGCGCGTGATCTGGAAATGTGGGCAGCACTTCAGGGCTGAGCCCAGCCGGAGGGAGGACAAGATGAATGATCACGTCGGGGAACGCTACAAGCTGGCGTTCCGCCTTTACCCCTATGTCAGATCCCCCGATCAGGCCGCCGCCACGCCGGTGCGCCATCCGGTGGTGATCGTGGGCGGCGGGCCGGTCGGTCTGGCCACAGCGCTGGATCTGGGCCTGCGCGGTGTCCCGGTGCTGGTGCTGGATGACCATGAGGGCGTCGGGCTGGGCAGTCGCGCGCTGTGTTTTGCCAAACGCACGCTGGAGATCTGCGACCGGCTGGGGGCCGCCGCCCCGATGCTGGCCAAGGGCGTGCAATGGAATGTCGGCAAGGTGTTTCACGACGACCGGCTGCTTTACGAGTTCAACCTGCTGCCCGAGGGCGGCCATGCCTTCCCCGCCTTCATCAATCTGCAACAGCCCTGGTTCGAGAAATTCCTGCATGACGCCATCGTCACCGCCCAGGCGGCAGGCACCCCGATCGAGATCCGGGGCCGCAACCGGGTGGATGCCGTCACCCCCGCCGCCGATCACGTTGGACTTGCGGTGATGACCCCCGATGGCCCCTATCGGCTGGAGGCCGACTGGCTGATCGCCTGCGACGGCGCGCGCAGCCCGCTGCGCAGCCTGCTGGGGCTGAGCTTCGATGGCCGGGTGTTCGAGGACAACTTCCTGATCGCCGATGTGAAGATGAAGGCCGATTTCCCGACCGAACGCTGGTTCTGGTTCGAGCCGCATTTCAAATCCGGTGCCTCGGCGCTGCTGCACAAACAGCCCGATGACATCTGGCGCATCGACTTTCAACTCGGCTGGAATATCGACCGCGAAAAGGAACTGGAGCCCGCCAATATCCGCGCCCGTGTCGATGCCATGCTGGGGCCGGATGTCTCCTACGAACTGGACTGGTGCTCGATCTACACCTTCCAGTGCCGCCGGATGGAGGCGTTCCGCCATGACCGCGTGCTGTTCGCGGGCGATGCGGCGCATCAGGTCTCGCCCTTCGGCGCGCGTGGCGCGAATTCCGGCCTTCAGGATGCCGACAATCTGGGCTGGAAACTGGCCGCCGTCCTGCAAGGCCACGCCCCTGACAGCCTGCTCGACAGCTATGCGGCGGAACGGGAACAGGCGGCGGATGAAAACATCCTCAATTCCACCCGCGCCACCGATTTCATCACCCCGAAAACCCCGGTGTCGCAGCTGTTCCGCAATGCGGTGCTGCATCTGGCCGAAACCCAGCCCTTCGCACGCAGCATCGTCAATTCCGGCCGGCTGTCGCTGCCCTGCACCTATGACGGATCGGCGCTGAACGGCCCGGATAGCGCGCAGATGCCCGCCCGCAGCCGCCCCGGCAGCCCCTGCCCCGATGCCCCGCTCGCAGAGGGCTGGCTGCTGCCCCGGCTCGCCCCCGGTTTCACCCTGCTGACCCTTGATGCCGAGGCCCCGCCCCAACATGTCGCCCATGGCCTGACCGTGCCGCGCATCGCCCTGACCGCCACACCGGAATTGCGCGACCGCTACCTCGGCACCGCCACCACCGCCGTCTACCTGATCCGCCCGGATCAGCACGTCGCCGCCCGCTGGACCGGCTATGACGCAGATTCCGTCACCGCCGCCCTCGCCCGCGCCCTTGGAAAGGCCTGATCATGCTGACCACCGCCCCCAATCTGCACCGGCCGGATGAAAGCTACGCCCGGCTGATCGCCACCCATGATGGCCTGACCGAGGCCGAAAGCCATGCGCTCAACGCCCGGCTGATCCTGATCCTGATGAACCATATCGGTGATCCGCAGGTGCTGGCACAAGCGATGGAACTGGCGCGCCACCCGTCCTAGATCACCTGGCGCAAATATCCTCGGGGGTGCGGGGGCAGACAGCCCCCGTCCTTTGGCGCTCAGCCCGCCTTCAGCACACCGCGATCAATCTGATCCTGCTCGATGCTTTCGAACAGCGCGCGGAAATTGCCTTCGCCAAAACCGTCATCACCCTTGCGCTGGATGAATTCGAAAAAGATCGGCCCGATCACGGTTTTCGAAAAGATCTGCAACAGGATGCGGGTCTCGCCGCCATCCACCACACCCTCGCCGTCGATCAGGATCCCGTGTTTCGCCATCTGGTCAATCGGCTCCTGATGGCCCGCCACGCGGGTTTTCGACAGCTCGTAATAGGCCATCGGCGGTTTCGGCATGAAGGTCAGCCCGCGTGCCGCAATCGCATCGGTGGCGCTGTAGATATCCTGGCTGCCCACCGCGATATGCTGGATGCCCTCGCCCTTGTAGCGTTTGAGGTATTCGACAATCTGCCCGGTCTCGCCCCGGTCTTCGTTGATCGGGATGCGGATGCGGCCACAGGGCGAGGTCAGCGCGCGGCTGAACAGGCCGGTGAACTTGCCCTCGATGTCAAAGAAGCGGATCTGGCGAAAGTTGAACAGTTTCCCGTAAAACTCAAACCAGGTGTCCATATTGCCGCGCTGCACATTATGGGTCAGGTGGTCCAGATAATGGAAGCCCACGCCCGCAGGCTTGGCGGCGGCAATGAAGTCGAAATCCGCATAGGGATGCGCGCCGTCGCCATAGGCATCGGTGAAATAGATCAGCGAGCCGCCGATGCCAAGGATCGCGGGCAGATCCAGCGTCTTGCCCGGCCCGTCATAGGGCGTGGCGCCATTCTGCACCGCATGGGCAAAGGCGTGCTGCGCATCGACCACGCGCCAGCCCATCGCGGGGGCGCAGGGGCCGTGCTGATCGACGAAATCGCGCGCATGGCTGCCCGGCTCGTCATTCAGGATATAGGTGATATCGCCCTGCTGCCACAGCTCGATGGCGCGGGTCTTGTGCCGCGCGGTCAGCGTATAGCCCATGCGGCCAAACAGGGCGCGCAGCTCCTCTGGGTTCGGATGCGCGAATTCGACAAATTCAAACCCATCTGTGCCCGCCGGGTTTTCGGCGCTGATGGTGGCGCGCGGTGCGCTGTGCGGAAACGGGCCCATGGTATCCTCCTCTGGCTTGGGGATCAGTGTGACACCGGATCGCGGCGCAATGTGCGCAAAGTTGAGCTTGTGTCCGGGTATTCATGCGCGTGATACTCATCATTACCCAAGATAACGCGAGAAACCCGCATCATGGATGAGATTGATTCCCGCCTGCTGGCCGAGGTGCAGAAACGCGCCGACATCACCGCACAGGATCTGGGCGCGGTGCTGAACCTGTCGCCCAGTCAGGCGGCGCGGCGTCGGCAGCGGCTGGAGGCCGAGGGCGTCATCCGCGGCTATGGCGCGCGGCTGGATCCGGGCAAGCTGGGGCTGACGGTGCAGGCCTTCGTGCAGGTGCAGATGGCCGCGCACAGCGCCGACAATGCGCGCAGCTTTGCCAGTCTGATGGCGCAACTGCCCGAGGTGGTCAGTTGCTGGACGATGACCGGCGAGGCCGATTATCTGCTGCGGGTCTGGTGCGCCGATCTGCCCGCGCTCAATGCGCTGATCCATCACCGGCTGCTGCCGCACCCCGCCGTGGCGCGGGTGCAAAGCCAGATCGTGATGGATCAGCCCAAGGTGGATGCTGGTCTGCCGGTCTAGTGCCAGCCCGACCGACACCGGATCAAAGCGCGATCCGCAGCCCGTCCTGCCCGATATGCAGCGGGCCCTGCCAATGCGCGGCCAGATGCCGGGCCCAGACCACTGGCCCGAAATCGGGATCATCCGACGGGATCAGGTGATGCAGCGCCAGCGCCTTGACCCCCGCCGCCCGGGCCAGCGCCGCCGCCTCATGCGCCAGCGTGTGCCCACGCTGCCAATGCGCCATCAGCCGCCCGTCGCCATTGCCGATGCGGGCCAGCAGCGGCACCAGACCTTCGGCCAGCATCGCCTCATGCACCAGCAGATCCGCCCCCGCCGCAAAGTCGGCCAAGGCTGGGTTGTGCGCGGTATCACCCGAAAACACCACCACCCTGCCCGCGCCTTCAAAGCGCAGGGCGAAGGTCTCGGTCAGCGGCGGGTGCAGCGATTGCCCCACCGCCAGCGCCAGCGCGCCGATCTGCACCCGGTCGCCCAACCGCAGCGGATACAGTTGCACCAGCCCGGCCAGATCGGGGCGCCCCTCTTCGTGGATGCGATAGGCGATGTCCGCCGCCATGCTGGCCAGAAACCCGTCCCAACAGGCCTGCAACCCGGCTGGCCCCCAGACCTGCACCGGGGTTTTCAGCCCGGCGGTCCAGGCGGTGTGGATCAGCGGCCCCAGTTCCAGATAATGATCGGAATGCAGATGGGTGATGACGATGGCCGACAGGTCTTTCAGCGCAAAGCCCTGATCGGCCAGTCCGCGCGTCACCCCCAGCCCGCAATCGACCACCACCTGCTGCCCCGCCAGCGACAGCAGTGAGGCCGTCGGCATGGGCGAACCCTTGCGGATCGCAGGCCCGCCCTTGGTGCCCAGAAATGCCACAAACTCGCTCACAGCGCAGCAAAGCCCGCATCGAGCGCCGAGAGGATCACCGTGGCATCCTCGGCGGTCAGCACCAGCGGCGGCGACAGGATGACATTGGGGCCAGAGACCCGCACCATCGCGCCCTGCTGATAGGCCACCGCCTGCACCTGCCCCGGCTGTGCCTTGGGCGGGGCGGATTTGCTGGCCCGGTCGCCCACCAGCTCGACCGCCAGCATCAGGCCCTTGCCGCCACGCACATCCCCGATCACGTCATGCTTGTCTTTCAGCCGCATCAGCCCGTCGAACAGCTGCGCGCCGCGCGCGGTGGCATTATCGATCACGTTCAGGCGCTTGGTTTCGGCCAGACAGGCCAGCGCCGCCGCCGCGCCCACCGGATGCCCGGAATAGGTATACCCATGCCCAATCGCCGCGCGGCCGCTTTCGTCCGTCTCGAACACCTGCGCCACGCTTTCGGCAATCATCACCGCGCCGAACGGGAAATACCCATTGGTGATCGCCTTGGCGGTGCACATGAAGTCGGGCTGCACCCCCCAGAGACGGCTGCCGCTCCACGCCCCGGTGCGGCCAAAGGCGGTGATCACCTCATCCGCGATCAGCAGGATGCCGTTCTTGCGGCAAAGCGCCGCCACCCCCGGCATGAAGGACGGATGCGGCACAATCACGCCGCCCGCGCCCAGAACCGGCTCCATGATGAAGGCGGCAATGGTGCCCGCGCCCTGAAACGCGATCTCGTCCTCCAGCGCCTGCAGGCACAGCTGCGCCAGCCTTTCCGGGTCAGATTCGTTGAACGGGTTGCGATAGGTATAGGGGGCGGGAATGTGAAAACAGCCCGGCAACAACGGCTCGTATTGCGTGCGGAAATTGGCATTGCCATTGACCGAAGCGCCACCAATATGCGTGCCGTGATAGCCCTTCTTCAGGCTGAGGAATTTGGTGCGCCCGGCCTCGCCGCGGATCTTGTGATATTGCCGCGCCAGCCGCAGCGCCGTTTCCACCGAATCCGACCCGCCCGAGGTGAAGAACGCCCGCGTCAGCCCATCGGGTTCGAAAAAGGCGCGCAGCTCTTCGGCCAGTTCGATCACGCAGTCGTTCGAGGTGCCGCGAAAGATCGAATAATAGGGCAGTCGGTCCAGCTGCGCGGCAATCGCGTCCTTCACCGGCTGGCAGGAATAGCCAAGGTTCACATTCCACAGCCCGCCGACGCCATCGACCACCTCATGCCCGTCGACATCGCGGATGCGGGTGCCAGACGCGCCGGTGATGATGGTGGGCGGGTTGTTCAGACTGTCCGACGGCGCCGTCATCGGGTGCCACAGGCTGCGCGCGTTATTGGCCTTCAGATAGTTTTCGTCCTTCATTCCTGCACCTTTTGTCCTGTTGGGTCTGTTCTGCCGCGCCACAGCGCCGCGAGGTCCGGCGGGATCTGCCCGCCCCAGAGCGCCATGACCTGCACCGCCGCCGCAATCAGCTGCCGGGGGATCTGGTCACGCGCCACGTCTGTCATGCGCAGCGCCGGCGCGGCCACGGCCATCGCACCCTGCACAATGCCCTGCGCATCAAACAGCGGCACGGCAAAGCTGTTCACATCCGCCTCGAAGGTGGCGGCGGTCTGGGCCAATCCGTCGCGGCGCGTGGCCGCCAGCCGGTCACGCACCGCCTCGGGCGTGGCCGGAGTGGCCGTGGTGCGCGCGGGCAAGGGGGCGGCCAGGATTCGCGCGACCTCTGCCTCACCCATCCAGGCCAGCGTCGCAAAGCCCGAGGACGTGGCATGGAAGGGCAGCACATCGGCATCTTCCATCATCACCCGCATCCCGTGCGACGAGCTGTAAGCAAAGGCCAGCGTCACCAGCTGCCCGGCCACCAGATGCGACATATGCGCGGTCTCGCCCGTCGCCACCGCCAGCGCTTGCAGCACCGGCAGGGCCGCTTCACGCGTCGGCACACTGGCCTCGCGCAGCGCCGCCAGCCGCAGCACAGCCGGGCCGATTCGGTATTCCTTGGTCGTCGGCAGCTGTTCCGCGATGCCATGCTCCACCAGTTCCGACATCAGCCGAAAGCAGGTCGCCTTGTTGGCCCCCGACAGCCGCGCCAGATCAGACAGGCCGATACTGGGCCGCTGACGCGTAAAAAACTCAAGCAAAGCAAGTGCTTTCGATGTCGTGCCCATGGATCCCGTTCCCCCGGCGAAAAGCTTCGATTCCGGTTCATGTATTTTTGTTGACAGAAGGAGGCCCCTCCTGTCAATCTAAATTCGAACCATCGGTTCATATAATAAACCAACACGACAGGGGAACGCAATGACCAATCTGGCACCAACCGGCACAACCCGAGGCGCGCACCATGGCTGAGGGCACCCAAACCAACCAGCTCAGACCCAATACCCTTGGCGCGGCTGCGATCACCTTTCTGGTCGTCTCGGCCGCCGCACCGCTGACCGCCGTGGCGGGCGGCGTGCCGCTGGCGATGCTCTTGGGCAATGGCGTGGGCGTGGCGGGCGGCTTTGCCATCGTCTCGGTCATGCTGCTGCTGTTCGCGGTGGGCTATGTCGCCATGTCGCGCCATGTGCGCAATGCCGGGGCGTTTTATGCCTTTGCCGCACAGGGCCTCGGCGGCCATTTCGGCGGTGCGGCAGCACTGGTCGCGATCCTGTCCTACAACTGCATGCAGATCGGCATCCTCGGCCTGCTGGGCGCGGCCTCCTCGGCAACCTTCGCCACCCTCGGCCTCGATCTGCCCTGGTGGGTCTGGTCCTATATCGCCATCGCCGCCACGGCAGTGCTGGGCTACCGGCAGGTCGATCTGTCGGCCAGGATTCTTGTGGTTCTGGTGGCGCTGGAATATCTGATCGTGCTGATCATCGACGGCGCGATCCTGTTTTCCGGGGGTGACAGTGGCTTGTCGATGGCCCCGTTTGAACCCTCGCAGGTGTTTTCGGGCGTGCCCTCGATCGGCATCCTGTTCTGCTTTGCCGCCTTCATCGGCTTCGAGGCAACAACGATCTATTCCGAAGAAGCGCGCGACCCGCAGCGTTCGATCCCCAAGGCCACCTATGGCTCGGTGCTGCTGATCGGTGTGTTCTACATGATCACCGCCTGGCTGATGGCGAATGGCGCGGGCGTCGACAAGCTGCTGCCGACGCTGCAAGGCCTGAGCGACCCGACCACCTTCCTGTTCGATCTGGCGGCGCGCTATGTCGGCGGGCCGGTGCCGACGATCATGGGCTTCCTGTTCATCTCGTCGCTGTTTGCCGCCGTTCTGGCCTTTCACAATGGCGTTGCGCGCTACAAATACGTCGCCGGGCGCGAGGGCCTGCTGCCGGATCGCGTGGGCCGTACCCATGCCGATTTCCAAAGCCCGCATGTCGGCTCGGTAATCCAGACCCTGATCGCCATTCTGGTCATCGGCCTCTTCGCTGCCAAGGGCATGGATCCGGTGCTGCAACTCTTCACCTGGCTGACACAGCTTGGCACCCTGGGTATTCTGGGCCTGATGGGCGTGGTCTCCTTCGCGGTGATCGGCTTTTTCGTCCGGAAAGGCGCGCAGGGCGAATCCGTGATGGCCACCAAGGTGCTGCCGCTGATCTCGGGCCTTGCCATGCTGCTGCTGTTCGGGGTGATCTTTGTTCAGTTCGGCGCGCTGACCGGGGCCGAAGGCTGGCTCGGCGTGGCGCTGCCTTCGCTGGTGCCGCTGGCCGGGCTGATCGGGCTGGCGCTCGCCTGGAACCTCAAGACCCGCGATTCCATCCGCTTCGGCAAACTCGGCCAGCACCGCTAAGGCCTCGGGGCGGGCCACCCGGCCCGCCCGCATTTCCTCAGGACGCATGACATGGCACGCCCGACGC
Organism: Gemmobacter fulvus; assembly: GCF_018798885.1. Classification (NCBI taxonomy): domain Bacteria; kingdom Pseudomonadati; phylum Pseudomonadota; class Alphaproteobacteria; order Rhodobacterales; family Paracoccaceae; genus Gemmobacter; species Gemmobacter fulvus. Next base: position 119,709 of record NZ_CP076362.1, on the reverse strand, counting down.
AATCCGACATCACCGCCCTCGCCACTCGCCCGATCCCCGAGGCGCGCCTGCTGATCAATGGCCAATGGGTCGCCGGGCAGGACACGCCGACTCCGGTGCTCTCCCCGATCGACGGCAGCACCCTGACCCACCTCGCCAGCGCCAGCGCCGAGGATGTCACCCGCGCCACCGCCAGCGCCCGCGCCGCCTTTGACGATGGCCGCTGGTCCGGGCTCGCCCCCGCCGCGCGCAAGGCGGTGCTGCACCGGCTGGCCGATCTGATCGACGCCCATGCGCTCGACCTCGCCGTGCTGGGCGTGCGCGACAATGGCACCGAGATTTCCATGGCGCTGAAGGCCGAACCCGGCAGCGCCGCCGCCACCTTCCGCTATTACGCCGAGGCGCTGGACAAGGTCTATGGCGAGATCGCCCCCACCGCCGACACGGTGCTGGGCCTGATCCACCGCGCGCCGGTCGGCGTGGTCGCGGCCATCGTGCCGTGGAACTTCCCGCTGATGATCGGCGCGTGGAAGATCGCGCCCGCCCTTGCCATGGGCAATTCGGTGGTGCTGAAACCCGCCGAAACCGCCTCGCTGTCGCTGCTGCGGCTGGCCGAACTGGCGCTGGAGGCAGGCGTGCCCCCGGGCGTGTTCAACGTGGTGACAGGGCCGGGCCGCGTGACGGGCGAGGCGCTGGCCCTGTCGCATGACGTGGATGTGCTGGTGTTCACCGGCTCGGGCGCCACCGGGCGGCGGCTTTTGCAATATTCCGCCCAGTCCAACCTGAAACGCGTTTATCTCGAACTCGGCGGCAAATCCCCCAACATAATCTTCGCCGATGCCCCCGATCTGGCACTGGCCGCAAAAACCGCCGCCACCGCCATCTTCCGCAACGCGGGCCAGGTCTGCGTCGCCGGATCGCGCCTGCTGGTCGAGGCCAGCATCCATGATGAGGTTGTAGCCGAGGTCGCCCGCGCGGCCAAAGCCATGACCCTCGGCAATCCGCTCGATCTGGCAACCCAGATCGGCGCGATCAATTCCCCCGCGCAGTTGCAGGGCAACCTCGGTTTCATCGCCGAGGCGATCCGCGACGGCGGCACCATCGTCACCGGCGGCGCACAGACCCGGCAAGACAGCGGCGGCTGGTATATGCAGCCCACCATCGTCACCGGCGTCGCCCCGCATCACCGGCTGTTCCGGCAAGAGGTGTTCGGCCCGGTGCTCGCCGTCACCCCCTTCACCACCGAGGCCGAGGCGCTGCACCTCGCCAATGCCACCGAATTCGGCCTCGCCGCCGGCGTCTGGACCGGCGCGCTGTCGCGCGCGCATCGCATGGTGCACGGCCTGCGCGCCGGGGTGGTGCATGTGAACACCTATGGCGGCGCCGATGGCACCGTGCCGCTCGGCGGCGTCAAGCAATCCGGCAATGGCCATGACAAATCGCTGCACGCGCTCGACAAATACACCGATCTGAAAACCGCCTGGATCCAGCTCTGATCCCTTCATCTTGGCCAAAATATCCCACGGGGGTCCGGGGGCGTGAAGCCCCCGGTCACGGCCCGCCAGAGGCACCCCCGCCAACAGGAGATCCGCATGGGCAACCGCATCCTTGTCGCAGGCACCTGGGACACCAAGACAGACGAACTCGGGTATATCCGCGATGTGATCCGCGCCCAGGGCGGCGAGGTGCTGGCGATGGATGTCTCGGTGCTGGGCGATCCGGGGCAGCCGGTCGACATCGACAAACACGCCGTGGCCGCCGCCGCAGGCTCCTCCATTGCGGCGGCCATCGCGGCGCAGGATGAAAACACCGCGATGCAGATCATGGCCCTCGGCGCGGCGCGGCTGGCCGCGGGGCTCCATGCCGAAGGGCGGATTGACGGGCTGATCGTGCTGGGCGGCACCATGGGCACCGATCTCGCGCTCGATCTCTGTGCCGCCCTGCCACTGGGCGTGCCGAAATATGTCGTCTCCACCGTCAGCTTTTCACCGATGCTGCCACCCGAACGCCTGCCCGCCGATATTCAGATGATCCTCTGGGCCGGCGGGCTCTATGGGCTGAACTCGATCTGCAAGGCGGCGCTGTCACAGGCGGCAGGGGCGGTGCTGGGCGCGGCCCGCGCGGCAGAGCCGCCCCGCCGCGACCGGCCGCTGATCGGCATGACCAGCTTTGGCAAGACGGTGCTGCGGTATATGGTGCCGCTGAAACCGGCGCTGGAGGCGCGGGGCTTCGAGGTGGCGGTTTTTCACGCCACCGGCATGGGCGGGCGCGCCTTCGAGGCGCTGGCCGCCGAAGGTGCCTTTGCCGCCGTGATGGATTTCGCGCCGCAAGAGGTGGGCAACCACCTGTTCGGCTCGGCGATCAGCGCAGGCCCGGATCGTCTGACCGCCGCCGGGCGGCGCGGCATCCCGCAGATCGTGTCGATCGGCTGTCATGATCTGGTGGATCTGGTCGGCTGGCACCCGCGCCCCGCCCGCTTTGCCGACAGCACCTTCCACGCCCATAACCGCATCCTTTCGTCCGTCGTGCTGCGCCCCGACGAACGCCGCGCGGTGGCCCGCAGTCTGGCCGAACGGCTGGCGCAGGCACGCGGCCCGGTGACGCTGCTGTTGCCGCAGCAGGGCGCGCATGAATGGGACAGGCCCGGCGGGCCGCTGCGCGATCCGGCAGCGCTGGCCGAGTTTCTGGCCGAACTGCGCCAGGCCTGCCCGCCGCAGGTGGTGCTGCGCGATCTGGACTGCCACATCAATGATCCGGGCTTTGCCGATGCGGCGCTGGCCGTGGTGGATGGCTGGATCACCGACGGCACGCTGCCGCGCCCGTAGCGCGCGCTTACTGCACGGGAAAATCGGCCTCATCCTCGGTGGTGTCTTCTGTGGTCAGCCCCAGCGCATAGCCTTTGGGGCTGGTGCCAAAGGCCTTGCGGAAACAGCGCTGGAAATAGCTGAGATCCGAAAACCCCGCCTCATAGGCGATGGAGGAAATCAGATCGGCGCGGCGCCCGGCGCGGCGGTCATCAAGGCCACGCCGCGCATGTTCGATCCGCCGCACCAGCAGATATTTGGTGGGGGTGGTGCCGATGGCGGCAAAGCCGCGCTGCAACTGGCGCAGCGACATGCCCAGATCCTCGGCAATATCGGCAATCGTCAGATCGGGATTGCGGTAATGCGCGTCGATATAGGCCTGCCCCTGTGCCAGCGCCCGCGCGCCGCCAATATCGCTGTCGATGCCCGCAAAGCCTTCGTGGCCCGTGCGTTCGTGCAGCATTGCACCGATCAGCCCGAACATCGCCTCGCGCAGATAACCCTGGGTCGCGGCATTGTCGGGGGCGGAAAACACCTTGCCCAGCACGGCGCAAAGCGCGGTATTGGTCGGATCATGGCGCGGCAGGCTGATGCCCCCCCGGATCAAATCATAGCCGAAACGCGCGTGCATTTCGGCGCGCGGCAGATGCAGCGACAGCTGCCGGGTGTAATGGCCGAAAAAGGTGAATTCCGACGGGCAGGCGCTGTCGATCAGCACCATGTCGCCCGGGTGCAGCAGGCAGGCGACATCGTTCTGGTTCATCAGCGCGCGCCCCTCTTCCTGAAGGATCAGAAAGTAATTCTCGCCATTGTCCTTGCGGATCTGGCGCGACGACCGGAACACCTGTTGCACATCGGCAGCGACATGCGCGCATTCGATGCCGGCCCGTTCCTCCAGATGCACCCCGCCGCGCATCCGCCCGCGCGCATCGGCGGCGCGCAGGTCGAACTGGCCACAGATCCGGTGAAGATCGGCGTGAAATTGGTCGACCGGAAGTTCGGATGCACGGATTCGCGTCAGCATGTGAAGATCATGCGACAGCGCGCGGCCTTGCTGCAAATGCAAAATTGAACAGGTTAAGTATATCGCCTCCTGTCGCCCGAGTCCGTCTTTGCCGTCGCGCCAGTCCAAGAATTGCGCGGCATTGTGCCGCAGCCTGAGCGCAGGGAATTTCGAGGGAGGATGCCATGCTGGATTTCAGCATGACGATCGGCGGCCGTCAGGTCGCCGGGCGCGATGTTTTTGCCGTTCACAATCCGGCCAGCGGCGCGGTGGTGGGCCATGCCCCCAATGCGACACTGGCCGATCTGGATGCGGCGGTGGCGGCGGCGCGGGCTGCCTTTCCGGGCTGGGCCGCCCTGCCCGATGACCAGCGCGCCGCCGCCTGTGCCGCGCTGGCGGGCAAGCTGGGCGAGCATGCCGAGGAGATTGCCCGCCTGATCACGCTGGAACAGGGCAAACCGCTGGGCGCGCTCGGCTCCCGGTTCGAAATGGGCGGTGCGCAGGCCTGGGCCGGGCATACCGCCAGCCTGTCCTTGCCGATGGCGGTGATCCAGGATGACAGTGCCGGGCGGATCGAGCTGCATCACAAACCCATCGGCGTCGTCGGCTCGATCACGCCGTGGAACTGGCCGGTGATGATTGCCATCTGGCACATCCTGCCCGCGCTCAGGGCCGGAAACTGCGTGGTGATCAAACCCTCGCCTTATACGCCACTGTCCACCCTGCGCACGGTGGCGATCCTGAACACCCTGCTGCCGCCCGGCGTGCTGAATGTGGTGACCAGCGATGACCGGCTGGCCAATATCGGTGCGGCGATGGCCACCCATGAGGGGATCGGCAAGATCGTGTTCACCGGCTCCTGCGCCACCGGCACGCGGGTGATGCAGGGGGCCGCGCCCACGATGAAACGCCTGACGCTGGAGCTGGGCGGCAATGATGCGGGCATCGTCCTGCCCGATTGTGACCCGGCGGCGATTGCCGAAGGCCTGTTCTGGGGCGCTTTCATCAACAATGGCCAGACCTGTGCCGCGATGAAACGGCTATATGTGCATGACAGCCTGCATGATGCGGTCTGTGATGCGCTGGTGGCCTATGCCCGCACGGTGCCGATGGGCGATGGCATCGTGGAGGGCATGGCGCTTGGCCCGATCAACAACCGGATGCAGTTCGACAAGGTGGCGCGGCTGGTGGCCGATGCCGCGCGCGACGGCACTGTCTTGCTGGGTGGCGCGCCCGATGACGGGCTGTTCTTTCCGGTGACACTGGTGGCCGATCTGCCCGCCGATGCGCCGCTGATCGTCGAAGAACAGTTCGGTCCGGCCTTGCCGATCATCCGCTACCACGATGTCGAAGAGGCGGTGGCGGCCGCGAATGACAGCGACAACGGGCTGGGCGGGTCGGTCTGGTCACGCGATGCCGACCGCGCCCGCGACATCGCGCTGCGGCTCGACTGCGGGTCGGTCTGGGTGAACCGGCATGGCGCGATCCAGCCCAATGCGCCGTTTGGCGGTGTGAAACGCTCTGGCTTCGGGCGCGAATTCGGCGAGCAGGGTCTGGCCGAAATGACCGAATTGCAAACCGTGTTCTGCTGAGGAGCCGCCCATGAACGATTTTGATTTCATCGTCGTCGGCGGTGGTTCGTCCGGCTGTGTGATGGCGGCGCGGCTGTCGGAAAATCCGGCACATCGGGTTCTGCTGATCGAAAGCGGACGGCGTGACAGCCACCCCTGGATCCATATCCCGTCCACCTTCTTCAAGGTGATCGAAAAGGGCCGCGACATCGTGGCCTATGTCGGAGAAAAGGATCCCAATGTGAACAACCGCGACAGCGTGGTCATTCAGGGCCATGTCATCGGCGGCGGCTCATCGGTGAATGCCATGCTTTATGTGCGTGGCCATGCCAATGACTATAACCATTGGGCGCAGCTCGGGAACCGGGGCTGGAGTTATGACGATGTGCTGCCGGTGTTTCGGGATCTGGAAGACAACATGGTCCATTCCGATGCCTTCCACGGCACCGGCGGCGAATTGCATGTGTCAGAGGCGCGGTTCAAGCACCCGCTCAGCCGCGCCTTCATCCGCGCGGCGCAAGAGGCGGGCCTGCCCTATAACCCCGATTTCAACGGCGCGCAGCAGGACGGCGTGGGCTTCTATCAATCCACCACCCATGACGGGCGGCGCTGGTCGGCGGCGCAGGCCTTTCTGCGCAAGGCCGAAGGGCGCGGCAACCTGACGATCCGCACGCAGACCCGCGTGGCGCGCGTGCTGTTCGAGGGCCGGGCCGCCACAGGGGTGCAGCTGGAGGATGGCACGCGGATTCTGGCCCGGCGCGAAGTGGTGCTTTGTGCAGGAGCGATCGAGACACCGCGCCTGTTGCAGCTGTCGGGCGTGGGGCCGGGCGCGCATCTGCAAGCGCATGGCATCGCGGTCGTGGCCGATCTGCCCGGCGTGGGCGAGAATTATCAGGACCATCTGGAAAGCACGGTGCAGGGCGAAACCCATGATCCGATCAGCTTTCTGGGTGAGGACAAGGGGCTGCGCGCCGCACGGCATTTCCTGCAATACCTGACCAGCCGCAGCGGGTTGATGACCTCGAATGTGGTGGAATCGGGCGGCTTTGCCGATGTGTCGGGCAAGGGGCAGCCGGATGTGCAGTTCCACGTCATCCCCTTCATGGTCGGCTGGGCCGACCGCGCCCCGATCCAGAAACACGGCATCGCCATCGGCCCCTGCTTCCTGCGGCCCAAATCGCGCGGCACGGTGCGGCTGCGCTCGGCCAATCCGCGCGACCGGGCGCTGTTCGATGCCGCCAGTTTCCGCGACAGCGACGATCTGGAGGTGCTGGTGCGCGGCGTGCAACTGGCGATCCGCATCCTGGAGGCCCCGGCGCTGGCAAAGCTGATCAAACGCCGCGCCCTGCCCGAACCGGGCGTCGAGAACGACCCCGAAGCGCTGCGCCACTATGTGCGCCAGACCGCCAAGACCGTGTTCCACCCCTGCGGCACCGCCAAGATGGGCCCGGACGGCGATCCGCTGGCCGTGGTGGATGGCACCTTGCGGGTGCGGGGCGTGACCGGGCTGCGTGTGGCCGATGCCAGCATCATGCCGACGCTGATTTCCGGCAATACCAATGCGCCGACCATGATGATTGCCGAACGCGCCGCGCGGTTCATCACCGCGCAGCACAAGGTGGCGGCGGCCTGAACCGCGCCCCGCAAACGTCTCGATCTGGGAGGAGAGACCATGACGAACCCTATCCTGCTTGCCGCAGGCACGATCACGCTGGCCCTGATCGGCAGCACAGCCCTGGCCGCGCCCGTCTGTGGCGCGGGCACCGGACAGCCCGCAACCGGCGTGCCGGTCAAGGTGGGCGGCATCCATGGCAATGCCGCGCCGGGGGATTTTTCGTCCTCCACCACCGCCGCCCGCGCCTATTTCGATTGTGTGAATGCCAATGGCGGCCTCAACGGGCGGCCCATTGCCTATCTGGTGGAAAACGACCAGTGGAACCCCGAACTGGCGGCACAGGCGGCCTCGAAACTGCTGACCGATGACAAGGTGGTGGCCATGGTCGGCAACGGGTCGTTCGTCGAAATGGCGGTGAATGCGCCGACCTACAAGGCCGAGGGCATCATGGCGATGGCGGCGGGCTGTGCCGTCTCGGAATGTTTTGAATCCCCGAACATCGTGTCGACCAATCAGGGGCCGCTGCCCTCGACCATCGGGGCGGCGCAATACATGGTCGAGGAAAAGGCGGCACAGCACGCCGTCTGCATCGGCCTGACCATTCCGAATGTCGGCAACTGGTCTTGCGGCGCGATGGAGGAATATATGGCCTCAAAGGGCCTGACCGGATCGTCGGTGCTGCTGAACCCGGCCAGCCCGGATGTGAATTCGGGCCTGCTGGAGGCGGTGGCGACCGGGGCCGATACCATGGTGGTGAACCTGCCTGCGGGCCTCGCCATCGCCTTTCTGAAGGCGGCAGAGGAACAGGGCCTCGGCGATGCCTATCAATGGGCCTCGTCCACCCCGCTTTATGACCGCACGGTGCCGGCGGCACTGGGGCCCTATTGGGACGGCAAGATGTTCATCAATGCCGAACTGACGCCATGGGACAAGGGCGGGCCGGATGCGACCAACTGGCTGGCGGTGATGGATGCCCATGCGCCCGCAGGGGCACCGCGCGACACCTTCAGCCAGTCGGGCTATCTGGCGGCGCGGTATTTCGTGGAAACCGCGCTGAAGCTGGATCCGGCGCAGCTGGATGACCGCGCGGCGGTGACGGCGGCCATCACCGCGATCAATGGCTATACCTCCGATCTGACCTGCGGCCCCTATTACGTCGGCACCGCCGACCGACACATGCCGAACCATGCGGGCACCATGGTCGTGGTCAAGGGCGACGGGTTCGAGACGGTGCGCGACTGTTATGAATATGACAGCCCCTATTTCGCGCCGATCCTGGAACAGGAAGCCGCGCTCGGCCTGCGCTGACCCATGCCGGGTGCCCCGTGGGGGCACCCCTTTCGGAAAGGATGGTATATGCGGGATCTCCTGCAATCGCTGGCCCTATGGGGTGCGGCCTGTCTGGGGCTGGCCGTCTGGCTGGGCTGGGGCAAACCCGTGCCGGTGGTCGGCATGTTCGTGGTGTCGGGGCTGGCCGTCGGCTCGCTTTATGCGCTGGGGGGCATCGGGCTGGTGCTGCTCTATCGCGCAACCGGCGTGCTGAACCTTGCGGCGGGCGCCATCGGCATGGCGGGCGTGATGCTGGCCTGGCAACTGGTGCAATGGGGCCTGCCCGCGCCGCTGGCCTGGGCTCTGGGGCTGGGCCTGTCGGTCGCGCTGGCGGTCGGCTATGGCCGGGGCATCGCGCCACGCATGGAATGGCGCGAGCCGGTGGTCAAGGCGGTGGCCAGCCTTGGCTTTGCGCTGGTGCTGCTGGGAGCGGCGTCGTTCCTGTGGTCCGACGATCCACGCAAGTTCGAACTGCCGACCGACAAGACGGCGGTGATGATCCTGGGGCTGCGCGTCACGCTGACCCGGCTGCTGGTGATCGGCTTCGCCATTCTGGCGGTGGTTCTGATCACCTTGGGGCTGAACCGCACGCGGATCGGTTTGCAGATGCGGGCGCTGGCGGGCAACCGCCGCCTGTCCGCGCTGATCGGCGTGCAGGTCGCGCGGGTGGAGACGGTGGCCTGGGCGCTTTCGGGGCTGCTGTTCGGTTTTACCGGGCTGATGTTCGGCGATCTGGTGCGGCTGGAGCCTGCGGTGATCACCTTCCTTGTCATCCCCTGCATTGCCGCCGCCATCGCCGGGCGGATGCAGTCGCTGCCCGATGTGCTGCTGGGCGGGCTGGCCATGGGTGTGATCGAAAGCCTGCTGACGCTGTCCGACCTGTTCAAGACCATTCGCCCGGTCGCGCCCTTTGTCATTGCCGTGCTGGTGCTGGTGGCGATGAACCGGGGCCGCCGCCTGACCTTTGCCGGAGAGGACTGATGCGCCCATCCCAAATCACCGCCCTGAGTACTGCCGCGCTGATCCTTGGCCTGCTGCCCGCACTGGCAGGCGGGCAATGGGTGAAGATCTTCACCTCCACCACCTGTTTCGCGCTGGCCGCCATGGGCGCGGGGTTCATGTATGCCCGGCTGGGCATGGTCAGCCTTGCGCAGGTGGCGCTGATGGGCGTGGGCGGCTGGGTGACGCTGCGGCTCAACCACGCCACCGCCCTGCCGTTCGAGATCAATCTGGCGCTTGGCGGCATGGCGGCCTCGGCGCTTGGCGTGGCGCTGGCGCTGCCCGCGCTCCGGATGCGAGGGCTGTATCTGGCACTGGTCACGCTGATGGTGGCGGGCGGGTTCGAGGTGGTGTTCACCGCCTTTCAGTTTCCCAATGGCGGCCCCGGCTTCTGGGGCGTCGGCACCTCGTTTTCCGCACCGATGCGGCGGCCCGTACTGGCGACCGGCGATCCCGCCTTTCTGCGTTATGCGCTGGTCGTCACCGCGCTTGGCTTTCTGCTGATCGAGGCGCATCGCCGCACCGCGCCGGGCCGGGCCTGGGCGCTGATCCGGCGGTCCGAGGCGGCGGCACTGGCCTCGGGTGTCAATGTCACACTCTACAAAACCTGGGCCTTTGGCCTGTCGGGGCTGCTGGCGGGGCTGGGCGGCGGCTTGCTGGCGGCAAGCCTGGGTCTGCTGGATGCCTCGACCTTCCGCGCCAGCGAAAGCGTGCTGCTGTTCGCGCTGGTGATCGTGGGGGGCGCGCGGTTCTGGTATGGCGCAATCCTGACCGCCATCCTGTATCGCGTGGCCCCCGGCCTGCTGAACAGTTGGGGCGTGGATGCTGATCTGGCGCTGGTGTTCTTTGGCGCCGCCCTGCTGCACGCCGTCATCACCGCCCCCGACGGGATCGGCGGCCAGATTGCGGCCCTGTTGTCACGGGAGGCACGGCATGATCGCGCTTGACGCCCTGACGCTGCGCTTTGGCGGGCTTGTGGCGCTGGACGCCATCTCGGCGCGCTTTACCGCCCCGGTTTCGGGCATCATCGGCCCGAATGGCGCGGGCAAGACCACCACGATGAACGTGATGTCGGGTTTTCTGACCCCGGCGTCGGGCCGGGTGCTGGTGGATGGCACCGACCTGCTGGCCCTGCCGCCACATCGCCGCACCCGCTGGGGCCTGCGCCGCAGCTTTCAGCGCGAACAGATCGCGGATGATCTGACCGTGTGGGAGAATATCTTGGCCATGACCGACAATCTGCCGCTGTCACGCAGCGCGCGGCGGGCCGAGGCTGCAGAGGCGATGGAGGTTGCGGGCATCACCGCGCTGCGCGCCACGCCGGGGGCCGCGCTGAACAGCTTTGAACGACGGCTGACCGATCTGGCGCGCTGTCTGGCCGGGCGGCCCCGGGTGATCCTGCTGGACGAACCCGCAGGCGGGCTGACCCCGGACGAAACCGCCCGTCTGGGCGATCTGATCCTGCGGCTGCCGCAGATCTGCGGCGCGCAGGTGCTGGTGATCGACCATGATGTCGATCTGATCACCCGGATCTGCGCCGACACGCTGGTGCTGGATTTTGGCCGCCGCATTGCCTTTGGCCCGACCCGCGCCGTGCTGGACGATCCGGCGGTGAAGGCCGCTTATCTGGGGGTGGACCATGCTTGAACTGACCGGCCTGAAGGTAACGCGCGAGGGCAAGACGGTGGTGGATGGCGTCAGCCTGACCGTCGCCCCCGGCAAGGTGACGGCGCTGCTGGGGGCCAATGGTGCCGGTAAATCGGAACTGGTGCTGGGGGTGGCGGGGCTGCTGCCCGTGACCGGCGGGCGGGTGCGGGCCGACGGGCAGGATCTGACCGCCGCCCGCCCCGACCGGATCCGCGCCACAGGCATCGCCGCTGTGCCCGAAGGCCATCAGGTGCTGACCGCGCTGACGGTCGAGGAAAACCTGCGCGTCGCGGCGGCCTTGCTGCCCGCCCGCGCGGTTGACGGCGTGATGGCCGAGGTCTGGGCGATCTTCCCCGAACTGGCCGAGCGCAAGCGGCAGATGGCGGGCACCATGTCGGGCGGGCAGCAACAGATGCTGGCCATCGGTCACGCGCTGATGTGCCGCCCGCGTTATCTGCTGATCGACGAGATGTCGCTGGGCCTTGCGCCGCTGATCGTCAAACGCCTGACCCGGGTGGTTGCAGATCTGGCCGCGCGTGGCATCGGCATCCTGCTGGTCGAGCAATTCGTGGAAGTGGCACTACAACTGGCCGCGCATGTCGTGGTGCTGCGCAAGGGCACAGTGCGCCTGTCCGTGCATCCCGATATGGTGCGCGCCGACCGCCAGCGCCTGTCAGACGCCTATTTGTGACGCGGAGGGAAGGCTAGCGGGGCCGAATCATCCGGTCTGAACAGGGCGCAGAGGCTTTGACCCCAGCGCCGTCCGGTCAGGGCTGACGCCGCTGCCGCAGGTCCAGCGCCTGCAGATCCTGCAACAGGTCCAGCAGTTGCTCCAGCCGCTCGGCCCCGAACTCCGCCTCGATCTGCGCGAAAATCGCGGCACTTTCCGCCGCATGGGCGCGCACCAGCGCCTCGCCCGCTTCGGTGATGGCGATGATGGTCTTGCGCCGGTCCTCGGGCGGGGTGTGGCGGGCAATCAGGCCCTCCTCTTCCATCGGGCGGACCATGCGCGTCAGGCTGGACAGCAAGAGGCACGCCTCTGCCGCCACAAGGCTCAGATCTTGCGGGCCTTTTTCCTGCAACACCCGCAGCACCCGCCATTTCTGTTCGTTCACGCCTGAGGTGGCCAGCATTTCCCGGATCGGCCCCATCACCGCTTCGCGTGCGCGCAGCAGGGCAATGGGCAGCGACCGGCGGGTCTGGCGAAGGGGGCGGGCGGGTTCGGTCATGCAAGGGTTATCGCGGCTTTCGCCGAAAGGCTCAACCCCGGCCGAAAATTAGTTGACAGAGCAAGTATTATATTTAACAAAGCAAGTATCAGGGAGGATCGGATGCCACATATCCAGATCGACTATTCGCCAAATCTCGAACCCCGGCTGGATGTGGCGGGGCTGTGCCGCGCGCTGCGCGATGCCGCCGTGGCCACCGGGGTTCTGCCGCTCGCGGGCCTGCGCCTCCGGGGCACCGCCTGCACCCATGTGGTGATCGCGGATGGCAATCCCGATCACGCCTTCCTCGATATCTCGCTGCGTCTGCGCGCGGGCCGCAGCCCCGAGGCGAAGGCGCTGGCCACCGCGCAGATCTTTGCCGCCGCCGAGGCCTTCTGTGCCGACCTGCTCGCCACCTCATCCTTTATGCTGTCGTTCGAGCTGCGCGAGATCGACCCCGCCCTTTCGCCGAAAACCTCGTCCATCCGCCGCTACCTGCCGGGAGAGACCCAATGACCGCCTCTGCGACCGCCCTCGCCACCCATCTGGCCACACTGGACCGCCACCTTGCGCGCTTTCGCGACAACGGCATCCTGAACCTGATCGCGGGGCAGGATGTGGCCGGGGCTGAATGGTTCGAAACCCGCTCGCCGGTGGATGAAAGCCTGATCGCGAAGGTGGCGCTGGGTGATGCCGCCACCATCGACGCCGCCGCAAAAGCCGCGAAAGACGCCTTTCCGGCCTGGGCGGCGATGGAGGGGGCCAAACGCAAGGCAATCCTGCACCGCATCGCCGATCTGATCGAAGAGCGCGCCGAAGAAATCGCGCTGTGCGAATGCTGGGATACCGGGCAGGCCTGGCGCTTCATGTCCAAGGCGGCGCTGCGCGGTGCCGAGAATTTCCGCTTTTTTGCCGATCTGGCACCTTCGGCGCGCGACGGGCAGGCGCTGCCAACCAAGGACCACATGAATGTCACCTCGCGCAAGCCGATCGGGCCGGTAGGGGTGATCACGCCGTGGAACACGCCGTTCATGCTCTCCACCTGGAAAATCGCGCCGGCGCTTGCGGCGGGTTGCACCGTGGTCCACAAACCCGCCGAGTTCAGCCCGCTGACAGCCCGGCTCCTGTCGGAAATCTGCCGCGACGCAGGCCTACCCGACGGGGTGCTGAACCTAGTGAACGGCATGGGCGAAGGCGCGGGCCGCGCGCTGACCGAACATCCCGACATCAAGGCCATCGCCTTTGTCGGTGAAAGCCGCACCGGCAGCATGATCATGCGGCAGGGATCGGAGACCCTGAAGCGGGTGCATTTTGAACTGGGCGGCAAGAACCCCTGCATCGTGTTTGCGGATGCCGATCTGGACCGCGCGCTGGATGCCGCCATCTTCATGATCTATTCGCTGAACGGCGAGCGCTGCACCTCGTCCTCGCGCCTGCTGGTGCAGGACAGCATTGCCGATACTTTCCACGCCAAGCTGATCGACCGGGTGAACAGCCTCAAGGTCGGGCATCCGCTTGATCCCGCCACCGAAATCGGCCCGCTGATCCACCAGACCCATTTCGACAAGGTGGCGGGTTATGTGGAGATCGGCAAACAGGATGGCGCCACGCTGGCGGTGGGCGGCACCCGGCAGGGCGATGCGGGCTGGTTCATCCGCCCCACCCTGTTCACCGATGCCACGCCCGAGATGCGCATCGCGCAGGAAGAGGTGTTCGGCCCCTTCCTCACCTCCATCCGCTTTGCCGACGAGGCCGAGGCGCTGAAGATCGCCAATGGCGTGGCCTACGGGCTGACCGGCTATGTCTGGACCAATGACCTGACCCGCGCGCTGCGCATCAGCGACGGGCTGGAGGCCGGCATGGTCTGGGTCAACAGCGAAAACGTGCGCCATCTGCCCACGCCCTTTGGCGGGGTGAAGGCCAGCGGCATTGGCCGCGACGGCGGCGACTGGTCATTCGAATTCTACATGGAAACCAAGAACACCGCCTTCGCGCTTGGCGCGCACACGATCCCCCGGCTGGGCGCCTGAGCGCCCCCTAGCCCAGTCCGCCCCCGGACCTGATTTCCCCGTTAGCTGAGGAACCCCGATGCCCCTTCCCGCACCAACCCTGACCCCGCCCTTCAACATCGTCCGCCTGTCGCATGTCGAACTGCGCGTGACCGATCTGGCCTGGAGCCGGGGCTATTATGTCGACACGCTGGGCCTGCAAGTGACGCATGAGGATGCCGACAGCATCTATCTGCGCGCGATGGAGGAACGCGGCCACCATTGCATGATCCTGCGCAAATCCGGGGAAGGCTCGGTCGGGGTGCTGGGGTTCAAGGTCTGGTCCGAGGAGGATCTGGACCGCGCCGAACACTGGTTCCGCGCCAGGGGCCTGCCCACCGCCTGGATCAGCCGCCCCTTCATGGGCCGGGTTCTGGCGACGCGCGATCCCTGGGGCGTGCCGCTGGAGTTCTATGCGGCAATGGACCGGCTGCCGCCGATCCACCAGCAATACAAGCTCTATCGTGGCGTGAAACCGCTGCGCATCGACCATTTCAACCTGTTCTCGGCCAATGTCGACGCCGCCGTCGCGTTCTATGGCGAGATGGGCTTTCGCGTGACCGAATATACCGCCGACGAGGACAGCGGGCGCATCTGGGCGGCCTGGATGCACCGGAAGGGCGGCGTGCATGACATCGCCTTTACCAATGGCACCGGGCCGCGCCTGCACCACACCGCCTTCTGGGTGCCGACGCCGCTGAACATCATCGACCTGATGGATCTGATGGCAACCTCGGGTTATCTTGACAATATCGAACGCGGGCCGGGGCGGCATGGCATTTCCAACGCCTTCTTCCTGTATATCCGCGACCGCGACGGCCACCGGACCGAGATCTATTGCTCCGATTACCAGACCTGCGACCCGGATCTGGAACCGATCAAATGGGATCTGAAAGACCCGCAACGCCAGACGCTCTGGGGTGCCCCCGCACCGCGCAGCTGGTTTGAACTGGGGTCTGCCTTTGACGGGGCGGCGCTGGTCGACAGCGATCTGACAGCGCAACCCATCATCGCGCCGTGACCCTGCTGCGCCATCGGCGTGATGATGATCTGAAACCATTTTGCCCCAGGGGCACCGCATGAACCTTGTCACCTTTACCGCCACCGGCAGCCAGCATTGGGGCGTCACCGCGCCGGGCGGCGTCATCGCGCTGTCGGATGCGTTTCCGCAGTGGAAAACCCTGCGCAACGTGATCGAGGCGCAGGCCATCGGGCAGGTTCTGGCCGCCGCAGAGGGCCGCGCCATCACCCATGCCGATGGCAGTTATCGCCATGACATTCCGGTGCCCGACCCCGAAAAGATCATCTGCGTCGGCGTCAACTTTCCTGACCGCAATGCCGAATACAAGGACGGGCAGGACGCGCCCCCGAACATGAGCCTGTTCCCGCGCTTTGCCCGCAGCTTTACCGGCCATAGCGCGCCGCTGATCCGCCCGCCCGAAAGCCCGCAACTGGATTACGAGGGCGAGATTGCGGTGGTGATCGGCAGGGGCGGCCGCCGCATCGCTGAAGATCAGGCGCTGTCGCATATCGCGGGGCTGACCCTGTGCAACGAAGGCACGATCCGCGATTGGGTGCGCCATGCGAAATTCAACGTGACGCAGGGCAAGAACTGGGATGCCTCGGGCGCGATCGGGCCGTGGCTGGTGCCCTTCACCGATCCGGCGCAGATCGTGGATGTGGAACTGACAACACGGGTGAATGGCGCAGTGCGGCAAAGCGACCGCACCGGGCGGATGCTGTTTCCGGTGGCGCGGCAGATCGCCTATATCTCGACCTTCACCACGCTGGTGCCGGGTGACATCATCGTGACCGGCACGCCCACCGGCGCAGGCGCGCGGTTTGATCCGCCGGTCTGGCTCTGCCCCGGTGATGTGGTCGAGGTAGAGGTGCCGGGCATCGGCCTGCTGCGCAATGGGGTGGCCGACGAATGATGACCCCCGATCAGATCGACGCCGCTGCCGGAATGCTGTTGCAGGCCGAGCTGACGGGCCGCCAATGCGGGCTGCTGTCGCTGCTCTATCCCGCGATCACGCTGGACGATGCCTATGCGGTGCAGGCAGCCCTTGTTGCGCGCAAACAGGCGGCGGGCGGGCGGGTGATCGGCTGGAAGATCGGCCTGACCTCGCGCGCCATGCAAACTGCGCTGAACATCACCACACCGGATTCCGGGGTGCTGTTGGCCGACATGCTGTTTGCCGATGGCGCCTCCATCCCGCCGGGCCGGTTCATCCAGCCGCGGATCGAGGCCGAGATTGCCTTTGTGATGAAGGCACCGCTTGCGGGGGCGCAGGTCACGCGCGACGAGGTGCTGGCCGCCACCGATTACGTGGCCCCCAGCCTTGAGATCCTCGATACCCGCATCCTGCGCGCCGATCCGGCCACAGGCCGCGCGCGGGTGATCTTTGATACCGTCAGCGACAATGCCGCCAATGCCGGGATCGTGCTGGGGCCGCAGCGCCATGCCGTCGAGACCTTCGATCTGCGCTGGATCGGGGCGATTGTCAGCCGCGATGGCGTGGTGGAGGAAACCGGGCTGGGCGCGGGCGTGCTGAACGATCCGGTCACCGGCATCCTGTGGCTGGTACATCGGCTGGCGCGGTATGGTCAGGGCATCGCGGCGGGTGACATCCTGCTGTCGGGCAGCTTCATCCGCCCCATCGAGGCCCCGCCCGGCAGCCGGTTTGCCGCCGATTTCGGCCGCTTCGGCCATGTTTCCCTGAGCTTCTGAGGTGCCCATGCCTGCCCCCGTGAACACGCTGAAACACCGCCTTGCAAAAGGCGACGTGCTGCATGGCATCTGGCTCGGTCTGGCCGATGCCTATGCCGCCGAAATTGCCGCCAGTGCCGATTTCGACTGGCTGCTGATCGATGGCGAACATGCGCCCAACGACATCCGCTCGCTGTCGGCCCAACTGGCGGTGATCGAGGGCAAAGGCCCGGTGCCGATCCTGCGCCTGCCCGATGATGATCCGGCCAAGATCAAACAGGCGCTGGATATCGGCGCGCAGACGCTGCTGGTGCCGATGGTGGAAACCGGGGCGCAGGCCGAAGCGATTCTGCGCGCCACCCGCTATGCACCCGAAGGCATCCGCGGTGTCGGCTCTGCCCTGGCCCGCGCCTCGCGCTTTGCGGCAATCCCGGATTACCTGACCAGCGCCAATGCGCAGATCTGCCTGCTGCTTCAGGTGGAAAGCCGGGCGGGCCTCGCGGCGCTGGACGATATTCTGGCGGTGCCGGGGGTGGATGGCGTGTTCATCGGCCCGTCGGATCTGGCCGCGGATCTGCGGCATCTGGGCAACCCCGGCCACCCCGAGGTGAAGGCGGCGGTGCTCGACGCGCTGCGCCGGATCCGCGCCGCCGGACGCAGCGCCGGGGTGCTGAGCACCGATGCGGGCTTCATCGCCGACTGCACGGCGGCAGGGGCGAATTTCGTCGGTGTCGGCATCGATGTGACGCTGTTTGCCACCGCCCTGCGGCAGCTGGCCCGCCAGTATCGCGGGTGACGGGCGGCAGCCCGGCGCAGATCACGACAGGTTTTCGACCAACGAGAAATAATGCGCAAACAGCTCGTTCTGGCTGGAGATGCGCAGTTTCGCATAGGCCCGCTTGCGATGGGTCGCCACGGTGTTCACGCTGATCCCCATATTCAGGCTCAGCCCGAGAATGGTGTATCCCAGCACGATCCCGGTGCAGACTTCGGCCTCGCGCTGGGTCAGCAGGCTGTTCTCGTCCATCATCGCTTGCTGCACACGCCGCAGCAGGTCTTCGCGCGACAGCGACCGGCTGGGCGCAGCCACGGCATGTGTGAGGTCCGCGTGTTTGGCCAGCACCTGCATTGTCACCGGCGCGCTGGCCTGCAAGGCCGAAATCTCGGCTTCCGAAAAGCGCGCCCGCCCCTGTTCGCGGTAGAAACTCGCATAGACCCGCCGCCCGCAACCGACCTCTGCCGACAGGGCAATCTCTTCCATGATGTTGGGTTTTTCATAGAATTCACGCCGATAGGCCGGATCGGCAAAATACCCTGGCGCGATCACTTCGGCATGGACCGCCGTTTCTGTCGGGCGGGGCGACGCGCGGTTCCACACCGGATCGGTGCGATAGCCGCGCTCGCTGTAAAGACCGGCCAGTTGACGCACCCGTGCGGCGGCGGCATCGGTCTGCGCCTCGGCCACCAGCGTCTGTACCCCGCCGCCATGCGACACGAACACGGTGCAGTGATCGGCCCCGATCATGCGTTCCACAATTCCGAAAAAGCGGTCGCCGAAGGCGGGATCGCCGATGATGGAGACCATTTCCGACATGGCGCCGAGCGTGGATTCTGCGTGCATCTGGAATACCCCCCTGTTGCTGAGCCCCGTGTGCCGGAGTATCATGGAATGGTCATATTGAAGGGGATCCGCCGCGGTCTTCCAAGCGGCGACTGCACGGGATGCCCGAAACCGGGTGAAAAAGCGCCCGGATATCGAACAGGTGGCTCAGAGGGCGGGTCAGGCCGTCACACACCCAGAAGAGCCAGCGCCTCGGCATAGCTGCGGGCCGGATCGGTCACATCAAACGCCACGCATGTCATGCCTGCCGCCTGCCCGCCCCGGATGTTTTTCATCTGGTCATCCACAAACACACAATCCGCCGCCGCCAGCCCCAGCCCGTCGGTGACAAAGCCATAGGCGCGGTGGTCCGGCTTCAGGATACCGGTATAGGTGGCGTCCACGATCAGCTCGAAATCGGCCATGAACGGCAGCCGGTCGCGGAAACCCGCCCCGTAGAACAGGTCCAGTTCGTTCGACAGGATCGCCAGCCGTTTGCCGCCCGCCTTGGCGCGGGCGATGGCATGCAGAAACTCCGGCCGGATCACAGCGGCGGGGTCATTGCCCCGGGCGCGGGCAATGAACTGCGGGAATTCCGTCCAGTCTTCGCCCACCAAAGCGCCGGTTTCGGCCATGCGGCGCATCCAGTAGTCGCGCTCGGTGATCTGCCCGGCCTGCATCGCCTCCCAGACCGGATCCGCGCCGGGCAGGGCAAAGGGGCCGCGCCAGCCCAGCGTCCCCGGTGGCAGGCCCAGCGACTGTTCCGTAAGGTCATGCGTTTCAAACATGGTGCGCGAGATCACCCCGCCAAAATCAAGAACAAGGGCAGAACAGGGCGTGGTCATAGGTCGGTCTTTCCTGAGGGGATGGGGCAGCGCCGGGCACCCGGACGGCAATCCGCAGGAATGTCGGGGCGGCCCGGATTGCTTTTCCTGATTTGCCC
Organism: Gemmobacter fulvus; assembly: GCF_018798885.1. NCBI lineage: Bacteria > Pseudomonadati > Pseudomonadota > Alphaproteobacteria > Rhodobacterales > Paracoccaceae > Gemmobacter > Gemmobacter fulvus. The sequence goes on along the minus strand of NZ_CP076362.1, from coordinate 100,253 downwards.
GCAGCTTAGCCGCCGCCGGATCGGCGCGACATACCCTCTGCCGGTGACGCTACCGCGCCCTGCGTCACCCTTTGCGGGGCTATGCCCCTGTCGGGGGGGCCGCAATACTGCGCCGGAAAGGCCCGCACTCCGGGACCGGACGACAGCGCAGGCGGACACCATGACCCAGACCAAAACCATTCTGATCATCGGCACCTATGACACCAAGGCCGATGAGTTGGCCTTCATCGAAACGGTGATCCGCGAGCAGGGCGGTCATGCCATCAGCCTTGATGTCTCGGTGCTGGGGGACACGCGGCACCCGGTCAGCCATTCCAAACATGACGTGGCGGCGGCCGCCGGAGCGTCCATCGCAGAGGTCATCGCCTCGGGCGATGAAAACACCGCGATGGCGCTGATGGCCCGTGGCGCCTGTGCGCTGGCGCTGCGCCTGCATGAACAGGAGGCCTTTGATGGCATGATCGCGCTTGGCGGCTCGATGGGAACGGATCTTGCCTTGGATGTGGCGCTGACCTTGCCGCTGGGCGTGCCGAAATACATCGTCTCCACCGTCGCCTTTTCCGCCATCATCGCGCCAGAGCGCCTGCCCAGCGATGTGCAGATGATCCTGTGGGCGGGCGGGCTTTACGGGCTGAATGCGCTCTGCATCTCCACGCTGGCGCAGGCGGCGGGGGCGGTGCTGGGGGCGGCCCGCGCGGCCCGCCCGCCATCGCCCGCACGCCCGCTGATCGGCATCACCTCTCTGGGCAATGCCTGCCTGCGTTACATGAAGATCCTGAAGCCGGAACTGGAGGCGCGCGGCTATGAGGTTGCGATTTTCCATTCGACCGGCATGGGGGGGCGCGCGTTCGAGGCCCTGGCTGGCAGCGGGCAACTGGTGATGGTGTTCGATCTGTGCCTGCAGGAATTCAACAATGGCCTGTTCGGGTCGATCATCAACAGCGGTGCGACCCGGCTGGAAAGTGCGGGCGCTGCCGGGGTGCCGCAGATCGTGGCACCCGGCGCCGCCGATCTGGTGGATTGGCCGACCTGGGCCCCGCTGCCGGAATCCTTCCAGAACCGCCCGCGTCATGTGCATAACAAGCTGATCTCCTCCCTGACGATCAATGCCGAAGAACGCGCCTATGTCGCGCGCGAAATCGCGGTCCGGCTGAATGGGGCGAAAGGGCCGGTGCATATGTTGATGCCGCTGCATGGCGTCGAGGCTTGGGATTGCCCGGGCGAGGTGGCCCATGCGCCGGACGATCTGGCCCGGTTTTACGCCGCCTTGCGCAGCAGTCTGGGCCCGCATGTGTCCCGCACGGAATTGCATTGCCACATCAACGCCCCGGCATTTGCGCAGGCGGCCCTCGCGGTGTTTGACGCATGGGTGGCAGAGGGCATCGTGCCGAAGACTGCGGCCACCGGCCCCCTGCGCAGCACCGCCTGACGGATCGGGCATGGCTGCCGGGCTTTGCCCCTGCCGACGCTCGCGGTCGGCAGGGGTTGTTTCAGGTGGCAGTGGGCAGGATCAGGCGGTTGCGTCCAGCTCGGCAAAGACCTGACGCGCCAGACGGAAGGCCTCCACCCCTGCCGGGATGCCCGCATAGATCGCGAGGTGGATCAGCGTGTCGCGGATTTCGGCGCGGGTGCAGCCATTGGTCAGCGCCCCTTTCAGATGCAGCTTGAATTCCTCGCTGCGGTTCAGCGCACCCAGCATGACAAGGTTCAGCAGGCTGCGGTCGCGGCGACTCAACGCGCCGTTACGCCCCCAGCTTGCGCCCCAGCAATATTCGGTGACGATGTTCTGAAAATCACGGTTGAAATCATCCGCTGCGCCCAGAGATTTTTCCACATACTCTGCCCCCAGCACCTCTTTGCGGATCGCCAGCCCGGCATTGAACAGCTCTTGCGACATCAGATCACCGCCTCGTTCACCACCGGGTTGCGCAGGATGCCAAGGCCCGTCACCTCGACCTCGATCACATCGCCGTCCTTCAGAAACTCGGGCGGATTGCGTTTGAAGCCGACCCCGGCCGGCGTGCCCGTGGGGATCAGATCGCCCGCCTCCAGATCAATGAAATCAGCGATATGTTCCAGGATCGTCGGAATATCGAAAATCATCGTGTCGGTATTGGCCGATTGTTTCAGCACGCCATTGATGCGGGTCACGATCTGCACCTTGTGCGGATCCGCAATTTCATCCTTGGTCACCAGATAGGGGCCGCAGGGGCCGGAATGGCGGAAATTCTTGCCGCCGGTATATTGCGTCACGCGGAACTGATAATCCCGCACCGACACATCATTGAAGATCGTGTAGCCATAGACCAGATCCATCGCCTCGGCCTTGCCGATGCGGCGGCCATGGCTGCCCCGCCCCAGCACAACCGCCAGCTCGCCCTCCCAATCCAGTTGATGCGATACGGCGGGCACGACGATGGGGGCCCCCTGCCCGATCTGGGTATTGGCAAAGCGCGGGAACAGGATCGGGATGTCCGAGATTTGCAGCCCCGCCTCGCGCGCATGTTCGGCATAGTTGCGCGCCACGCAGATGATCTTGGTCGGGCGGGGCACCGGCGGCAGCAGCACGGTTCCGTCAAGCGGCAGGCAATACAGATCCAGCGCCCCGGCCTCTGCCGCTGTCACCACGGCACGGGCCGAGGCATCCAGCACATCCGTTTGCGCCAGAAACGGTTCGATCGTTGCGGGCAGCGGTCGGATCGCCGCATCCGTGGCGGCAAGGGCGGCACTTGCCCGCGCCATATCCACGATACCTGCGCCGATCACGGCCCCGAAACGGGCCTGACCGAAAGATTGATAGCTGACGAGTTTCATGGTTTCTCCGATTTTCGAACTGTGATGGCCGATATTTGAACTTCATCCCAAACCCTGCGGCGGGTAACATGGGGTGGCGTGCGACAGGCCTCTGGCCAGAAAGGGCCGACATGAGCGAGATCAGCTCCACCGGCGATCTGATGCTGACCGTGCTGGAATCCGTGGCCGCGCACGGCCCGGTTTCGGCCACGCAATGCGCGCGGCTGTGCGACATCAACCGCACTGTGGCGCATCGCCTGCTGACGACCCTGGCGCGGCGGCTTTATGTCATCAAGATCACCGGCGGTTATGTGCTTGGCCCCGCCGCCATGGCCGTGGCCGCGCAGGCCCAGCCCAGCATCGTGAGCTTTGCCAAACCCGAAATGGCCCGGCTGGCCCGCGACATGCGCGAAACCGTGGTTCTGCATGGCCTGGCCGACGACGAGGCGGTGGTTCTGGATCAGGCGCTGGACCTGACGCATGTGGTTGTGGTGCGCCACAATCCCGGCTCGCGCCATCCGTTGATCCGGGGGGCGAGTGGCTGGTCGCTGCTGGCCTTCCTGCCCGCCAAGGTGATCGAACGGCAATTGGCCCCGCTGCCCGATGCCGAAAGACAGGCGGCGCTGCAACGGTTGGCGAAGGTGCGGGCGCTGAGCTATGCCCATTCGCGCGATGAATTGCAGCTGGGTGTGCATGGTCTGGCCGCGCCGGTCTGCGGCGCCGATGGCATCGCGCAGGCCTCGGTGGGGATTCTGGTGCCGCAAAGCCGGGCCACCAACCTGATGAGCATGGCCGGGCCGCTGGTGGCCTGCGCCAAGGCGATAGGGGCCAAGCTTTCGGCGTGAAAGCCTGACCCCGACCGGATCGACAGGACGTGCCGGATCAGCCATTGATCCCGGAACGGATGGTCTTGCGGGCCTCGGCCGCATTGATTTCGCGGGTTTCGACATAGGCCTCGAAATCAAAGCTGAGGATGTCGATCTCCTCGATCGGGTCATAGGGGCGCGAGGCGCCGTCCCAGCCCACCTGATCAATGCCCCAATAGAACTCCAGCAGGTTGCCATCGGGATCGCGGGCGTAAAAGCGCGGCTGATTGCCCGGCCCGCCCTTGCGGCAATTGACGATCTCGACCCCGTCGTCGCGCATCTGGGTGTAAAGCCCCTTCAGATCCTCGGGCGAGCCCAGTTCGAAGGCGACATGGTGCAGGCCATAGCCATAACGCGGCGCGCCCGGTGCATCATCGGGCAGGATGTCCTTGCGCATCTTGAAGATCGACAATTCATGGTGCGTGGTGTCACAGCGGATGAAGGCCCCGGCCTGCACGGCAACGCCGTGGCCCAGACGGACCTCTTCATATTCGAATTTCTCGGTCAGCCGCATCCCGAGATATTTGCTGTAAAAGTCGATGGTCCGGTCGATATCGCGGACAGTCAGACCGACATGGCCGAGTTTGGTTACCCTGGGTTTCACAACATCCTCCGTTCGTTATTGTGGCATTTCCGTTCTTATATCGGGCGGTGCTGTCCGCCGGATATACCCGCAAAAGGGGAACGGCGGCGGCGACGGCACAGGGTCACAACTGAATCCAGGCGGTCTTGAGGTTCACATATTTGTCGAGCGCATGAAGCGATTTGTCATGCCCGTTGCCCGACTGGCGATGCCCGCCCAGCGGCACTGTCAGATCCGATCCGCCATAGGTGTTCACATGCACCACCCCGGCCTCGACCGCGCCGACCATCCGATGCGCCCGCGACAGATTGCCGGTCCAGACCGCCGAGGCGAGGCCGAACACCGTGTCATTGGCCAGCCGCACCGCCTCGGCCTCATCCGCAAAGGGCAGCACCGCCAGCACCGGGCCAAACACCTCCTCGCGCGCCAGCGTCATGTCGGGGGTCACACCGTCAAACACCGTTGGCTGCATATATGTGCCGCCGGTGTCCGACAGGATGCGCGCGCCGCCTGTCACCCTGTGCGCGCCCTCCGCCTCGGCCTGTGCGACATGCGCCAGATTCTGACGCAGCTGGGTCTCTGAGCACACCGCACCGACCTCGGTCGTCAGATCCAGCGGATCCCCGACCCGCAGGGCCGCCGCATGGCGGGCAACCTGTTCCACCACCGCATCATGCACCGACGCCTCGACCAGCAGGCGGGAACCGGCGACGCAAACCTGACCTGCATTGCGAAAGATCGCCTGCGCCGCCACCCTGGCCGCGCGCTCCAGATCCGGCGCATCCGCAAAGATGATGTTGGGGCTTTTGCCGCCCAGCTCCAGATAGACCCGTTTCAGGTTCGATTGCGCCGAGGCGAGCAGCAGTTGCCGCCCGACGCCGTTCGACCCGGTAAAGGCCAGCACATCGACATCCATATGCCCCGCCAAGGCCGCGCCCACCACCGCCCCCTTGCCGGTGACGACATTCAGCACCCCGTCCGGCAAGCCGCAGTCGGTGCAGAGTGCCGCCAGCCGCAACAGCGACAGCGAGGCCAGTTCGGCCGGTTTCAGCACCACCGAATTGCCCATGGCCAGCGCGGGGGCCAGCTTCCACGCGCCGATCATCAGCGGCATGTTCCACGGCACGATGGCCCCGACCACACCCACCGGGCCACGATGGATCAGGCCCAGAACATCCGGCGCGGTGGGGGCAATCTCGCCATAGATCTTGTCCAGCGCCTCGGCGTAATACCGAAAGGTGGCGGCGGCCCCCAGAGGTTCGGCCTTCAGTGCCATGGCCATTTCGGTGCCATTGTCGCGCACCCCCAGCACCGCGATGTCCAGCGCCTCGGCCTCCAGCCGGTCTGCAATCGCCAGCAGGATCTTCTTGCGCGCAGGTGGCGGCATCCGCGACCAATGACCCGCGACATAGGCGGCGCGTGCCGCCGCAACCGCGCGATCCAGATCATCGGGGCTGCCTGTGGCAAGCGTGGTGATCTGCCGGCCATCAATCGGCGAAACCACCGGGGTTGCAGCGTCCTGCCCCTCCTGCCACTGGCCGTTGATCAACAGCCTCTGTGCCGGAACCGGCTGGTTTCTGATTGCGTCGATCCGCGCCTGCATCGTCATTTGCGCCCTGCCCCCTGCTGCCTCATGCCAGCACGGACTGTCCCCCGCATGGCGGCCCCGCGGCTAGCCCCCTGAAGGGTGACGGGGCGCAGGGAGGGGGGCGGAAAACATCCGCTCTCAGGCGGTTTTGTGTGGCGCGGCTATGATGCAGACAGTCTTGCAGGCAAATTTGTCTGCAAGACTGGAGGTCAGCAAGATATTGTAATTCATATGCAAATCACGACATCACTCACACCGCCGCTTGTGCCATCAGGGCGACGCCCCGACGGATGTCACCTTCGGCAATCGACGAATAGCCCATGCGGAAGTGGCGGCAGATCTGGGGCGGGTCGGCAAAGAACGGCAGCCCCGGCTCGATCAGCACGCCCACATCTATCAGCCGCGTCGCCAGCGCCGCCGAATCCAGCCCTTCGGGACCGGCGACCCAGAGGCTGGAGCCGCCGTGCCGTGCCGCACCCGCAATCTCGAACGGGGTATCGGCCAGTGCCGCCACCAACGCCTCGCGCCGCTGGCGGAAGGTTTCGCGCAGCTTGACCATATGCGCATCGTAATAACCAAGCGCGAGGAAATAACCTGTCACCCGCTGCATATGCCCCGGTGCATGGCGCAGCATAATCGCGCGCAAGGCCCGCGCCTGCCGCACGAATTCGGCCGGGGCCACCAGATAGCCGATGCGCAGCCCCGGAAACAGCGATTTGGAAAAGCTGCCGACATAGATCACCCGCCCGGCCCGATCCAGCGACTTGAGCGAGGGGCTGGGTGGCTCCAGAAAGCTCATCTCGAATTCATAATCATCCTCGATGATCAGGAAATCGCGCGCATCGGCGGCGGCCAGCAGGGCGTGGCGGCGGGCCAGCGGCATGGTGGCCCCGGTGGGGATGTTGTGGCTGGGCGTGATCATCACCAGCCCGGTATCGGGGTCGAGCAGATGGGGGTTCAGCCCCTCGCCATCCACCGGCACATAGCGGATCGGCATCTGCGCCAGCCGCAGCGTTTCGGCAAAATCGGGAAAGCCCGGATCCTCCAGCGCGGCGCTGCGGTCGGGCCGGGCCAGCAGCTGCACCGCGATCCACAGCGCGTTCTGCGCCCCAAGGGTGATCAGCACCTCTTCGGGCTGGGCGCGGATGCCCCGGCGCGGCAGGGTGTTGCGGCAGATGTAATCGACCAGCACCGGATCATCCTGGGTCAGCCGGTCATCCGCCAGTTCCGCAAACTCGCGCGCCCCCAATGCCCGCCGCGCGCAATCGCGCCAGGCGGCGTGGTTGAACAGGCGTGGATCGGCCTGACCATAGATGAACGGATAGGGATATTCGCGCCAGTTGCGTGGTTTGGTGATCTGGCGGCGGCGGGTCAGATCGGGCAGCCATTGCCGCCAGTCGACCGGGCGCTGCGGTGTGGGCAGATCTTCCGCCGTCAGTCGCCGGTGCGGCACCTTCTGCGACACGACAAAGCCCGACCGCGGCTGCGGCTCCAGATAGCCCTGCGCCACCAGCTCTTGATACACCAGCGTCACGGTCAGACGCGAAATGCCCAGATGCGCCGCCATCTGCCGGGTGGAGGGCATCCGCGTGCCGGGCAGCGCCCGCGTGTCCAGCACCGCCGCCACGACCGAGGCGGCAAGCTGCATCTGCAACGGGCGGCGCTGCGTCTTGTCAACGCGGAACATCTCGACCGCCATTTCGCCCGCAATCTGCATCCTGCGCCTCTGGACTTAAATGTGATCCAAACTGGATATAACCAGAAGCCACCCCGGATGACAATGTGCCGCAGGGCCGAACGCAAGAGTCGGCCGTTCTGGGAGGAAACCATGACATTTCACTTTCGCGCACTGCGCCGCACCGCCCTCGCCCTTTTGCTGATCACCGCCGCCCTTCCAGCCTCGGCGCGGGAATTCCGCGTTGCTGTCGGTGACGGCGCAGGCGGCACGCAAGAGGCGCTTGGCCTCGCCTTCACAGCAGCGCTGGCTGAAAAGACCGCAGGCGCGCATAGCGCCAAACTGTTCCTGAACGGCCAGCTGGGCGACGAGCAGGATACCGTCACCGCCGCCGCCACCGGCACGCTGGATTTCTCGATCCTCGCGATCAACAACATCACGCCGTTTTCGCCCTCGGTCGGCACGCTGACGCTGCCCTATGTGATCCTGTCGCTGGAAGAGGCCGAAACCATCACCCAGGGCGAGATCGGCCAGCAGATGGTCGACCGCACGGTCGAGGATGCAGGCGTGCGCATCATCGGCTGGGCCTATTCCGGCTTCCGGGTGCTGACCAATTCCAAGCACCCCGTCACCACCGTCGCCGATCTTCAGGATCTGGTGATCCGCGTGCCGAAAAACGAGATCATGATCGAGACCTACAAGTCCTGGGGCATCAACCCGACGCCGATGGCCTGGTCTGAAACCTTTGCCGCCCTGCAACAGAAGGTCGTCGACGGGCAGGACAACCCCTACATGACCGTCAACGCGATGAAGTTCGACGAGGTGCAGAAATATGTCACCAACATCCGCTACATCTTTTCCATCGAACCGCTGATCGTTTCGGAACAGCTGTTCCAGTCGCTGTCGCCCGAAGAACAGGCGGCGGTGAGCGAGGCAGGCAAGGTGGCCACAGCGGCCTCGGCGGAATTCCTGCGCGCCAAGGAAGCCGAGATCAAGACCGACCTTCAGGCCCGTGGCATGGAAATCAGCGATCCGGCCGATGGCGAGGCCGAATTCATCGAACGCGCCACCACGCAGGTCTGGCCGAAATTCTATGACACGATCGGCGGCAAAGAGGTGCTGAACGGCGTGCTGGCCGCGCTTGGCCGCCCCGCCGTCGAGTGATGCCCCTGGCCGGGCGCGCAGCCCGGCCCCCTCCCCCTATCGCACGAGGTTCCCCATGGCATCGTTCTGGCACCATCTCGACAAGCTGGAAAGCTATCTCTGCCGCGCGCTTCTGGCCGGTTTCGTCACGCTGCTGTTCATCCAGATCAGCGCCCGTCAGGTTCTGGGCGTCTCGGTCACCTGGATCGAAGAGCTGTCGGTCTTCATGTTCATCTGGTTTGCCTATTTCGGCGCAAGCTATGCGGCGCGCATGGCGGCGCACAACCGGGTGTCGTTCCACCTGAACCGCCTGCCGCGCCATGTGGCCCGGCTGATCGAGGCGGTGGGCGATCTGTTCTGGATCGGCTTCAACATCGTGTTCATCATCCAGTCGATCCGCTTCATCGACGCGCTGAAGCCCTTTGTGAAGGCGCAGACCCTCGGGTGGCAGATGAAATGGGTCTACCTGATCCTGCCCATCGCCTTCACCCTGATGACGATCCGCATCCTGCAAGTGAATTACATCAAGCTCGTGCTGGGCCGCGACCCGCGTGACCCCGACAAGGTGGAGATCGAGGCAATGCCCGATACTGTGGCCGGAGGGCGCGTGTGATGGATAGCCTTCTTGTAGAAATCCTGTTCGGCACCTTTTTCCTGCTGATGGCGCTGGGGGCGCCGATCACCGTGGGTCTGGGCGTCTCGGCGCTGGCGGCCATGCTGTATCTGGGCGACAACCCGATCAAGATGGTGCAGATCGCGTTTTCCTCGGTCGGAGCCTTCCCGCTGATGGCGCTGCCTGCCTTCATTCTGGCCGGCGCCCTGATGGAGGCCGCAGGCCTGTCGCGCCGCCTTATCGCCGTGGCCGAAACCCTTGCCGGGCCGTTCACCGGCGGCATTTCGGCGGCAACGGTGGTCGCCTGCCTGTTCTTCGGCGCGATTTCCGGCTCTGGCCCGGCCACCACGGCGGCTGTCGGCATGTTGATGATCCCGGCGATGGCTCGGGCGGGTTATGCACGGGGCTATGCCGCCTCGATCACCGCCGCCTCGGGTGGGCTTGGCATCATCATTCCGCCGTCCATCCCGATGGTGATCTTCGGCATCTCGGCCATGGGCCTGCAAGCCCCGCCGGAAGCCATCGAGAAATTCGGCACGTTCCAGAGTGTGTCGATCTCCAAACTGTTCATGGCCGGCTTCTTTCCGGGCTGCGTGATGGCCGGAGCCCTGCTGATCACCAACTACTTCCGCTGCCGCGCCGCTGGCTATCGCGGATCGGCCGAGCCGCTGTCGCCGCGCCGCATCATGGAAGCTTCGCTCAAGGGTTTCTGGGCGCTGCTGGCCCCGGTGGTGATCCTGGGTGGCATCTATACCGGTCTGTTCACCCCGACCGAGGCCGCCATCGTCGCCATCGTCTATACTCTGTTCGTCGGCGGCGTGATCTACCGCGAGTTGGACTTCAAGAAGGTGAACGAGGCGCTGGAAACCACAACCTGGCTTGCGGGCCGTGTGTTGCTGGTGCTGTTCACCGCCACGATCTTCGGGCGCATCCTGGTGGAAAACAATGTGCCGGGGGTGATTGCCGATGCGATGCTGTCGCTGACGGACAACCTCTATCTGATCTGGGCGCTGGTGATCTTTTTCCTGCTGATCATCGGCATGTTCATGGAGACGCTGGCCGCCATCATGATCCTTGTCCCGGTGATGCTGCCGGTGGCCTATCAGATGGGCATCGACCCGATCCACTTCGGCATCGTGATGATCTGCACCCTGTCTGTCGGCTTCCAGACGCCACCGCTTGGGGAAAACCTGTTCATCGCTTCGGGCATCTCCAACGTGTCGATCGAGGAAATCTCGCTCCGCGCCCTGCCTTTCGCCCTGGCCGGAACCGCCGCGATCTTCCTGATCGCCGTCTTCCCGGAAATCGCGCTCTGGCTGCCCCGTGCGGTTGGATATTGAGAGGGGAATGCCATGCTGAAACACATCCGCACGATCCTTTACGCGACCGATCTGTCCAATACCTCGGCCTATGCCTTCCGCTATGCCGCCTGCCTGTCAAAGGCGCTGGATGCGCGGCTGCATATCCTGCACGCGGTGGAACCGATGAGCGAGGAGGCCCGCATGACGCTGACCGCCTTCATCACCGACCCCACCGCGCGCGAAGACGCCCTGCGCCGCCGGATGGAAACCGCGCGCCGCCTGCTGGATGAACGGCAGGAAACCTTCTGGGCACAGATGACGCCCGAAGAAATGGTGCTGCGCGACCAGGTGGACGAGATCGAGGTGATCGAAGGTTTCGCCGCCGAGGCGATCCTGCGCCGGGCCGAAAGCCTGCCTGCCGACATGATCCTGATGGGCAGCCATGCCCATGGGATCAGCCATACCTTCCTCGGAACGGTGGCGAAACGGGTGCTGCGCCGCGCGCGCGTCCCCACGCTGATCGTTCCCTATGCGACCGACTGAAAGGACCAAAGCCATGACCCTTACCGCTGACGATCTGAAAGCCACGTTCGATGCGTTCAACCGCCATGACATCGCGGGTGTGATGACACATTTCGCCGAGGATTGCGTCTTTACCACCGTGGCCGGCCCCGAGGTGTTCGGCACCCGCATCGAAGGCCGCGAGGCGATTGCCCGCGCCTTTGTCGGGGTCTGGACCGCGATGCCCGATGCACAATGGGCCGGGCACAGCCATTTCGTGCAGGGCGACCGGGCCGTTTCGGAATGGACCTTCATCGGCACCGATGCCGCAGGCAACCGGACCGAGGCGCAGGGCGTCGATCTGTTCACCATCCGCGATGGCAAGCTGGTGATGAAACAGGCCTTCCGCAAGCAACGCCCGGTCGTCGCGGCCAAGTAAGCCCCCAAAACTTTTCAGGAAAGCAACCGCCATGCAAGGCAGTTTCATGGGGCGCGTGTCGCAGCCCTACAACCCCTTATACGATCCGATGACCGATGCGTCGGTCGGACGGGGCAGCGCCTATGCGCCCACCTACTGGATCGGCACCGCAGGCACGCCGCCTGCCGATGACGGCCCGGTGACGGGCGACATGGATGTGGATGTGGTGGTGATCGGCTCGGGGTATACCGGCCTGTCCTGCGCTCTTCATCTGGCCAAGGAATTCGGCATCAAGGCGCATGTGCTGGAGGCGAACGGCGTCGCCTATGGCTGTTCCACCCGCAATGGTGGCCAGGCACAGATTTCCGCCGGGCGGCTGAAACGCTCGCAATGGATGGCGCGCTGGGGCCTCGACGTGGCCAAGGGCATGCATGCCGAAATGGCCGAGGCCTTTGATCTGTTCCGCGGCCTGCTGCGCGATCACGCCATTGATTGCGATCCGCAGGACGGCGGGCATTACTACATCGCCCACCGCCCCTGGATGATGCCGGTGCTGGCCAAGGAAGCGGCGCTGCTGCGCGACACCTTCGGTTATGGCGCGCGGATGCTGAGCCGGGACGAGCTGTTCGAGACGGCGGTGCGCGACATGGAGGCCCACGGCGCGATGTGGGAACCCGATGGCACGGCGATCCATGCGGCCAAGCTCGCCTTCGGCTATCTGCGCGCCGCGCGCGAACTGGGTGCCAAGGTGCATGTGGCAAGCCCGGTCGAAGGCTGGACCACGCAGAACGGCATCCACCATCTGCGCACGCCCGGTGGCACGGTGCGCGCCAAGGCGGTGGCGGTGGCGACGGCGGGGTATGCCCCACGCGGGCTGCATCCGCGCCTGCGCGACCGGCTGATGCCGATCCTGTCGAATTCGATCACCACCCGGCCGCTGACCCCTGCCGAACTGGCGGAATGCGGCTTCCGCACCGGCTCGCCGCTGACCGATACCCGCACGCTGCGCCACTATTACCGGCTGCTGCCCGACAACCGGGTGCAGATCGGCTCGCGCGCCGCCATCACCGGGCGCGATGCCGCCAACCCGCGCCATCTGGCCAGTCTGCGCGAAGGGCTGGCCCGCAAGTTTCCGGCGCTGCGCGGCATTGATCTGGACTATTCGTGGTGGGGCTGGGTCGATGTCAGCCACGACATGATGCCGCGCATTACCAGCGTGCCGGGTCTGCGCAACGCCTATTACGCGCTGGGATACGGCGGCAACGGCGTGATGTATTCGGCACAGGCCGGGCGGCGCATGGCGCAGCTTGTGGCCGGGCAGGAAGCGGCAGTGCCGCAGCTGCCGATCTTCCGCAGCGAACTTCCCCATGAAGGCTGGAAAACGCCGTTCCGGCGGCTCGGCCAGTGGGGGCTTTATCACATCTACCATCAACGCGACGAACGCGCCTGAGCGCGGATCGAGGAGACACGCCATGAAAATGACCACCGAAGAAGCCTTCATCAAAGTGCTGCAAATGCACGGGATCGAACATGCGTTCGGCATCATCGGCTCTGCCATGATGCCGGTTTCGGATCTGTTCCCCAAGGCGGGGATCACCTTCTGGGACTGCGCGCATGAAACCAATGGCGGCCTGATGTGCGACGGCTACATCCGCGCCACCGGCAAGATGGCTATGGCCATCGCCCAGAACGGCCCCGGCGTGACCGGCTTTGTGACCGCAGTGAAAACCGCCTACTGGAACCACACCCCGATGCTGCTGGTGACGCCGCAGGCCGCCAACAAGACCATCGGCCAGGGCGGTTTCCAGGAAATGGAACAGATGCGCCTGTTCACCGACAGCGTGTGTTATCAGGAAGAAGTGCGCGACGCGACGCGCATCCCCGAAGTGCTGAACCGGGTGATCCTGAAGGCGCTCCGCGGCTCGGCCCCGGCACAGATCAACATCCCGCGCGATATGTGGACGCAGGTGATTGATGTCGACCTGCCGCAGATCGTGCGCTTTGAACGCCCGGCGGGCGGCGAAGGGGCGGTGACCGAGGCCGCGCGCCTGCTGTCCGAGGCCCGGTTCCCGGTGATCCTGTCGGGGGCGGGCGTGGTTCTGTCGGGGGCCATCCCGGATCTGACCGCGCTGGCAGAACGGCTGGATGCGCCGGTCTGCTCCAACTACCAGCACAATGACAGCTTCCCCGGCACGCATCGGCTTGCCATGGGTCCGTTGGGCTACAACGGCTCGAAAGCGGCGATGGAGCTGATCGCCAAGGCCGATGTGGTGCTGGCGCTTGGCACCCGGCTCAACCCCTTCTCCACCCTGCCCGGCTATGGCATCGACTATTGGCCGCGCGAGGCGAAGATCATCCAGGTGGATATCAATGCCGACCGCATCGGCCTGACCAAGAAGGTCGCCGTGGGGATCGAAGGCGATGCCGCCAAGGTGGCACGCGGGATTCTGGCGCAGCTCTCCGGCACCGCAGGCGACGAGGGCCGTCAGGCCCGGCGCGACCTGATCGCACAGACCAAATCCCGCTGGGCGCAGGAACTGTCGAGCCTCGATCACGAGCAGGATGATCCGGGCACCGTCTGGAACGAAGAGGCCCGCGCCCGCGATGCCGGGCTGATGAGCCCGCGTCAGGCCTGGCGCGCGATTCAGGCGGCTGTGCCCGCCGATGCCATCATCTCGTCCGACATCGGCAACAACTGCGCCATCGGCAATGCCTATCCCGCCTTCGAGCAGGGCCGCAAATATCTGGCCCCGGGCCTGTTCGGCCCCTGTGGGTATGGCTTCCCGTCGATCCTTGGCGCGAAGATCGGTTGCCCCGACACGCCGGTGATCGGCTTTGCGGGCGACGGTGCCTTCGGCATTTCGATGAACGAGATGACCGCCTGTGGCCGCGAGGACTGGCCCGCCATCACCATGGTGATCTTCCGCAACTATCAGTGGGGTGCCGAAAAGCGCAACACGACGCTGTGGTATGACAACAACTTTGTCGGCACCGAACTGGACCGCGAAACCTCGTATGCCGGGATCGCGCGAGCCTGCGGCGCACATGGCGTGCAGGTGCGCAGCACCGAAGAGCTGACCGAGGCGCTGCGCGCGGCGGTCGATCGTCAGATGAAGGCCAAGGAAACCACCTTCATCGAAGTGCTGCTCAATCAGGAACTGGGCGAGCCGTTCCGCCGCGATGCGATGAAAAAGCCGGTCGTCGTGGCAGGCATCAGCCGCGAGGACATGCGCCCGCAAACCGGCGCGCTGTAATCCGATCCGGCGCGCGGCCCGTCTGTGGCCGCGCGCCCTCCCCTCCCCCGGAGCATTCCCATGATCACCGCCCTTGCGCCCGCGCAGTCCCGTATCCGGGGGCTGTTTCCGGGGTTTATCGTTTCGGTCCTTGTGGCCGCCACTGCACAGTTCCTGTCGGAACATTACGGCGCGCCGGCGATGCTGCTGGCGCTGCTGCTGGGCCTGTCGCTCAACTTTCTGGCCGAGGATGGCACGCGCACGGCGGCGGGCATCGCCGTCACCTCGCGCACGGTGCTGCGCCTGGGCGTGGCACTGCTGGGCGCGCGCGTCTCGGTCGAGATGCTGGGCGATCTGGGTGCGGGGCTGATTGCGCTGGTTGCGGGCGGCGTGGGGGCCACCATCCTGTGCGGGCTGCTGTTGGCCCGCATCTTCGGGCGCGGCTGGCGCTTTGGCCTGCTGACCGGCGGGTCCGTGGCGATCTGCGGTGCCTCGGCGGCCATGGCGATTGCCGCCATCCTGCCGAAACATGAAAAATCCGAACGCGATCTGGTGTTCACCGTGCTGTCGGTCACGGTGCTGTCGACCGTGGCGATGGTGGTCTATCCGATGCTGTCCGCCGCTCTGGGCCTGACCCCGCTGGAAGGTGGCGTGTTCATCGGCGGCACGATTCACGATGTGGCACAGGTGGTCGGCGCGGGCTTTTCCGTCGGGCAAGAAACCGGCGAGACAGCGACGCTGGTCAAGCTGATCCGGGTGTCGATGCTGGCGCCGGTGGTGCTGGGGGCCTCGCTGCTGATCCGTGCCAGCGGCGCAGCGGCGGTGGATGGCAAGCGCCCGCCGCTGCTGCCGGGCTTCGTGCTGGGCTTCATCGCGCTGGCCGCGATCAATTCGCTGGGCCTGATCCCGCCCGTGGTGTCCGAGGCGGCGGGCGCGCTGTCCCGCTGGGCGCTGCTCATCTCCATCGCCGCCGTGGGCATCAAGACCTCGCTGGCGCGGATGCTGGATGTCGGCCCCGCTGCCATCGCCATGATCGTCGCCGAGACGGTGTTCATTGGCGCGTTTGTCCTTCTCGGCCTGCACATGATGGGATGAACCAATGAAACCGCTGGACCAGATCTTCGCCACCGCCCGCGCCGAACCCCGCCATATCCTGCTGCCCGAAGGCCATGATGCGCGGATTCAGGCCGCCGCCGTGCAGGCCACGGCGCAGGGGCTGGCACGCATCACCCTGCTGGGCGATCCCGCCCGCATCGCCGCCGATCTGGGGACAGAGGCAGAGGGGATAAGTGTGATCGACCCGGCCCATGCCGCCGATCTGGATCTGCTGGCCGCCGAATGTCACCGGCTGCGCAGCCCCAAGGGCGTCAGCGCCGAACAGGCGCGCACGCTGGCCGCCGATCCGCTGGTGCAGGCGGCCCTGCGGGTGCGGCTGGGGCTGGCCGATGGCACGGTGGGCGGCGCGGTGGCGACCACCGCCGATACGGTGCGCGCCGCGCTGCAATTCATCGGGCGCGCGCCCGGCATTGCGACCGTCTCCAGCTTTTTCCTGATGCTGTCCTGTGGCCCGGAGACCCGCATCAAGGGCGGCATGATCTTTGCCGATTGCGGGCTGGTCGTCGCCCCCGATGCGCAGGAACTGGCGGCGATTGCCCGCGCCTCTGCCGCCTCGGCCCGCGCGCTGCTGCGCGACACGCCGCGCGTGGCGCTGTTGTCCTTTTCCACCGCCGGGTCGGCGGAACATGCCAGCCTGACCCGCATCCGCGAGGCGCTGGCGCTGGTGCGCGCGGCAGAGCCGGAGTTGGAGATCGACGGTGAGATTCAGTTCGACGCCGCGCTGGATGATGAAATCCGCCTGCGCAAGGCGCCGGACAGCCGTCTGTCGGGGCGGCCCAATGTGTTTGTGTTCCCCGATCTCGCCTCGGGCAATATCGGCTACAAGATCGCGCAGCGGCTGGGCGGGCTGTCGGCCATCGGCCCGATCCTGCAAGGGTTGGCCCGCCCGGCCAATGACCTGTCGCGCGGCTGCACGCCCGAGGATGTTCTGGCCGCCATCGCGGTGACGGCGGTGCAGGCGGGCGAGGCAGATCTGCGTCTGCGCCAGACTGCCGCCCAGGAATCTGCCGCCCAATAACCGGCTACCACTGCGGCGTGCTGCGGGCGGGGGGATCGTCTGCCGCAAGGGCCCGCCGCAGATCGCCGGGCAGACCGCGCAGGAAGGCGGCATCCAGCGGAAATTGTGGCAGGTGCTGGCGCAGCACGCGCAGCATCACCGCCGCCTGTTCGCGGTCGCGCAGCTTTTTCGCCGGGTCGCGGTCCTCGCGTCCCGCAAGCCAGAGCTTGTGCGCCATCCAGTGCCGCGGATCGGGGCAGCGCATCGGCGCGGGAAAACCGCGTTCGTCCAGCACCACCACCTCGACCGCCGGGGCATGGACCAGCCATTGCAGCCCGATCACCGGCGCAGGCTCCACATCCCCCGCCACCAGCGGATCGGCCCCGGGCATCTTGCGGAACACCGGCTTCGGCTCTGGCCGCACGAATTCGATCATGTAACCCTTGTCATTGGTCAGCCGGAAATCACGCGCGCCGCGCGGCAGGAAGGTCTTGTCGACACTGTCCTGAATCAACCGGATCAGGCCGATTTCCTGATCGTCCTCGGCCAGAAGCCGCAGCTTGTTGCGGTCGTCCACCAGAATGTCGATGTCGCCCGTGGCGGTGCTGGCGGCGTTGAAGCGCAGCCCGGCCAGCGCCTCGTAGGCATAAAGCGCGGTGGTGCCGATCACCCGCACGGCGACATGGCGGCCCTGAACGCGCAGGCTGCGCAGCGTGCGCGCGGCCATCACCGGCAGCCGCCCCGCCCCCAGCGCACGCAGGATGGCGGCCTGCTGCTCCATCTCGGTCGCAAGGCTGGACAGGCGCGCGGCATTGGCCGCCTTGCCGGCGTGAAAGGCGGCAAAGATCTGCTCTGTCGCCTCGGACCGGGGACCAAGGGATTTCACCACAGCGCGTTTGCGGCTATAGAGATAGTCGCGGCCGCTGCGCTGTTCCCAGCGCAACGAGCCCCGAAAGCTGTGGCGTTTCTGATCCTCGGCGTCGATCCAGGCGGACCAGATCTGGCCCATTTCAATCTGTTCGCGCAGGGTTCTTGCATCTAACGTATTGAATTCCATCATTTTGGTAATCTTTCATCCCATTTCGATGGTCACGTTACCAAATTACATGAAATCAAGGTTTTGCACAGAAATTTCTTGCGACACCGACCGCCGGTCGGGTGTCAAGCTGCCGCAGGCGGCAACAAAGGGCTTTTTCACGGCGGCGTGACTTGCTACACTTTTGCCCATGCGCATGCCGTCCCGCCAATACCTGACCGGAATCCTCCTGACGCTGGTTCTGGGCATTGCGGTGCTGATGTCGGGCTTTGCGCACAAGATGCCTGCCGCACAGGATACCGCGCTGGCCAGCTTTGTGATGGCGGGCGGCGATCTGGCCGACATCTGCAATGACAGCGGCAAGACGCATCAGATGCCCGGCGGCTGCGATGCCTGTCGTCTGGTGGGGGCCGCCGTTCTGGCCGAGCCGGTGCTGTGCCCGGTGGCGGTGGAGCGCGTCATTGCCGCCACGATCCTGATTCCCGCCCAGACCCATGCCGCCCGTGCGCCCCGCGACCCGGCGCTTGGCGGGCGTGCGCCCCCGTTGGCCTGATCTGCCTGCAATCTGTGGGCAGTGATCTGCGGGTGTAACCCGCAACGGCCCGCTGCCGCGCAGTCCCCTGCCCGTCCCTGATCCCAAATCGCTGCACCGCACGGCCCATTCAGGTCGTCGGGCTGCTCCTCTTTCCCACCCCTGAGCAAAGGATTTGCCTCATGCTGAAAACTCTTGTCCTCACCTCCGTTCTTGCTGCTGCCGCCTCGGTCGCCTCGGCCCATGCCACACTGGAAAAACAGGAAGCCCCAGCCTCTTCCACCTACAAGGGTGTGATGCGCATCGGCCATGGCTGCGGCACCGAGCCGACGCTGAAAGTGCGCATCCAGATCCCCGAAGGCGTGATCGCGGTGAAACCGATGCCGAAGCCGGGCTGGACGGTGGAAATCGTCAAGGGCGCTTATGCCAAGACCTATGATTACTACGGCACGCCGATGACCGAAGGCGTGAAGGAACTGGTCTGGACCGGCGAATTGTCGAACGATCACTACGACGAATTCACCTTCCGCGGCAAACTGACCGAGGATCTGGCGGTCGGCTCCACCGTCTATTTCCCGACCGTGCAGGAATGTGCCAATGGCGCGGAACGCTGGATCGAGATTCCCGCCGAAGGCCAGAACCCCGATGATCTGGAAGGCCCGGCCCCCGGGCTGAAGCTGATCGAAGCCACCCACGCACATTGATGTTTCGTATTGAAGGCAGGCGGGGCGCGGAGGCGTCTGCGCCCCGCCTGCCTTCGTTCGGCCCCGCCCGGTGCAGCCGCTCCGGGCGGGGATCCGCCAGACAAAAGTGATCCCATGCGTATCCTGTCCTCTTTGCTGCTGCTGGTGCTGCTGTTCATCGCACCTGTTGCCCATGCCCATGCCCAGCTTCAGAAAAGCCTGCCCACCGCCGAGGCGGTGATCGCGGCGCTGCCCGACAGCGTGACCCTGACCTTCAGCGAACCCGTGGCCCCGCTGGTGCTGCGCTGGATCTTGCCCGATGGCCGCGAGGTCGATGCCGAAGCCAGCCTGCGCGGCAATGATCTGGTTGTGGTCCCGACCGAGGCCGGGGCGGGCAGTTACCTGCTGAGCTGGCGCGTCGCCTCGACCGATGGGCATCCGATGGCCGGGTGCTGGTGTTTGCCGTGGGCGCGCCGTCGCGCAGCGATGCGGCTGCGGCCCCCGAGGGCGCATCGGCGGCTTGGGCGGCGGCGGGGCGGTTTGCGCTGACGCTGCTGCTGGTGATCAGCGTGGGCGCCGGGGTGTTTGACCGGGTGGTCGCACCGCTGGCCTCTGGCACCCGGCGGCTGGGCATCGTCGCAGCCGGGCTGGCGCTGCCCGCCGCCGGGCTGGCGCTGGGGCTGCATGGGCTGGACATGCTGGGCCTGCCGCTGTCCCGGTTGCTGGAGGCCGCGCCCTGGCAGGCCGCCGTCGCCGCCCCGGTGGCGCGCAGCATCGCGCTGGCCGCGCTGGCCGCCGCCCTTGGGCTGGTGGCGCTGGTCACGCGCGGCAAGGCACTGGCGCTGCTGGCCTGGGCGCTTGCCGCGCTGTCTTTCGCGGCTTCGGGCCATGCCGCCGAGGCACCGCCGCGCTGGTTTTCAGGCCCGGTTCTGGCGCTGCATGGCGTGGCGCTGATCTATTGGCTGGGCGCGCTGCCGCCGCTGCTGGCCGGGCTGCGCGCAACAGATGCCACCGCAAGGTTGCGGCGGTTTTCGGCGCTGGCGGTGCCGATGGTCATCCTGCTGATCGGCAGCGGCGCGGCACTGACAGTGCTGCAAGCCGGGTCGGTGGCGGCGCTTCTGGTCAGTGGCTGGGGCCAGATCCTTGCGGCAAAGCTGGCGCTGGTCGGGCTGTTGCTCGGCCTTGCCCTCTGGAACCGCGTGGCGCTGACCCCGGCGCTCAGCAGTGCCGCACCCGATGCGCCCGCCCGGCTGCGCCGCAGCATCACGGCGGAACTTGTGCTGTGCGTCGCCATTCTGGCGCTGGCCTCGGCCTTCCGGCTGACCCCGCCGCCGCGCATCGCCGCCGCCGTGGTTCCGGTCAGCGTGCATCTGCACGGCACTGCCGCCATGGCGGATCTGGAGCTGTCGCCCGGGCGCGCGGGCCGCAACACTGTCACGCTCGGCTTTGCCGATGGCGATTTCAATTCCTTGACTCCGCTGGAGGTGCGGCTGCGCTTCACTGATGCCGCGCGCGGCCTTGGCCCGATTGAAACCCATGCCACCGCCCAGCCGGATGGCCAATGGCGCAGCCCGCCCGTCACCCTGCCCGGCCCCGGCCCGTGGGAAGTGGTGCTGGACATCCTGATTTCCGATTTCGCCAAAACCCGCCTCAGCCAGCAGATCCTGCTGGCCCCCTGAGGCCCGGCAGGATCAGACGCCCAGATACCGGTCGGTCAGATCGGGGCCAAGTGCCGCGATCTGACCCTGCCAGACCGTGCTGCCGCGTTCCACGATGACGGCGCGGTCTGCGACCGAGGCGATTTCCTTCAGCGATTTGTCGACCAGCAGGATCGACAGGCCCTCGGCCTTCAGCTGCCGCACCCCGGCCCAGATCTCTTGCCGCACCACCGGGGCCAGCCCTTCGGTGGCCTCATCGAGGATCAGCAGGCGCGGATTGGTCATCAACGCACGACCGATGGCCAGCATCTGTTGCTCGCCCCCCGACAGGGTGCGCGACACCTGCCCCATGCGTTCCTGCAAACGCGGGAACAGCGCGCAGACCCGCGCCATATCCCATGCGCCGGGACGCGCCGCGACGGTCAGGTTTTCGGCCACGGTCAGCGGCGCGAAACAGCGCCGCCCCTCGGGCACCAGCCCCACCCCCAGCCGGGCCACGCGCGGGGCCGACAGCGCCGCCACATCCTGCCCCGCCACCCGCAGACTGCCGCCGGAATGGGGCAACAAGCGGCTGATGCAGCGGATGGTCGTGGTCTTGCCCATGCCGTTGCGGCCCATCAGCGCCACCACCTCGCCTTCGTCCAGCGTCATCGAGATGCCGAACAGCGCCTGCACCGGGCCATAGCCCGCCGTCAGCCCCTCGATCTCCAACAGCCGCGTCATGCGTCTTCTCCCAGATAGGACCGGCGCACCTGCGGGTTGGCGCGGATCTCGGCCACGCTGCCGCTGGCGATGATCTTGCCATAGACCAGCACCGAAATGCGGTCGGCCAGCGCGAACACCGCGTCCATGTCATGTTCCACCAGCAGGATCGGCGCTTCGGTCCGCAGATCCGACAGGATCGCGGTCAGCTGCTTGCCGCCCTCCAGCCCCATGCCCGCCATCGGCTCATCAAGCAGAAAGGCGCGCGGGCGCAGTGCCAGCGCCATCGCGATTTCCAGCTTGCGCCGCTCGCCATGCGACAGTTCCGCCGCCCGCGTCTGCTGCCGCCCCTGCAACCCCGCCTGCCCGATGTGGAACATCGCGGGTTCCGTCAGGTTGCGGTCGCGCAGCACCGGCAGATGAAAGCGGAACACATGGCCACTGGCCCCGGCCACCGCCAGCACCACATTTTGCAGCACGGTGAAATCGGGGATGATCGACGACACCTGAAAGCTGCGCGCCAGACCCAGACGGGCGCGGGCGGCCGTATCCAGCCGGTCGATCTGCTGGCCCTCGAACCGGATGGTGCCAGCATCGGGCCGCACCTCGCCGACGATCTGTTTGATCAGCGTGGATTTGCCTGCGCCGTTCGGCCCGATCAGCGCATGAATCTCGCCCGGCCGCAGATCGAGGCTGACATCATCGGTGACGGTCAGCGCGCCATAAGCCTTGCGCAGACCCTGGATTTGCAACACGGGTTCAGACATGACGGCCCCTCCGGCTCAGCAGCCCCAGCACGCCGCCGGGCGCGAACAGCACGATCCCCAGCAGCAGCAGCCCGAGCAGCGCCTGCCAGTAATCGCTGATCCCGCCCAGCAGATGTTCCAACAGGATAAAGATCGCGGCCCCGGCCACCGGCCCGCACAGCCGCCCCACCCCGCCGAGGATCACGAACACCATGATCTCGCCCGACATGTGCCAGGACAGCATCGCCGGGCTGACAAAGCGGTTGAGATCGGCATAAAGCGCGCCCGCCAGCCCGACGATCATGCCCGACAGCACAAAGGCGGTCAGCCGGATCGCATAGGGACGGATGCCCACGGCCACGGTGCGCTGGCTGTTCTGTCGCGCCGCTTGCAGCGCAAGGCCAAAGCGGCTTTGCGTCACCACGGCGGTGAAGATCAGCGCCAACCCCAGCAGCGTGGCGCAGATGGCAAAGTAATGCAGTGGCGAAAACGGATTGAGGCCGGGAAAGTTGTTGCGGGTGTAAAAGCTCAGCCCGTCTTCGCCACCATAACGCGGCCAGCTGATCGCGAAGTAATAGAGCATCTGCGCGAAGGCCAGCGTGACCATGATGAAATAGACCCCGCTGGTGCGCAGCGACAGCGCGCCGATTGCCAGCGCCGCAAGGCCGGCCGCCGCCATCGCCACCGGCCAGATGCCCAGCATGTCGGTGCTGCCCATCACGGTGAAGGGCAATGTCAGCACCGGGGTGCCTGCGGCGGCATGGCTAGCAAAGATGCCGGTCACATAACCGCCGATGCCAAAGAAGGCGGCATGGCCAAAGGACACAAGGCCGCCATAGCCAAGCGCGAGGTTCAGCCCCACCCCCGCCAGCGCAAAGATCGCGGCCTTGGTGGCCAGCGTGACGGTAAAGCCCTGCCCCGCCACATGCGCCAGCAGCGCCGTGGCAACCAGCGCGCCGAAAATGGTGATGTTCAGGATCGTGTCGCGGTTCATGGATCAGCCCCTTGCCCCGTAAAGCCCCTGTGGCCGCCAGATCAGCACCACCGCCATCAGGATATAGATCAGCATCGAGGCGACCGACGCGCCGACGGTATTGGCGCTGGACGGTGCCATCACCTGCGCAAACAGCCCCGGCAGCAGCGCCTTGCCCAGCGTATCGGTCAGCCCGACCAGCAGCGCCCCCACCAGCGCGCCCTTGATCGAGCCGATACCGCCAATGACGATCACGACAAAGGCGAGGATCAGCACCGGCTCGCCCATGCCCACCTGCACCGACTGGATCGCGCCGACCAGCGCCCCCGCCAGCCCGGCCAGCGCCGCGCCAAGGGCAAAGACGATGGTGTAGAGCTTGGCAATATCGACACCAAGCGCGCCGATCATTTCGCGGTCAGCCTCGCCCGCGCGGATGCGGATTCCAAGCCGCGTGCGGGTGATCAGCAGCCACAGCCCGATCGCAACCGCCGCACCAACGCCGATGATGACCAGCCGGAACAGCGGATACTGCAACCCGCCGGGCAAGGTGATCGCCCCCGACAGCAGCGGCGGCAGGGTCAGATACAGCGGGAACGAGCCGAACACCCAGCGCGTGCCTTCGGAAAACACCAGGATCAGCGCAAAGGTCGCCAGCACCTGATCCAGATGGTCTCGGGCATAAAGCCTTCGGATCACCACCATTTCCACCAGCGCGCCGGCCGCCGCCGCCGCCGCGAGGCTCGCCACCAGCCCCAGCCAGAACGAGCCGGTCGCCGCCGCCACCCAGGCGCAGGCAAAGGCCCCGATCATGTAAAGCGAGCCATGCGCCAGATTGATCAGCCCCATGACACCGAACACCAGCGTCAGGCCCGCCGCCATCAGAAACAGCATCATCCCGTATTGCAGGCCGTTCAGGGCCTGTTCCGCCAGAAGCATCACGCGCTTCCTTTCCTCATGCTCGGGGAAGGCGGGCCGGGGATGCCCCGGCCCCACCAGGGATCACATCTTGCACTGATCGGCGTAGGCATCGCCCCGGTCGGTCATCGCGGTGCCGATGATCTTGTTGGTCAGCACATCACCCTCTTTCACCACTTCGCGGACATAGATGTCCTGGATCGGGTGCTGGTTCGGGCCAAAGCGGAACTTGCCGCGCACGCTGGCAAAATCGGCGGCGGCGAGGGCGGCGCGGAAGGCCTCGGTATCGCCCACATCGGCCTTGGCACTGGCCGAGATCAGCAGGTTCGCCGTGTCATAGGCCTGTGCGGCATAAAGCGAGGGCAGACGGTCATATTCGGCCTGAAACCCTTCGACAAAGGCCTTGTTGGCGGCGTTGTCCAGATCCTTGGCCCATTGCGCGGTGTTCTTCACGCCCAGGGCGGCATCGCCCACGGCGGGCAGAATGTCCTGGCTGAAGCTGAAGGCCGGGCCGATCACCGGCTTGCCCACACCCGATTCCGCATATTGTTTCATGAAGGCGATGCCCATGCCGCCCGGCAGGAAGAAAAACACCGCATCCGCATCCGAAGCGCGGATCTGAGCGATTTCTGCCGCGTAATCGGTCTGACCGACCTGGGTATAGACCTCGTTCACCACCTCGCCGGTGTAGAAGCGCTTGAAGCCCGCCAGCGAATCCTGCCCTGCCGGATAGTTGGGGGCCATGATGAAGGTCTTGTCGATGCCCGCGCCGCTGGCATAGGCCCCTGCCGCCTCGTGCAGGTTGTCATTCTGATACGAGACCGAGAAATACTGCGGATTGCAGCCCGCCCCGGCCAGCGCCGAAGGCGCGGCATTGGTCGACAGGTAGAACTTGCCCTGCCCCACCGCTGCTGGCACCACCGCCATGGCGAGGTTGGACCAGACGATCCCGGTCAGCACATCAACCTGATCGGACTGGATCATCTTGTCGGCGATCTGCACCGCGATATCGGGTTTCTGCTGGTCATCCTCGATGATCAGCTCGATCCCCTTCGCGGCATCGCCCGCCTGTTTCAGCGCCAGCAGAAAGCCGTCGCGCGTATCCACACCCAGACCCGCGCCGCCACCCGACAGGGTGGTGATCATGCCGACCTTCACCCCTTCGGCCTGCGCCATGCCGAGGCCAAGCGCCAGCGCCGCAATCGTGCCCATCAATCCGGTTTTCAGTTTCATCCTGTTGGCTCCCTGTTGGTTCTTGTTCAGTCTTGCGTTTTTGCGGGCCTTGCCAAGCCCAACCGTCAGCTCCGCCCCTCAAGCAGGCGGAATCGCTGTATCTTGCCGCTTTCGGTCTTGGGCAGTGCTGCGGTGAACACCACCCGGCGCGGATATTTGAACGGGGCGATCACCGATTTGACGTGATCCTGCAAGGCCTTGGCCATGGCGGCATCGCCCACGCAGCCCGCGCGCAGCACCACATGCGCCTCGACGATCTGGCCGCGCTCGGCATCGGGCGCGCCCACGACCGCGCATTCCAGCACATCGGCATGGGCCAGCAGCGCCGCCTCCACCTCTGGCCCGGCGATGTTGTAACCTGCCGACAGGATGATGCCATCGGTGCGGGCGGCAAAGTGGAAATAGCCCGCCTCATCCTGCCAGAAACTGTCGCCGGTCAGGTTCCAGCCATCCTTGACGTAATCGCGCTGCTTTTCCGGTGCGTTCAGGTAACGGCACCCCACCGGCCCGCGCACCGCCAGACGGCCCGTCTGCCCGCGCGGCAATTCGGCCCCGTCCGGCCCGATGACGCGCGCCTCATACCCCGTCAGCGGCCGCCCGGTGCAGGCGGGGTGGCTGTCGCCAAAGCGGTTGGACAGGAAGATATGCAGCAGTTCCGTCGATCCGATGCCATCAAGCATCGGCTTGCCGGTCTTGGCGATCCATTCGTCATAGACCGGCCCCGGCAGGGTTTCGCCCGCCGAAACCGCCGCGCGCAGACTGCTCAGATCCGCGCCTTCCTCCATCGCGCGCAACATCACACGATACGCGGTCGGCGCGGTGAAACAGACGGTCGCGCGGTATTTCTGGATGATCTCGATCATATTGGGGGGCGAGGCATTTTCCAGCAGCGCCGCCGAGGCCCCAAAGCGCAAGGGAAACACCGCAAGCCCCCCCAGCCCGAAGGTGAAGGCCAAGGGCGGCGAGCCGACAAACACATCCTCGGGCTGCACATCCAACACTTCCTTGGCATAGGCATCCGCGATGATCAGGATGTCGCGGTGAAAGTGCATCGTGGCCTTCGGCTCTCCCGTCGTGCCCGAAGTGAAGCCGAGCAGCGCCACATCATCCCGCCCGGTCTGAACCGCCTGCAATTGCACCGGCTTTGACAGCGCCGCCCGGTCCAGTTCGGCATCGTGATTGGCGGTGCCGTCAAAGCCGACCACGGTTTTCAGAAAGCCGCTGTCCTTGGCCGCCAGCGCCAGCTCGTCCATCAGCCGCGTGTCACAGAGCGCATGGCTGATTTCGGCCTTGTCGATGATCTTGGCCAATTCGCCCGCCCGCAGCATCGGCATGGTGTTCACCACCACCGCCCCCGCCTTGGTTGCCGCCAGCCAGCAGGCCACCATCGCCGGATTGTTGGCGCTGCGGATCAGCACCCGGTTGCCGGGCTTGACGCCGTAATCCTCGATCAGCGCATGGGCGATGCGGTTGGTCCAGTCGGTCAGCTCCTTGTAGGTGCGCATCCGCCCGTTGCCGATCAGCGCCGGGCGGTCGCCATGCCCCGCCGCCACCATGCGGTCGGTCAGCTCCACCGCCGCATTGAGCCGGTCCGGGTAGGCAAACCCCTCCAGCCGCAGCTCGGGCCACAGATCGGCGGGCGGAAGGTTGTCGCGCGTGAACGTGTCGGTATGGGCCGACGGGCCGAGCGGATGGCCTCTCATCTTCGGTCTCCCTGTCTGGAGGATGTCAGCGGGGCCGGGCCTCTGACGTGCCCTGTGCCCCGGAATGGCGTGCAGCCGCCCCGCTTACGGGATGACGGCGGTCGCTTCGATTTCAACCTTGGCCCGGTCCTCGACCAGCGCCACCACCTGCATCAGGGCCATGGCCGGATAATGCTTGCCGATCACCGCCTTGTAGACGCGGCCCAGGTCTTTCAGATTGTCCAGGTATTCGGCCTTGCTGGTCACATACCAGGTCAGCCGCACCAGATGCTCCGGCCCGGCCCCGGCCTCGGCCAGCACGGCGATGATGCCGCGCAGCGCCGCCTCCACCTGGCCCACGAAATCATCCGTCTCGAATTCCTGATCGGCATTCCAGCCGATCATGCCGCCGGTGAACACCATCCGGCCCGTGGCGGCGATGCCATTGGAATAGCCCGGCGTCGCCTTCCACCCTTTCGGGTGCAGCACCTCATGTGTCATGCCTCTGCCTCCTTGAATTCTGTCAGCCGCTGCCGGATCGGATCGGGCCAGACCGCGGCCTGCCCTTCAGGTGTGATCCAGACCAGCGTCAGATCGACCTCCATCCGGGTTTGCGCCCCGACCGCCGCCCGGATCTGCACCGCAACGCTGGTCCGCCCGATCCGCTTCACCTCCAGCGTGAAGGCCAGCCGGTCCCCCAGCCGCGAAGGCGCGCGAAAATCGGCCTCGATCCGCACCGTCGGCACACCCGCATGTTCCTCCATCGTGATCCGCGCAAAGGGATAGCGCAGAACATCGGCAAAGAAATTCTCGACAACCGAATTGGTCATCTCGAAATAGCGGGGGTAAAACACGATGCCCGCCGGGTCGCAGTGGTTGAATTCGACCGGAATTTCGCGCGCATACAACATCAGTCATTCGCCTCGGGCGGCAGGAAATCCACCTCATGCCGGGCCGAGGTGGCAATCACCGCCGGAATATCCGTCATGTTGTGCAGCTGTTCGAACAGCGCGCGCAACTGCCCGGCGGGCGAAACCCAGAACAGCGCCCGTGCCGGCTTGTCGGATTTGTTGAAATAGCCATGCGGCACCCCGCGCGGCATCCGCACCAGATCACCGGCCTTGGCCACCGACCAGACGCCATCCAGCTTCACATGAAGCTCGCCCTCCTGCACCAGGATGAATTCATCCTGCGTCGGATGCACATGCACCGGCACGAACTGGCCCGCCTCGCTGTTGGTTTCAAAGGCGAAACTCGACCCGCAATCGGCCTTGGGGAAATAGCGCTGGCCAAGGATATTCCATTCGATCCCCTCCAGCCCTTCCACCGCCCGCGTGATGCCGCCCTGCAATGATTGTGTCATCCGATCCCTCCCGGTTCTGCCAGCACATTCCGCGCAATGACCAGCTTTTGCACATCGCTCGCACCTTCATAGATGCGCAGCGCGCGGATTTCCCGATACAGGCTTTCCACCGCAAAGCCGTGGCGCACCCCGTCGCCGCCATGCAGTTGCAGCGCGGTGTCGATCACCCGCTGCGCCGCCTCGGTGGCGTAAAGCTTGGCCATCGCGGCCTCGCGGCTGACCCGCGCCGCGCCTTGGTCCTTGGTCCAGGCGGCGCGATAGACCAGCAGCGCCGCCGCATCGATCTCCAGCGCCATATCGGCCAGATGGCCCTGCACCATCTGATGATCGGCCAGACAGCCACCACCCACACGCGACCGCTGCACCCGAACCAACGCCTCGTCCAATGCGCGGCGCGCAAACCCCAGCGCCGCCGCCCCCACGGTGGCGCGGAACACATCCAGCACCGACATGGCGATCTTGAACCCCGCCCCTGGCGCCCCGATCCGCGCGCTGTCCGGCAGGATCACCCCGTCGAGCCGCAGATGCGCCAGCGGATGCGGCGCGATCACCGCGATCCGCGCCACCACCTCCAGCCCCGGCGCATCGGCCGGCAACAGAAAGGCCGAAAGGCCCTTGGCCCCCGGCCCCTCGCCGGTGCGGGCAAAGATCACATAGACATCGGCAATGCCGCCGTTGGAAATATAGGTCTTCTCGCCGGTCAACCGATAGCCACCCGGCACCCGCTCGGCCGTGGTCGCCGTCTGCGCCACATCCGATCCGGCCCCCGGTTCGGTCAGCGCAAAGCCAGCAATCGCCCCACCACTCCGCGTCCGCTCCAGCCAGCCGCGCTGCGCAGGCGTGCCGAACAGCGATACCGCCCCCATGCCAAGCCCCTGCATGGCAAAGGCAAAATCGGCCAGACCATCGTGCCGCGCCAGCGTCTCGCGGATCAGGCACAGGCTGCGCACATCCAGCACCTCGCCCTCCCCCGCTGCACTGTGCTGCAACCAGCCCGCCGCCCCCAGCCCTGCCACCAGATCGCGGCAGGCCGCATCGGCATCGCCATGATCCACCGGCAGATGCGTGCCGCACCATGCCTCCAGCGCCGCCTTCAGGCTGCGGTGCCGGGGCTCGAAAAACGGCCAGTCCAGAAAGCTGCGATCTGCCATATCCTGTCTTTCATCTTGGCGAAAATATCCCGCGGGGGTCCGGGGGCGCGCAGCCCCCGGCGTTCAATCCCCGCGGAACAGCGGTTTTTCCTTGGCGACAAAGGCGTGATAGGCGCGTTCAAAGTCGCGGGTCTGCATGCAGATCGCCTGCGCCTGCGCCTCGGCCTCGATCGCCTGTTCCAGCCCCATGTTCCATTCCTGATTGAGCTGGGTCTTGGTGATGCCATGCGCAAAAACCGGGCCTGCCGCCAGCCGGTGCGCCAGTTTCACCGCCTCGGTCTCCAGCGTCTCGGCATCGTGCAGCGCGTTCCAGAAGCCCCAGCGCTCGCCCTCTGCGGCGCCCATCACCCGCCCGGTATACAGCAGCTCTGCCGCGCGGCCCTGCCCGATCAGGCGCGGCAACATGGCACAGGCGCCCATGTCGCAACCCGCAAGGCCGACGCGGGTGAACAGAAAGGCGCATTTCGCCTCGGGCGTGGCCAGACGCAGGTCACTCGCCATGGCGATGATCGCGCCTGCGCCGACGCAGACGCCCTCGACCGCCGCAATGATCGGTTTGCCGCAGCCGATCATCGCCTTGACCAGATCGCCGGTCATCCGGGTGAAGGCCAAGAGGCCTTTCATGTCCATGCCCACCAGCGGCCCGATGATGTCATGCACATCGCCGCCCGAACAGAAATTGCCGCCATGGGAGGCAAAGATCACCACGTCCACATCCTCGGCATAGACCAGCGCGCGGAAGGTATCGCGCAGCTCGGCATAGCTGTCGAAGGTCAGCGGATTCTTGCGGTCGGGGTGGTTGAGCCGGATCGTGGCGATGCGGTCCTCCACCTGCCACAGGAAATGTCGGGGGGTCAGCCCGGCCAGTGTGGTCATGCGCTGTCTCCTTTTCCGGCAGCACGTTTCAGGATGTCGGTCAGCGCATCCAGATCCGCCTCGGTCAGTGCCCCGAACACCCGGTTCACCTCGCGTTCGTGATCGGCGGCCAGCCCCTCGAACTGGCGCAGCCCCTCTTCGGTCAGCGCCACATGGATGGTGCGGCGGTCGGTGGCGCTTTGGGTGCGCTTGGCCAGACCGTCCTTTTCCAGCCGGTCCATCACCGCCGTGGCATTGCCGTTCGACACCAGCAGCATCCGGCTCAGCTCGCTCATCGTCACGCCTTCGCGCCGTCGCCACAGCGCGGCCATCACATCGAACCGCGGCAGGGTGGTATCGTGGTTCAGGCGCAGGAATTCGCGCAGGTGGTTTTCGGCGCTGCGGGTGACACCCAACAGCCGGATCCAGGTTTTCAGGCGGCGCTTCGACAGCGGATCGGTCTTGTCAAAATCGGTCATGGCTCTCCTCCGGCGATGGCGATGGCCTGACCGTTAATGCCTTCCGCCCCTGCCCCACACAGGAAAAGTGCCGCCGCCGTCACTTCGGCGGGCTGGATCAGCCGGTTTTGCGGGCTTTGCCCGGCCAGCGCCGCCCGCGCCGCCGCCGCATCCATGCCGGTTTTGGCACTGATGGTGGCAATCGAACGATCGGTCATCTCGGTGTCCAGAAACCCGGGGCACAGCGCGTTGACGGTGACGGGCCGTTTGGCCACCTCTTGCGCAAGGCTGCGCGTCAGGCCGACCACGCCATGTTTGGCCGCCGCATAGGGCGCGACATAGGCATAGCCTTTCAACCCGGCGGTGGAGGCCACGGCAA
This sequence comes from Gemmobacter fulvus, assembly GCF_018798885.1. NCBI lineage: Bacteria > Pseudomonadati > Pseudomonadota > Alphaproteobacteria > Rhodobacterales > Paracoccaceae > Gemmobacter > Gemmobacter fulvus. Next base: position 69,060 of record NZ_CP076362.1, on the reverse strand, counting down.
TCAGCCGCCCCCAGCCCGACATCTGCGCCAGCCCGTCGCGGAAGGTCAGAAACACCCCGGTCAGGTTGACGGCCAGCAGCGCGTTCCATTGCGCCAGAGTGGTCTTGCCAAAGGGTGCGCTCTCGGCGGCCCCGGCATTGGCGATCACGATGTCACAGCGGCCTGCCGCCGCAAACATCGCGGCAACCGAGGCCTCGTCCGTCACATCGGCCACCACCGCCCGCGCGCCGACGCGCGCCGCCACCTCTTGCAACGGGGCCTGCCTGCGCCCGGCAATCACCACTTCGGCCCCAGCGGCCACAAAGCCGCGCGCCAGATCCGCGCCAAGACCGGACCCGCCGCCAGTGATCAGAACCCGCTTGCCCGCAACTGTCATGCCCGGATCACCTCTGCCGGTTTTTGCAGGCGCAGCGCCTGATCCCGGCCCGGCAGATAGGGCAGCGGCCAGGCGGTTGCGGTATCGCCCATCTGCAAGGCAGCATGCAGCGTCCAATAGGGATCGGCCAGATGGGGCCGCGCGAGGCAGACCAGATCTGCGCGCCCGGCCATCAGGATCGAATTGACGTGATCGGCCTCGAAGATATTGCCGACGGCCATGGTGGCAATGCCCGCCTCGTTGCGGATCCGGTCACTGAACGGGGTCTGGAACATGCGGCCATAGACCGGGCGCGCCTCTGTCGAGGTCTGCCCCGCCGACACGTCGATGATATCCGCCCCGGCGGCCCGGAACAGGCGCGCAATCTCCACCGCATCTGCCGGGGTCACGCCCGCATCGTCACGCCAGTCGGTTGCCGAAATCCGCACCGACATCGGCTTGTCGGCGGGCCAGACCGCCCGCATCGCCGCAAATACCTCCAGCGGATAGCGCATCCGGTTGCTCAGGCTGCCGCCATAGGCATCGCTGCGCGTGTTCGACAGCGGGCTGATGAAGCTGGAGATCAGATAGCCATGCGCGGCATGCAGTTCCACCATGTCAAAGCCCGCCCGCGCCGCCATTTCGGTGGCGGCCACGAATTGCGCTGTCACCGCATCCATATCGGCGCGGTCCATCGCCTTGGGCACCGCATTGCCCGGCTGCCAGGCGATGTCTGATGCGCTCAGCAGCGGCCAGTTGCCGCTGTCGAGCGGCGCATCCATCTTTTGCCAGCCAAGCTGCGTCGACCCCTTGCGGCCGGAATGGCCGATCTGGCAGCAGAGCTTCGCCTGCGTTTCGGCATGCACGAACTCGACCAGCCGCCGCCAGCCCGCCTCGTGTTCGGGCGCATAAAGGCCGGGACAGCCGGGGGTGATGCGCCCCTCGGGCGACACACAGGTCATCTCGGTATAGATCAGCCCTGCCCCGCCCTTGGCGCGTTCGGCATAATGCACGAAATGCCAATCGCCGGGGATGCCATCCACCGCCTTGTATTGCGCCATCGGCGAGACGACGACGCGGTTTTCCAGCCGCATCCCGCGCAGCTGGAACGGCGCGAACATCGGGGCCCGCCCCGCCTGCCCGCCCGCCTGCGCCTGAAACCAGTCCTCGGCCTTGCGCAGCCATGCCGGATCGCGCAGGCGCAGGTTTTCATGGCTGATGCGCTGGCTGCGTGTCAGCAGCGAATAGGCGAATTGTTCCGGCGGCATGTCGAGGTAGCGTTCAACCTGTTCAAACCATTCCAGACTGTTGCGCGCCGCCGATTGCAGGCGCAGCACCTCGACCCGGCGTTCGTCCTGATAGCGCTGGAATGCCGCCTGCATCGTCGGTTCGCTGTGCAGATATTCGGCCAGCGCAATCGCGCTGTCGAAGGCCAGCCGCGTGCCGGAACCGATGGAAAAATGCCCCGTCGCCGCCGCATCGCCCATCAGCACGATGTTGTCGTGATACCATGTGTCGCAGATCACCCGCGGGAACTGCATCCACACCGCCGAGCCGCGCAGATGCGCCGCGTTCGACATCAGATCATGCCCGCCCAGATGACGTTCAAAGATCTTGCGGCAGGTCTCGACGGTTTCCTCCTTCGACATTGCTTCGAAACCCCAGCGATCCCAGGTTTCGGGCAGACATTCCACGATGAAGGTCGCGGTCTTGTCATCGAATTGATAGACATGCGCCCAGACCCAGCCATGCTCGGTTTTCTCGAAGATGAAGGTGAAGGCATCGTCGAATTTCTGATGCGTGCCCAGCCAGACGAATTTGCATTTGCGCAGATCAATGTCGGGGCGGAACACGTCACTGTAATCGCGGCGCACAAGGCTGTTGATGCCATCGGTGGCCACAACCAGCTCATAATCGCGGCGATAGTCGTCGACCGATTTGAACTCGGTCTCGAATTGTAGATCCACACCCAGTTCCCGCGCGCGGGCCTGCAACAGCACCAGCATCGCCTTGCGCCCGATCCCGGCAAAGCCATGGCCGCCCGACACCGTGCGCACGCCATCATGCACCACGGCGATATCGTCCCAATAGGCGAATTGCGCGCGGATCGCCTCGGTGCTGACCGGATCGTTTTTCTGCATCCGCCCCAGCGCGTCATCCGACAGCACCACCCCCCAGCCGAAGGTGTCATTCGCGCGGTTGCGTTCCAGCACCGTCACCTGATGCGTGGCATCGCGCAGTTTCATCGAGATTGCGAAATACAACCCCGCAGGGCCGCCACCGAGACAAAGAACCTTCATGGTATATCCTCCCAACATGCTCTGCGGCGCGTTTCAGACAGGCTGACACCGAGTCGAATTAATTTCAAGCTTGAAATTTTGATCTTGAAGGATTTCTGCATCGCTTGCGGTTGTGTCGGCTGCGATATAATCTGGTGTCCCGGTGCCACAAAAGGCCGATGCCATGACCCAAGCCCCCGATCCGCAGGCGCTGCTGTGCTTCAACCTCTATGCCGCGAGCCACGCCTTTACCCGGTTTTACCAGCCGATCCTTGAGCCGCTGGGGCTGACCTATCCACAATATCTAGTGTTGCTGGCGCTTAGCCGCGACGATGGGCGGGGTGTGGGTGCCTTGGGTGAAGAACTGATGCTGGATACCAACACCCTGTCACCGCTGCTGAAACGCATGGAGGCGCTGGGGCTGGTGTCGCGCACCCGCATGGCCGAGGATGAGCGCCGGGTGATGGTGCAACTGACCGACAGTGGCAAGGCCTTGGCGATACGGGCTGCGGCGATTCCCGAATGTATCGCGGCCTGCCTTGATCTGCCCGGCGAAGAGATTGCCGGGGTGACGCAGATCCTGCACCGCCTGCGCGATGTGCTGCGCCAGACACCGCCTCCCTCGGTCTGACCGTTACTCTGCCCGGCCCAACCGGCGCAACTCGGCGATCATCCGGTCAAAATCGGCGCGCGGCAGATTCACCCCCTGCGCCTTGATCACCAGCCCTTCGGCAGACCAGCCGAATTCCAGCGCGCCCCCCGAAGGCAGGCTTTCGCGGACCAGCGGCGGCAGTTTGCGTGGACGCCCGCCCTTTTGCGGCTCGGCCTTGGGCGGGGCCATGGCGGCGGCCAGCCGCGCCCATTCGGCCTCGGGGCTTGCGGCCGTTTCGGCCAAGGCGGCGCGCAGCCGGTCTGCCTGCCCATCGCGCAACGCCTGCGCCAGCAACAGACCCTGCTTTTCACTGATCGCCGCCGGAAAGGCGAGCAGATCGCCCAGAACCTCATGCACCAGCGCGAAGCCGCGGATCTTGGAGCGTTTGGCCTTTGACGCCGCCGCAAAGATCACCTCGACCGCCTCGTCAATCGCGGCAAAGGCCCCCTGCCCCGCCGCCACCGCCGCAATACGGCCGCGTTCATAGGGCGACAGCGCGGCGCGGATCTCGTTCTCCTCGACCATGCTGGCATAGACACTCGCCGCCTCGCGCCCGCTCCGCACCAGCGCCAGAACCTCGGCCGCCTGCCCGGTTTCGGCGGCCAGTTCGGCCAGCGCGGTGATGCGCCGCCAGCCCGAGATCAAGCCATAACGCCCGCCCTCCAGAGCCACCACCTCGACCGGCAGCCGCTGCCCAGAGGCGCTGAGCGAGGCCTTCAGTTCGGCCATCGCCTCCGGCTCTGACACAAAGCGATCCCGAACCACATGGTCCAGATCAACCGACGCAATCGGCAACATGCGCAGCACCCGGCCCTGCGCATCTGCGGCGCGCCAGGCCTCGGCATCCGCGCCTTCGCGCAGCCGCGCCAGTTGCGTGGCGTGATCGGTGGCCGGGCGGGCGGCGGCCACTTCGGCGGCAACCTGCGCAATCGGCGCGGCATGGCTGCGCGACTGCGCCGGGGCGCGCGACAGTTCCGCCGCGATTTCGGCCAAGGCCTCGGGCGACGGGGCTTCAAGCTTGCGTCGTTTTGCCATGGTCACACCGCCTTCCGTTCCTGATCATCGCGCCACCAGGTGCCCAGCAGCAGCTCCTTGAATTCGGCATAGGTGCGATCAAACGCATCGCGGCCCCGCAGATAGGTGTCGCGGTTGAATTCGCGATAATCGGCCTCGTAGATGCCATTGATCTGCTCGCCCGCCTGCCCGACCAGCGCGGTGAATTCCTGCCGGTAGGCGGTCATGAAATCACCAAAATAGGCTTGGATGACATTGGCCAGATCGGTTTGCTGATTGGCGTCGAACCGGGTGATGATGGCGCGCACCACATCCCATTCAAAGCGCATCTCGGGCAGGCCCGCAATGCGCCGCTGCGCGTTTTCGCCATCCTCGATCGACGCAAAGGTGGAATAGAGCATGTCGAAGAAGCGCCCGGTCGAATCAAACTCAAGGAAGGACGCGCCCAGTGGCACCAGCAGAATATCCGCCGCCGCCAAGGAGTTGATGGTCAGATAACCCAAGGCCGGCGGCGTATCGAGAAACACGATGTCATATTCGTCCAGCAAGCCGTCTTCGGTCAGGAAGTTGCGCAGCGCATCCCAGAGCGCCCAGGTTTTCAGCCCCATGCGCCAGACCGGAATCTGGAATTCCGCCCAATAGAGGTTCAATTGCGCGCCGATCAGGTCGATATTCGGCCAATGGGTTTTCTGGATCAGGTTTCGCGACGAAACCGTCAGCGCCTCGGTCAGGGTTTCGTCCAGCGGCAGGGCAGTTTCGCCGCGCGCCGCCCGCAGCTCGTTTTCCGCCGTCACGGCGCGGGCGTAATCGCGCGCGATCAGCGGGAACACCGTCTGCCATTCATCCTGCACCTGCCCCCCAAGCAGCGAGGTCATCGAGGCCTGACTGTCGAGATCCAGCACCAGCACCCGATAGCCATCCAGCGCCGCCGCCATCGCCAGATGCGCGCAGGTGGTGGTCTTGCCCGAACCGCCCTTGAAATTGGTCACGGCGCAGATCTTGGCGGGCAGGCCTTCGGGGCGCCACGGGCGGTATTCCTTGGCCGCCGATCCTTCACGGTCGAAATAGTCGCGCAGGGCCAGCACCTCTTCCAGCGTGAAGCTGCGGGAATTGGCATCGCCTTCGCCCTGCGGCAATTCGGGATGCGATTTCAGCACGCGGCGCAGATGGGCCGAGGCGACGGGCAGCAGATAACGCGTGACCTCCCACATCGAAAAGCGCCGCAGATGCTTGCGGCCATCCGGGGAATACCCGCGCTTGGCCAGATCGTCGCGGCCGCGGCCGCAAAAGGCCGCGGCCTTGGCGAAACGCTCGGTGGTGACGGTATCGCCCAGTTTGCTTGCGGCGCGGGCCGGATCAATGTTGAAATAGGGCGGCAGCGCCGAATCTGGTTTGCGGCTCATGTGCGGGTTCCTGCTCAATGTGCGCTTCTTTGGGGCTTGTCTGCCATTCTATCGCACATCCCTCTGAAAAGTCAAAACCGCTCGATGAATATAGGGTTTCGTGGCGAAACCGGGTTTCAGATCGGGCAAAGGCTGCCTTTTTCCCTTGAAAATCAGCCGGTCAGGCACAGCAAATCTGTTTTGAGTCTTTGAGAATCTTTAAGATGTTTGGGTATGCGATCCCATTGAGTACAAAAGAGAAATCTCGCCACAGGTATCTGCCTACGGTATCATGGGTACCCGTTTGCAGGACAAGCGGTGCCCAGAGTCAGGCAGAGCGGTTCCCGGCTTCGGGAGGACGGGAACCCGGTTTCAGGGGCGGCTTATCCACAGATAACGGTGGATAACTGCCGCGATTCGACAAATTTCGTCCGCGCGATTCGTGAATGCAGCGTGCGCCGCCTGCGCGCCTCGCGCAACACGGGCGCTCTATGGCGTAAGGTGCCCGGATACGGTGCGGCGGCCATCCTGTATTCAGGCACCTTTGCGCGTGTTGCAACCGGATACCTTTTTGCCGATACTGCCACAAAATGGAGAGCCCCTTGGCCCGTGCAGATTCGCCCAGCCCGGATATAGATTTCAGCACCGATCCGCGCTTCACCGGCGCGATGCGGCGTGGCTCGGTGAAAAAGAATGTGGCGGCGATCCATGTCTCGGGCAAGCTGACGCTGTTGCAGCGCAAACTGTCGAATGTGCTGCTGCTGAATGCCTATGACACGCTGTTGACCGCGACCCGCCACCAAATCGACGCGCGCACGCTGTCCTTGATGATCGGCTATAATTCCAACGATATGGACACGCTGCGCGACGCGCTGCGCGGCCTGGCTGAAACCGTGGCCGAATGGGACATGCTGGATGACAAGGGGCGGCAGGAATGGGGCGTGTCGGCGCTGCTGTCCTATGCCAAGCTGAAGGGCGGCATCTGCGAATATGCCTATTCGCCCGCGCTGGCGGAAAAGCTCTATGACCCCAAAGTCTATGCGCTGATCAATCTGAACATCCAGCGGCGTTTCACCTCGGGGCACGGGCTGGCGCTTTATGAAAACTGCTATCGCTTCATCCGCACCGGATCGACCGGGTGGTGGCCAATCGAGACCTTTCGTCGGCTGATGGGGGTGGAGGACAGCGCCTATTACGAGGTGTTCAAGCAGTTGAATGCCAAGATCATCAAACCGGCGGTCGAAGAGGTGAACCGCACCTCGAACATCCGGCTGACGCCGGAGTTGCGCCGCATGGGCCGGGCGGTGTCGGAGATCCGGTTTCTGATCGAAGAAAACCCGCAACTGGCAATGTTCGACATCAAGGGCGATGATGATGTGCGCGAAACGGCGGTCTATGCGCGGCTGATCGGGCAGGGCGTGTCAGACCGGCTGGCGCGGCAATGGCTGGCCGAACATGGCGAGGCGGTGGTGGCCGAAAAGCTGTCTTACGTCGCGGGGCAGGGCCGGGTGCGCAATACGGCGGGCTATCTGCGCGATGCGCTGGCCAAGGGCTATGGCCCGGCAGGCAAGGCGGTGGCCGCGCCTGTCGATCCGGCGCTGGTTGCCGGTGTGGTGGCGCGCCGTCAGGCCGAAGCCGAGGCGGATGCCGCGCTTACCCAGCGGCTCGCCGAACGCGATGCGCGCAGGCGGCGCTTCGATGCGGTGGAGCAGGCGGTTTCGCGGCGAAACCCGACGCAGCGCGATGCCGACAAACGTTTGTTCCTGTCGAGCATCGAAGACGAACTGGACCGCGAGGATTTTCGCCGTTTCGGCTGGGCCAGCTCGCTCAATGCGCGGGCGATCTTTGCCTTCTGGCAGGATCTGGACCCGACGATCTTTGACGGGCTGTCCGCCGATCCACAGCCGTAAAGCCTTATGGTTGCGGCGGGCTGCTGAACTGCGCCTTGATGCGCGACAGGTGTTCACGCAGCGAGGCATGGGCACCGCGGATATGCGCCACCGTCAGCACCGCCGCTGACTCGGCATCGCCTTTGGCGCAGGCCGCCAGAATCCCCAGATGCTCGGCATTGGCGCGGCCATGGCCTTCGGTCAGCAACAGCTGCGCGCGCAGATAGCGGTCCAGCCGGTCCATCGCATTGTCGAGCGTCGCCAGATGGAAGGGCAGGGCGCTGGAGCGGTAGAGCGTGGCATGAAAGGCGCGGTTCAGATCGCCCCATTGCATCGGATCATCCGCCGCCGAAAAGGCTGCGCAGATCGCGCGGGCCTCTTCGATCACCGCAGGCGTCATGCGTGGCACCGCCATGCGCATCACATGCGCCTCGACCAGACATCGGAAATCGAAAATCTCGGCGGCATCCGTCATTGACAGGCCCAGAACCACCGCGCCCTTGTAGCGCTGGGTTTTCACCAGCCCCTGCTGTTCCAGCATAGTGATGGCTTCGCGCACCGGGATGCGGCTGGTGTTGAACAGGCGGGCGATTTCATCCTGCCGCAGCGGATCGCCGTCTTTCAACTCGCCCTCGATGATGGCGCGGCGCAGGGCCTCGAACACGATGCCACCCGCCGAAACCGTCTTGGATACATCCACAGCTTTCAAGGCCATCGCGTTTCCCCCCTGTTCCCCCGCATTCCGCTTTAATCTGCGCAGATCGGAACGGGAAGCAAATTGATATTGTATATCGGATCCAATCCGGGTTACGACCTAGGGGCGACGCGCCGGGGAGGGCGCTGCGCATTCCACTTGCACAGGCCAATTGCCCGCCCCCACAGGTCATGGACATTTGATGACAGATCTTTCTGCTGCCCTATCCCGGTTTGTGCCGGTTACTGCCCCTGCCATTGAGGATGCCGAACTGCGCGCCCGGATCGCCGGATTGCAGGCGCGGATGCAGGCAGGCGGTGTGAAGGCGGTCTGGCTGGATGCGTCGTCGTCGCTGATCTATTATACCGGGCTGACGCTGGGACTGTCAGAACGTATCCATGGTGCGCTGGTGCCTGCGGCAGGGCCGCTGACCTATGTATCGCCGGTGTTCGAGGCCCCGAAGCTGCAAACCCTGCTGCGCGTTCCCGGTGAGTTTCTTCTGTGGGAGGAGCATGAAAGCCCCTATGCCCATATCGCCGCCTGGCTGGCAGGGCTTGCTGCCCCCGGCGCGGGGCTGGCGCTGGATCCGGCCACGCCCTTTGTCTTTGCGGCGGCGTTGATGCAGGCGGTGGCGGGGCCAGTCACCTCGGCGCAGCCGATGATCGTGGCGCAGCGCCAGATCAAATCCGCCGCCGAACTTGCCCTGATCCAGACTGCGATGTCTGCCAGCCTGTCGGTGCAGAAAGCGGTTCATGCCGGGCTGCGGCCCGGCATCTCGACCACCGAAGTCGCTGATTTCATTACCGCTGCCCATTCTGCCCTTGGCCTGAAGCCGCTGTTTGCCGCCGTGCAGTTTGGCGAGGCGACGGCCTATCCGCATGGCGTGCCGCATCCGCAAAAGCTGGTTGAGGGCGATATGGTGCTGGTCGATATGGGTGGCATCCTGCACGGCTATCGGTCCGACATCACGCGCAGCTATGTGTTCGGCGCGCCCACCGCCCGCCAGCGCCAGTTGTGGGAACTGGAGCGGCAGGCACAGCTTGCCGCCTTTGCCGCCGCCCGTCTGGGGGTGCCCTGTGCCGGGGTGGATGCCGCCGCGCGCCGGGTGCTGACCGAAGCGGGATTCGGCCCCGGCTATCAGGTGCCCGGCCTGCCGCATCGCACCGGTCATGGTTTGGGGCTCGATATTCACGAGGAACCGTATATCGTGGAGGGCAATGCAACCCCGCTTGCGCCGGGCATGTGCTTTTCCATCGAGCCGATGCTCTGTGTCTATGGCGAATGCGGGGTTCGGCTGGAAGACATTGTATATATGACGGAATCCGGGCCGCGCTGGTTCGTGCCCCCGGCCTCGCGGCTGGAGGATCCCTTCGCCCCCGATCCCGATTGACGTTCCGTCATGTCTTGAAGGCCGCCCCATTCGTGGCCGAGACAGGACAACAAGAATACCGGCCCGAACCAAGTGGCCGGCGCAGACCTCAACAGAGAGTGAAAGGACTGAGACATGAAACTGCTGACGCGTAGCCTTATTGCGGCTTCGGCCCTGGCGATGACCACCGCCATGCCCGCCCTTGCCAAAACCTTCGTCTACTGCTCGGAAGCCTCGCCCGAAGGGTTCGATCCGTCGCCCTACACGGCAGGCGGCACCTTTGATGCCTCGGCCCACCCGATCTTCAACCGTCTGGTGGAGTTCAAGAAGGGCACGACCGAGATCGAGCCGGGTCTGGCCGAATCGTGGGAAGTTTCGGCCGATGGTCTGGAATATACCTTCAAGCTGCGTCAGGGCGTGAAGTTCCACTCCAGTGAAACCTTCACCCCGACCCGCGATTTCAATGCGGATGACGTGGTGTTCAGCTATATGCGCCAGGCTTCGGCGGATCACCCGTGGAACCAGTATATCGCCGGCATCACCTACGAATATTACAATTCGATGGATATGCCCGCGCTGATCAAAGAGATCGTCAAGGTCGATGATTACACGGTGAAATTCGTGCTGAACCGGCCCGAAGCGCCGTTCATGGCCAATATCGCCATGCCCTTCGCCTCGATCGTGTCGAAAGAATATGCCGATGCGCTGGAAGCTGCAGGCACCAAGGAAGACCTGAACAACCTGCCGATCGGCACTGGCCCGTTCAAGTTCGTCGCCTATCAGAAAGACGCGGTGATCCGGTATACCAAGAACACCGAATACTGGGGCGAACAGGCCAAGATCGACGATCTGATCTTTGCGATCACCCCGGATGCTGCTGTGCGCCTGCAAAAGCTGAAGGCCGGCGAATGCCACCTGATGCCCTATCCGTCGCCCGCCGATCTGGATACGATCCGCGCCGACAGCACGCTGAAGATGGACGAGCAGGCCGGGCTGAACGTTGCCTATCTCGCCTATAACACCACCGTTGCCCCCTTCGACAATCCGAAGGTGCGTAAGGCGCTGAACATGGCGATCAACAAGGACGCCATCATCGAGGCCGTGTTCCAGGGCGCAGGCCAGCCCGCCAAGAACCCGATCCCGCCGACCATGTGGTCGTATAACGACGCGGTGACGGATGACGCCTATGATCCCGAAGCCGCCAAGAAGATGCTGGAAGAAGAAGGCGTCAAGGATCTGGCGATGAAGGTCTGGGCGATGCCGGTGCAGCGTCCCTACATGCCCAACGCCCGCCGCACCGCCGAACTGATGCAGGAAGATTTCGCCAAGGTCGGTGTGACGGTGGAAATCGTCAGCTACGAATGGGGCGAATACCTGAAGAAGTCGACCGAAGTGGCCCGCGACGGTGCGGTGATCCTCGGCTGGACCGGCGACAACGGTGACCCGGACAACTTCCTCGGCGTGCTGCTGTCCTGCGGTGCGACTGGCGAAGGCGGGGCCAACCGCGCGCAATGGTGCAATGAGGACTTCTCGGCGCTGCTGTCGAAAGCCAAGCAGACCTCCGATGTGGCCGAGCGCACCAAGCTCTATGAAGAGGCACAGGTGATCTTCAAGGATCAGGCGCCGTGGGCCACGCTGGCACACTCCACCGCCTTCGTGCCGATGTCGGCCAAGGTCTCGGGCTTCGTGATGAGCCCGCTGGGTGATTTCACCTTCGATACCGTCGATCTGGCGGAATAAGGCCCAATTGCAACCGGATGTGCGGGGGAAACCCCGCACATCTGACAAAGGACACCTGCATGATCCGATTCATCATCAGCAAGCTGCTTTATCTGGTGCCGACCTTTATCGGCATCACCATCATCGCCTTTGGCTTCGTGCGGGTTCTGCCCGGCGACCCGGTGCTGCTGATGGCGGGGGAACGCGGCATTTCGGCGGAACGCCATGCCGAACTCGCCGCCCAGCTTGGCTTTGACCGGCCGATCTGGATGCAATATTTCGAATTCCTTGGCCGGTTGCTGCAAGGCGACCTTGGCAATTCGCTGGTTACCAAAAAGCCGGTGATGACAGAATTTCTGGCCCTGTTCCCGGCAACGGTCGAACTCGGTCTGGTGGCGATCATCCTTGCCACCGCCATCGGTGTGCCGGTGGGCGTGATTGCGGCGATCAAGCGCGGCTCGTGGTTCGATCAGGTGTCGATGACGGCGGCGCTGGTCGGCTTTTCCATGCCGATCTTCTGGTGGGGCCTGCTGCTGATCATCCTGTTTTCGGGCATGTTGCAATGGACCCCGGTGTCGGGGCGCATTTCGCTGATGTTCTACTTCCCGCAGGTCACCGGCTTCATGCTGATCGACAGCCTGCTGTCGGGGCAGAAGGGGGCGTTCTGGTCGGCGCTGCAACACCTGATCCTGCCCTCGGTCGTGCTGGCCACGATTCCGCTGGCGGTGATCGCACGGCAGACGCGCTCGGCCATGCTGGAGGTGATGGGCGAAGACTATGTGCGCACCGCCCGCGCCAAGGGTATGCCGCCCAGCCGCGTGGTGGGCGTACATGCGCTGCGCAATGCGATGATCCCGGTGATCACCACCATCGGCTTGCAGATCGGTGTGCTGATGGCCGGGGCGATCCTGACCGAGACGATCTTTTCCTGGCCCGGCATCGGCAAATGGATGATCGATTCCATCTCGCGCCGGGATTATCCGGTGGTGCAAAGCGGGCTGCTGCTGATTGCGGCGCTGGTGATGCTTGTCAATCTGCTGGTCGATCTGACCTATGGCCTCATCAATCCGAGGATCCGCCACAAATGAGCGATACTGTCATCAAACTGAGTGACTGGGCGATCCGCCGTCAGATGCTGGCCGATTTCTGGTTCTATTTCCGCCAGAACCGCGGCGCTGTCGTCGGCATGTGGGTGTTTCTGGGGCTGGTGCTGCTGGCGCTGTTTGCCCAGGTCATCGCGCCGCATGATCCGACGCAGCAATACCGCGATGCGCTGCTGGTGCCGCCGGTCTGGCAAGAGGGCGGGCGGGCCGGGTTCTGGCTCGGCACCGATGCCGTGGGCCGGGACATGCTGTCGCGGCTGATCTATGGCGCGCAATATTCGCTGTTCATCGGCATTGTCGTTGTGTCCATCGCGCTGGTGGGCGGCATCTTTGTCGGCCTCTTGGCCGGGTTCTTCGGCGGCTGGGTCGATACCGTCATCATGCGGGTGATGGATGTCATCCTCGCCTTTCCGTCGCTGTTGCTGGCGCTGGTGCTGGTGGCGGTGCTGGGGCCGGGGCTGACCAATGCGATGATTGCCATTGCCATCGTCTATCAGCCGCATTTTGCCCGTCTGACCCGCGCGGCGGTGATGGGCGAAAAGCAGCGCGAATATGTGACGGCGGCGCGGGTGGCCGGGGCAGGGCGGTTGCGCCTGATGTTCAAGACCATCCTGCCGAACTGCCTTGCGCCGCTGATCGTGCAGGCCACGCTGTCTTTCTCGTCTGCCGTGCTGGACAGTGCCGCGCTTGGCTTTCTGGGCATGGGCGCACAGCCGCCCGCCTCGGAATGGGGCACCATGCTGGCCGAGGCGCGCGAATTCATCCTGCGCGCCTGGTGGGTGGTCACGCTGCCCGGTCTGGCGATCCTGATTTCGGTGCTGGCGATCAACCTGATGGGCGACGGGCTGCGCGATGCCCTTGACCCGAAACTGAAGCGGAGCTGACATGGCACTGTTGAGCATCAAGAACCTGACCGTGCGCTTTGCCACGGCGGCGGGGTCGTTCACCGCCGTGGACGGGATCGACGTGTCGGTGGACGGGCGCGAGGTTCTGGCCATCGTCGGCGAAAGCGGTTCGGGCAAATCGGTGTCGATGCTGGCGGTGATGGGGCTTCTGCCCGATACCGCCACCGTCACCGCCGACGAGATGACCTATGATGGCCGCAACCTGCTGACCATGACCGCGACCGAGCGGCGCCGCCTGATCGGGCGCGAGATCACCATGATTTTTCAGGAACCGATTGCCTCGCTCAACCCCTCGTTCACCGTGGGGTTCCAGATCGAGGAGGTGCTGCGCCTGAACCTTGGCATGGATCGCCGGGCGGCCCATGCCCGCGCGCTGGAGCTGTTCAACGCCGTCGGCATCCCCGAGCCGGAAACCAAGCTGAAGGCCTATCCGCATCAGATGTCGGGCGGGCAATGCCAGCGGGTGATGATCGCCATTGCCATCGCCAGTAACCCGCGCCTGCTGATCGCGGATGAACCGACGACGGCGCTGGATGTGACGATCCAGAAGCAGATCCTTGATCTGCTGATGGATCTTCAGGAAAAGCACGGCATGGCGCTCATCCTCATCACGCATGACATGGGCGTGGTGGCCGAAACCGCCGACCGGGTGGTGGTGCAATACAAGGGCCGCAAGATGGAGGAGGCCGATGTGCTGAGCCTGTTTGAAAACCCGCAGAATTCCTATACCCGCGCGCTGCTGTCGGCCCTGCCGGAAAATGCGACGGGCGACCGGCTGCCGACTGTGGCCGATTTCATGGCAGCGGAGGCCCGGCAATGACCATTGTGGTGGAAGGTACGGCGCTGACGCAGGATTACATTGTCGGGGGCGGCATGTTCTCGGGCGCGAAAACCGTGCGCGCGGTGAAGGGCGTCGATTTCGCGGTGGAACGCGGCAAGACGCTGGCCATCGTGGGCGAAAGCGGGTCGGGCAAATCGACGCTGGCGCGCATCATCGCGCTGATTGATCCGCCCTCTGGCGGTGTGCTGAAAGTGGCGGGGCGGGTGGTCGATATCGGCCGCAAGCGGCTGACGCCGGACATGCGCTCCAAGGTGCAGATGGTGTTCCAGAACCCCTATGGCAGTCTGAACCCGCGCCAGAAGGTCGGTGATGTGCTGATGGAACCCTTGCTGATCAACACCGCCATGCCCGCGTCGGAACGGCGCGAGCGGGCCGAGGCGATGCTGGCCAAGGTCGGCCTGATGCCCGAACATTTCAACCGCTATCCGCATATGTTTTCGGGCGGCCAGCGGCAGCGCATCGCCATTGCGCGGGCGCTGATGCTGAACCCGGCGCTGCTGGTGCTGGATGAACCCGTTTCGGCGCTGGATCTTTCGGTGCAGGCGCAGGTGCTCAACCTGCTGGCCGATCTGCAGGATGAATTCAACCTGACCTATGTGTTCATCAGCCATGACCTGTCGGTGGTGCGCTATATCGCCGATGACGTGCTGGTGCTGAGCAAGGGCGAGGCGGTGGAGCAGGGCAGCCGCGAGGCGCTGTTTGCCGATCCGCAGCACCCCTATACCCGGCAGTTGTTTGCCGCGACGCCGGTGACGGATGTGGCCGCCATCCGGGCACGGGTGGAACGCCGCCGTCTGGCCCGCGCCGGGGTCTGACGCAAAAGGCCCCGCATCGCGGGGCCTTTTTGTTAGCGTGCGCCCCAGGTATCGCTGAGCCGATAGCCTTCGGGCCAGGGGTCGCCCGGGTCCAGCATGTGCTGGTGAATCCCGGTGATCCAGCCACGCCCCGAAATCTCGGGGTGGATGGCGGGCAGATCGCCCAGCGTGGTGGTGCCAAGGATGCGCCCCGCAAAGGTCGATCCGATCAGGGAGACCGTGGTCAGCCGGTCCTCCAGCCCCATCTGGCCGCGCGCATGCAGCACCGCCATCCGCGCCGACAGCGCCGTGCCGGTGGGCGAACGATCTACCTTGCCGGGTTGGATCGCCACCGCCGATCCGGCGCGCAGCTCGGTGCCGTCGCGGGTCAGCGGCCCGGCGAACAGGCAAAAGGAATAATGCCGCCAGTCGGGGTTGGTCGGGTGATGGAAGCCCAGCTGTTCGGTGCCTGCGCGGGTGATCCTTGCGCCCAGAACAGCAATGTCATGCGCCTCGTCGGCGGTCAGGGCGAACCCCAGCGCCTGCGCATCGACCATCACGAAACTGTCGCCGCCAAAGGCGGTGTCCACCGTCAGCGTGCCAAGCCCCTCGACCTCCAGCTGTGCATCCAGCCGCCCGGCAAAGCTGGGCAGGTTCTGCACGAAGATGCGTTCGGCCTTGCCACCCCGGCACTCGGCCCGCACCCGCACCAGTCCGCCGGGGGCCTCCAGCGTGAATTCCGTCACCGGCTCCTGCATCGGCAGGATGCCGCCATCCAGCAGCACGGTAGAGACGCAGATGGAATTGGAGCCGGACATCGGCGGTGTGTCCTCCGGCTCCATGATGATGAAGGCCGCTGCCGCCTCGGGGTGTTTCGGCGGCACCAGCAGGTTCACATGGCGGAACACACCGCCGCGCGGTTCGTTCAGCACGAAATTGCGCAGGGTCTGATCCTGCGCGATCCAGCGGCTTTGCGCCCAGAGCGTGTCGCCGGGTGGCGGGGCCACGCCCCCCACGATCACATCGCCCACTTCGCCCTCGGCATGGGCGGAAATCACATGGATGGTCTTGCTGCTGCGCATCGTCTCAGTCCTTCAGCCAGTCGGGCAGGGTGACCGCCGCGCGCCCGGTCAGGGCGGCGGTCACACAATCGGCAAGGCTGCCAAAGCGCACGGCCCGTCCCGACAGGCCGGGGCCATAATGGGCGTATTTGCCCGAATTGGTCATCAGCGCGCGGGTCAGCGGCGGGAACACCGGCTCCGAGATCGAACACCAGCACAGATCGGGCAGCACCTGCACACCAGAGGCCAGAAGCGCGGCAAGCGTGCCTTCCGCCCCGGCCTGCCGGATCACTGCATGGCCTGCCGTCACGATCACCGCGATCTGCACCGCGCGCCCGGCCAGCGCCGCCGCCAGTGCCCGACATTCCGACAGCGAGGCATGTGGGCTGCCGATGGCGACCAGTTCCACCGCCTCGGGGCCGGCATTCAGCTTTTGCCAGGCCGCGCGCAGATCGGCGCGGGTGATGGTGGCGTGATCGGCGTCCGGGGCAGGGGGGGCGTCGGCCTCGGGGGTCACGCCCGCGATATGCAGCATAGGTGCCGCCGAAGTGGTGCCAAAGGCGGCGCAGAGCGCCTTCAGGTCATCCCGCCCCGGTGCGGCAGCGGCCAGCCCGCGCAGCAGCGGAATCCGGTCCGGCGCACGCTGCCCGGCCAGATAGCCGACCAGCGGCCAGAACCCGTCGTCGATGCCTTCGGGCAGCTCCACCTCCACGATCCGGCGCGCGCGGCGGGATGCGTCCAGATAGACCCCCGCCAAGGGCGCGCGCCCGGTCAGCGCGATGCAGAGATCCAGGAAATCCGGGTGTTTCGCGGTGCGCGCGCCCAGCACGGTATTGGCAAAGATCACCGCATTGGATTCAGCCCAGGCGATGCTTTCGCCTTCGTGCGGCGCAGAGTCGAGCAGATAGGGCGAACAGGTGAAGCTGGGCTGGCACCCCATGCGCACATAGGCGTCCGCCAGCCGCGCGGCAGGCCTGCCGAACAGCGGCGGCACGCCCTGCGCTTGCCAGTTGCTGCGGTCGACCGAAATCGCGTTCATCGTGGTCGGCACGCAGACCTTCGCGCCCAGATCCGCCATCTTTTC
Source organism: Gemmobacter fulvus (assembly GCF_018798885.1). Classification (NCBI taxonomy): domain Bacteria; kingdom Pseudomonadati; phylum Pseudomonadota; class Alphaproteobacteria; order Rhodobacterales; family Paracoccaceae; genus Gemmobacter; species Gemmobacter fulvus. The sequence goes on along the minus strand of NZ_CP076362.1, from coordinate 51,919 downwards.
GGCAAAGGTCAGGTTGGCGGGGCTGGCGTAGATACAGCCGTCGATATGCGCCTGCGTCACGTCGATCAGCCGCGTTGCGCCCTGATTGGCCGCCATGGCGCAGATGATGCGCATGGCCTGCTGCACCGCCACGCCCTGCGCGCCCGCCAGCATTGCCTGATCGGCGGGGGTCAGCACCAGCGCCGAAGTGGCAGGCGGCGTCACCGGCAGCGACAGCGAGCCTGCGGTGATCGTGGTCGCGTCGATCTGCGCCATGGGCTGTGCCGCCAGCGCGTCGAACGCCGCGCGGGTCAGCCGCAGCACCGGCAGGCTGTGGCCGAACATCTCGGCGGCGATCAGCGCGCCCAGCGTGACCACATCCTCGTCCTCGCAGAACAGCAGCGCGGCAGGCGCGCGTCCGGTCAGCGCCAGATCGAGCAGCACGCCCGATCCGGTGCAGGAGCCACGGGTGGAGGGCATCATCAGGATGCCGCCGGTGATGCAGGTGCCGTGCAACGGGTGATGCACGTCGATGATGCGGCCGGTGGCGGGATCGACCCCGCCCCAGAAGCTCAGCGCCTCGGTGGTGGCGATGATCGGGCCGCGGGCGCTGCCGCCCAGGATGCTGCGGGCGGGAATGCTCATTTCACCACGAACCCATGCGCAAAGGGGTCGCGGTCGTCGATGAAGATGGTGTTATAGCCGGTCATGCGCGCCCATCCGGCGATGGACGGGATGATGGCATCGCGGCCCGCCACGGTGGTGGCGGCCTCGACCCGGCCCTTGAACAGGCTGCCGATGATGGATTCATGCACGAACTCATCCCCGACCTTCAGTTTGCCCTTGGCCGCCAGCTGCGCCATGCGCGCCGAGGTGCCGGTGCCGCAGGGTGAGCGGTCAATCGCCTTGTCGCCGTAAAACACCGCGTTGCGGCCATGCGCGCCTTCGACCGTGGGCTGGCCGGTCCATTGGATATGGCTCAGCCCGTTGATGGCGGGGTGTTCGGGATGCACGAATTCGTATTTCGCATTCAGCGCGGCGCGCAGCTTCGGCGAATATCCGATCAACGCGCCCGCCGTGAAATCGGCCATGTCGCGGAAATTCTTCTGCGGCTCCACAATCGCGTAGAAATTGCCGCCATAGGCCACATCCACGACAATCTCGCCCAGCCCCTCCACCTCGGCGGTCAGGCCCTCGGCATAGAGGAACCCCGGCACATTGGTCAGGCGCACTTCTTCGACAAAGCGCCCCTCTTGCCGGTAGGTGATATCCACCTTGCCCGCCGGGGCGTCAATCGACAGTTTGCCCGGCTCTCGCGGCGTGATCAGGCCGTTTTCAATCGCCATTGTGATGGTGCCGATGGTGCCATGGCCGCACATCGGCAAGCAGCCCGAGGTTTCGATGAACAGCACCGCCACATCGCAATCGGGCCGCGTCGGCGGATAGAGGATCGAGCCCGACATCATGTCATGGCCGCGCGGCTCGAACATCAGGCCGGTGCGGATCCAGTCGAACTCGCGCAGGAAATGCGCGCGGCGTTCCAGCATGTTGGCCCCATCAAGGCGCGGGCCACCGCCCGAGACAAGCCGCACGGGATTGCCGCAGGTATGCCCGTCGATGCAGGAAAACGTATGGGTGGCCATCGGTAGAACCTCCACGGGCGATGCCCGCATTAAAAACGGTGGGGCGAGAAGGGGGTCAGGTCGAGCGCGGGGGTGCGTCCGGTCAGCATATCCGCGACCAGCCGGGCCGTGCCCGCCGATTGGGTCAGGCCCAGATGGCCATGGCCAAAGGCATAGATCACGCGCGGGGCTGCGCGCGACGGGCCGATGGCGGGCAGGCTGTCGGGCAACGAGGGGCGGAAGCCGAACCACTGCACGCCCCCCGCCGGGTTCAGCCCCGGCAGGAAGGCCTGTGCCTTTTGCAGCATCGCTTCGGCGCGTTTGTAATTCGGCGGCAGATCCAGCCCGCCCAGTTCCACCGCGCCGCCGACCCTGAGGCCGGTGGACAGGCGGGTGATCACAAATCCATGGCCGCCGAAGGTGACCTGCATCCGCAGATCAAAGTCATCGGCGGGCAGGGTGGTGTTGTAACCCCGTTCGGTTTCCAGCGGGATCTTCTCGCCCAGACTGCGGGCGATGCGGTGCGAAAACGCACCCGCCGCCAGCACCACCTGATCGGCGCGATGGGTGCTGCCGGTCGTGGTCAACAGTTCAACCCCGCCCTCGACCGGTTTCAGCGCGGTGATTTCGGCCCGCAGCAGGCTGCCGCCCTGTGCGGTGAACCGTTCGGCCAAGGCGAGGGTGTAGAGCTTGGGATCGGCAATCGAATACCAGCCCGGCGTGAAGGTGCCATGGGTGAAACGCGGCGCGAGGCCGGGTTGCAGATCGGCCATTTCACGCGCGGTCAGGTGGTGAAATGCGATGCCATGGGCCGCGCGGGCGGCCCAGCCGGGTTCGGCGGATTTCAGCTCTGCCGCACTTTCGTAAACCTGAAGATTGCCATCCTTGCGCAGCATCGGCAGCGTGCCGGTGGCCGCCAGAAACGGTTCCAGCTCGGCCTTCGACAGATCCATCAGCGCGGTCTGCGCCGTGGTCGAATGGGCCACACGCCCCGGCTGGCAGGCCCGCCAGAAGCGGAACATCCAGGGCGCGATCTTCAGCGCATAGGCGGGCGGCACCGACAGCGGCCCCAGCGGATCCAGCAGCCATTTCGGCGCCTTGCGCAGGATACCGGGCGAGGCGAGTGGCAGGATATCGGTAAAGGCAAAGGCTCCGGCATTGCCTGCCGATGCCCCCGCCGCCGGGCCCTCGCGGTCGATCACCACCACCGACAGCCCACGCGCCTGCGCAGCCAAAGCCGCCGAAAGGCCGACAACGCCGGCCCCGATCACGATGACCTGCGACATCAGCGCACGCTCGACAGGAACTTCTGCGTCTCGGGGTGCTGCGGCGCGCCAAACAGCTGCTCCGGCGTGCCGATCTCGGCCATCACACCCTGATGGAAAAACGCCACCCGGTCGGACACATCGCGGGCAAAGGCCATTTCATGCGTGACGCAGATCATCGTCATGCCCTCTTCGGCCAGCATTTTCAGCGTGTCCAGCACCTCGCCCACCAGCTGCGGGTCCAGCGCCGAGGTCACCTCGTCAAACAGCATGTATTCCGGTTCCATCGCCAGCGCGCGGGCAATCGCCATACGCTGCTGCTGCCCGCCCGACAGGCGCGACGGATAGACGGCAAGCTTTTCGCCCAGACCCACATGGGTCAATTGCTTGACCGCCATCGCTTCGGCCTCGGCCTTGGGCACACCCTTCACCTTGCGCGGGGCCAGCATCACGTTTTCCAGCACGGTCAGATGCGGGAAGGCATTCCACTGCTGGAACACGATGCCGATCTTCTGGCGCAACGTGTTCAGGTTGGTGCTTTTGGCGTGAACCTCGGTGCCGTCGATCTTGATGCGGCCGGAATCAATCGGCTCCAGCCCGTTGATACAGGTCAGCAGCGTCGATTTGCCCGAGCCGGATCCGCCGATGATGGTGACGACTTCACCCTTGTTCACCGTCAGGTCGATCCCTTTCAGCACTTGCAGCGGACCGAAGGATTTGCGGACGTTTTCGATCTCAATCATTGGGGGACCACCGTCTTTCGAGATACCCGCCCAGACGGGCGATAGGGAAGCTGAGGAGGAAATAGATCGCGCCGCAGATCAGCAGGATGAACAGCGGCTCTTGCAGGCGGGTAACCAGCGTTTGCGAGGCTTTCAGCAGCTCGGTCAGGCCCAGCCACAGCACCAGCGCGGAATCCTTCATCACGCCAAGCGTGAGGCCGATCCAGGCGGGCAGGGACACGCGGGTGGCCAGCGGGGCCACGATATAGCGCATGTCCTGCCCCCAGCTCAGCCCCAGCGACCGCGCGGCGCGGCGTGTCGTGGCGGGCACCGCATCAATGCCGCCGCGCACGATTTCGGTGCAATAGGCCGCCGTATACAGCGACAGCACCACACAAGAGGTGGTGAACGGACCCCAGCCGAATTGCGCGATCGACTGAAAGGCATTGGCCAGAACCAGCTGGATCAGCAGCGGCACCGAGCGGAACACATCCAGCACGAAGGTCAGCGGCAGCGACCAACGCGGCCCGATCTGGGTGCGGATCACGCCGAAGATCACGCCCATGATCGTGCCCGCCGCCACGGATACCGCCGTAACCGCCAGCGTGACCCCGGCGCCCTTGGCGAGGAACAGCAGGTCGTTGAAGGTGAGTGCAGTTTCAAACATCGCTCACCTCTTTCAATAGCGGAACATGCGCCAGGCAATCGCCCGGGCTGCAAGGGTGACGGCTTTGGTCATCAGATAGAAGATGACGGCGGCAAAGGCGAAGAATTCAAAGGTGCGGAACGACCGCGCGTTCAATTCCTGCGTGACCCCGGCCAGATCCATGTTCATCCCGACCGTGACGCCCAGCGAGGTCATCAGAATGGCCCAGACCATCTGGTTGGTCATCGGCAGGAAGGCGACGCGCAGCATCTGCGGCACCACGATCAGGCGGAAGGCCTGCAACGGCGTCATGCCCAGCGACCGGCCTGCGCGGGTCTGCGTCTCGGGGATGGCTTTCAGCGCGCCGCGGAAATTCTCGGCCAGATAGCCCGCATTGTTGAAGGCGATCCCGGCCAGCAAGGCGGTATAGGGGCTGAGATGGATGCCAAAACTGCCCAGCCCGAAATGGGCCATATAGATCTGGAACAGCGCGGGCGTATTGCGCGCCACCTCGACCCAGGTGGTGGCAAAGCCGCGCAGAAGGCGGTTGCCCGACAGGCGGAACAGCGTCAGGGCCATGGCACAGAACAGGCCGATGGCCATGGACAGCACGGCGATCTGCAAGGTGACCAATGCGCCATCGAGCAGTTGGGGCAGGGCCTTGATCGCCTGGTTCCAATGGAAAGTGTAGTTCAGCATCGCCGCCTCACTTCGCAAAAGAAGACACGGCGGCGCAGGTCAGACCCGCGCCGCCGACGGGACGGTCAGATCAGCGATAGCTGCCGCTGACGGTCAGATCCGGCAATTCGCCGCCAACCCATTTTTCATACAGCTCGGCATAACGACCGGTGCGGACCTGCTGGTTCACGAACAGGTTCAGGTAGTTGATCAGACCATATTCTTCACGCAGCGTGAAGAGCGCAACATAATCGGTGTCGAACGGCGCTTTGCCGACCACGCTGATGTCGGGGAAATTGCCGGTCTTCACATTGGCCATCGCCACGGTGGAAGTGGAGACGGTGGCGTCGATCTGGCCTTGGCTCAGCGCAAGGAACACATCCGCCTGGGTCTGATAGGGGCGGAATTCGCCTTCGCCCCAGGCCTTGACCTGCTCTTCCAGCGCGATGGCCTCGAAGGTGCCTGCGGTCGCGCCGACCACTTTGCCCTTCATGCCGTCAAAAGAGGTGACGCCGGATTTCGCATTGGCGGTGACGGCCATTTCAAAGGCGAAATAGGGGATCGACATGCCGACGGTCTTGGCGCGCTCCAGCGTGTCCGAGGTGGAGGCGACACCCACATCGACGCGGCCCGACATCAGCGCCGGGATCCGCTCGGGGAAGGGGGTTTCGACGATTTCGGCGGTCACACCCAGCGCTGCGGCCAGATCGTTGCAATAATCCACGTCAAAGCCGACCGGGGTGTTGTTCGCATCGCGCGAGCCCATCGGCGGGAAGTCGAGCACGACAGCGCAGCGCAGCGTGCCCGAGGAAATGATGTCGTCAAGCTTGTCGGCATGGGCCGCCGTCGCAAGTGCCGTGCTGGCCATGAGGCCGAAAGCGAGGATCGAGGTTTTCATTTGTTGCTCCCTGGTTTTGGCGGTCTTGATTCACCGATGCCGACACTATCCGTATTCCTGATTTTGAATCAACAAAAAATACAAATAGTATACAGATAGTATGCGAAGAATATTGTCTGCGTCGGCAGAGCCTGCACAGCAAAACGCCCGCCCCTTTGAGGTTGCGGGCGTTTTTTGTTGTTCAGGGGTTTGCGTCATTTGGGAGGAGGTCTTTTGGGAAATTCTGATAGGCGACGGGTCTGAGGAATCTGCGGATGGCGAGCGTTCCGACGCTGGTTGCGCCGAAGTTGGTGGAGGCGGGGTAGGGGCCGCCGTGGACCATGGCCTCGCCAACCTCGACCCCGGTGGGAAAGCCGTTGACGAGGATGCGCCCGGCCTTGCGCTCCAGCACCGGCAGCAGGTCTTGCGCGGTGGCCAGATCCGCCGGGTCCATATGCAGGGTGGCGGTCAGTTGCCCCTGCAGGCTGCGGGCCAGCTGCGCCATCTCGTCGAGCGAGCGGGCGCGCACGACCAGGCCGAGTGGGCCAAACACCTCTTCGCCCAGCGTATGATCCGCCAGAAAGGCCGCCACTGTCGTCTCCAGCAGCGCCGGGGCGGCGGCGCGGGCGGGGGCCTCGCCCTGCAGCAGCGGGCGCACATCGGGATGCGCGGCCAGGCGGGACTGGCCTGCGCGATAGGCGGCGGCAATGCCGTCAGTCAGCATGGTCTGCGCTGCGACCTGTGTCAGGGCCGCGACGGTATCGGTCACAAAGGCATCGGCATCCGGTCCGTCCAGCACCACGGCGAGGCCCGGATTGGTGCAGAACTGCCCGGCACCCATCGTCAGCGAGGCCGCCCAGCCCGCCGCGAGTTCCGCGCCACGGGCCGACATTGCGCCGGGAAGCATGAACATCGGGTTAACAGAGCCCAGCTCGCCGAAAAACGGGATCGGCTCGGGCCGCTGCGCGCAAAGATCGAACAGGGCGCGGCCACCGACCAGACTTCCGGTGAATCCCACGGCCTTTATCAACGGATTGGTAACGAGTGCCGTGCCAACATCGCGCTTGCCGCCCTGAATCAGCGCAAACACCCCGGAATGGAGGCCGCATGACAGAATCGCTGCAAGAACCGCCTGGGCCACGATCTCGGCGGTGCCGGGATGGGCCGAATGGCCCTTGACCACGACGGGGCAGCCCGCGGCGAGGGCGGCTGCGGTATCTCCCCCGGCGGTGGAAAAGGCGAGCGGGAAGTTCGAGGCGCCGAACACGGCCACCGGCCCGATCGGGCGCTGCATCATGCGGATGTCGGGGCGCGGCGCGGGCTGGCGGTCGGGCAGTGCCGGATCGACGCGGCGGTCGAGATAGGCACCCTCGGCGATGTGATCGGCAAACAGGCGCAACTGGCCGGTGGTGCGCCCACGCTCGCCGTTCAGGCGGGCGGCGGGCAGGCCGGTTTCCTGGGTGCCGATTTCGGTGATGGCCTCGGCGCGGACCTCGATCTCATCGGCGATGGCGCGCAGAAAGCGGGCGCGCTCGGCGCGGCTGGTGCGGGCATAGCTGGCAAAGGCGGCTTCGGCGGCAGCGCAGGCCTGATCGACCAGTTCCACCGTGCCCACCGCAAACGACCGCACCGGACCCGACGCCGGGGAGGAGGCAAACACCCCAGGACCATCACACCAGACCCCACCCACAAGATGCTGGCCATAAAGAGAAACGCTCATCTGACGATCCTTTTTTCCGGGCCTGCGCGGGCCTGCCGGGGGCGGGCGATCACAGGCAATACGATTGATGATTTGCGCGTCATGTATACATCTTGTATGCAGATGGTCAACCTGCCCGGCACGAAGGGGCAGATGGAACCGAAAGGGGCAACAGATGCGCGACACCACCACCTTGACGATCCCGGCCCTGCTGGCGCGGGTCGAGGCGATCTTCCGCACGGCGGGCATGAGTACGATTCAGGCCGGGGCGCTGGCCCGTGTGATCACGGCGGGCGAGCGGGACAATTGCAAATCGCATGGGGTCTACCGGGTCGAAGGGGTGCTGCGCACCGTTAAGGCGGGCAAGGTGAACCCGCTGGCCGAACCGGTGCTGCTGCCCGGCGAGGGCACGGCGATTGTGCGGGTGGATGCGCAGGGCGGTTTTGCCAACCCGGCGTTCGAACTGGGCGTGCCCGCCCTTGCGGCGCGGGCAAAAGCGCTGGGGCTGGCCGCGCTGGTGATCAATGATTGCACGCATTTTTCGGCGCTCTGGCCTGAGGTCGAGGCGTTGACCGACCAAGGTCTTGCCGCGATGGTGATGTGCCCCAGCTATGCCACGGTCGCCCCCACCGGTGGCACGCAGCCGCTGTTGGGCACCAATCCCTTCGCCTTTGGCTGGCCGCGCCGCGATGCGCCGCCCTATGTGTTCGATTTTGCCACATCGGTCGCCGCACGCGGTGAGATCGAGCTGCACCGCCGCGCAGGCAAGCCGCTGCCCGAAGGCTGGGCGCTGGATGCGGCAGGTCAGCCCACCACCGACCCCGAGGCGGCACTGGCCGGGGCGATGCTGCCGTTCGGCGGCCACAAGGGATCGGCCATCGGCACGATGATCGAACTGCTGGCCGCCATCATGATCGGCGACAAGACCAGCCCTGAAGTGCTGGACTATCTGGGCAGCACCAGCCTGGCGCCGTTCCATGGCGAACTGATCCTCGCCTTTGACCCGGCGCGCTTTGCCGAAGGCCGGGCGGGCAACCCGCTGGACCGGGCCGAGACCTTGTTCGAGGCAATCGTGGGGCAGGGGGCCCGTCTGCCCTCGCAACGCCGCTTTGCCGCACGGGCGATGGCGCAGGCGCAGGGCATCACCCTGTCGGCGGCAGAGGTGGCGCAGCTGGATCATCTGCTGGCACAGGGGTTGGGCGCGGTGACCTGACCCGCATAAAGCAAAAGGCCCTCCGCCTGCGGAGGGCCTTGGATCTGAAACCGGCGCGCCGGGGAGGGCGGCTGCGCCGGATCAGCTGCCGGTCAGGCCTTGTATTTGGCCACCGCGCCGGACTGCGTGCTCCACTCGGCATACCAGGTGTTGAACAGCTTGAACTGCGCTTCGACATAGCCGCGCTGGCTGTCGGTCAGGGCATCGGTTTCGTTGAAGTGCAGCGTGTATTCCGCCTCGCCCTTCAGCACCAGCATGTGCTTGAAATACAGCACAAGATCCGGGCCTTCATCGAAGGAGGACAGCACCGCCAGCGCGCCTTCAAGCTCTTGCGCGCGCGCCCGGGCATCGGCGTCGCCCTTGGCGGCGGCCTGGCTCAGGTTGCACAGGGTGATCACTTCCTTCGGCAGCACACAGCCGATCCCGGTGATCGCGCCCGACGCGCCGCAATTGACAAAACCGTGGACCACGCCGGTATCCACCCCGATCATCAGCGTCACGTCATCCGCGCCCGAGGTGATGAATTCGGCCGCATAGCGCATGTCGTCCTTGCCGCCGAATTCCTTGAAGCCGACAAGGTTTGAATGCTCGGCGCGCAGCTGGAAGAACAGGTCGGCGCGGGTGGCAAAGCCGTAATAGGGGCTGTTGTAGATCACGGCGGGCAGGCCGGGGGCCGCAGCCAGAATGGCCTTGAAATGGTTGCGCTGCGCGGTGAGCGAGGGGCCACGCGACAGCACGCGCGGGATCACCATCAGGCCATGCGCGCCCACGTCGGCGGCATGTTTGGCATGGGCCACGGCCAGCGCGGTGTTCACGGCGCCGGTGCCGACGATGACCTTGACCCCGGCCTTGACCAGACGTTCCACGCCTTCCATGCGCTGCGCATCGGTCAGCAGCGGCCAGTCGCCCATCGAGCCGCAATAGACCACCGCCGACATACCTGCCGCGATCATCTCTTTGCCCTTGCGCACCAGCGCGTCGAAATCGGGCTGACGGTCGGGGGTGCAGGGGGTCATCAGCGCGGGAATGACACCGGAAAAGATCTCTGCCTTCATCACATTCTCCTCATGGGCCTGTCGGGTCCGCAGCCCGCAGGGGGCGACGAATCTTGCTTCGAAGCCGAATATAGACTTTGCATTTTATTTGTCGACAAGAAATCGACAGGGTTCAGAGCGGAATATCCTGCCGTTGATCCCGCGCGAACAGCTGCTGGATCTGGCGCACGATCTGATCCGCATGGGCCTTGGCGATACGGTCGCTGGCCTCCAGATCGCGCGCGACGATGGCGGCAATCATTTCTTCATGCTCGTCGACGTAACATTGCGGCAGGCGGTCATTGTAGGATTGGTAATACAGGCGGAGGATGCGGCGGCCTTCGTCCAGCAGGCGGTAGAACAGGCTGGTGAAATAGGCATTGCGCCCGGCCTCGGCGATGGCGGCATGAAAGGCGCGGTTGGTGGCGATCATCGCCAGCGCATCCTGTGCGGCCACGGCGGCGGCAAATTCGGCCTGATGGGCACGAATGGGGATCAGATCTTCGGGGCGGTGATATTGCGCCGCGAGCCGCGCGGTCACGCGATACATCAGCGTGATCGCATCAAAGAAGGTGTGCAGGTTCAGAAAGTCGATATTCGCCACCATGGTCGATCGGTTGGGCAGCGTATCCACCAGCCCCTCCCCTGCCAGCCGGACCAGCGCCTCGCGGATCGGGGTGCGCGACATGGCAAAGCGTTCGGCCAGTTGCACCTCGTCAATCGGGCTGCCGGGCGGCAGCGTCAGATCCAGAATTTCATCGCGCAGCAGGTCATAGACCAGTTTCACCCCTGAGCCGCGTTTGCGGTCGCCAAGGCCGGTGCGATCTGAGAGGCCGGGCGCGGCCATGTCGGTCGATATGCTGTCAGTCATGCTGAAATCCCTATGTCGACAAAAGAAATAATTGCTCTGGCCGTGGCAAGCAACAGCCGAGGGCGGATTGTCAGGGATTTGTTGCGCAATTGGCCGTTGGTCGGGCAAGAATGCTGCGCAAATGATCAGATGACGGATGGATCCTGTCGGCGCGGGTCCCTTATCCCTGCTGCATGGAGCCAGAGCGTGTCGATCCGGTCCAACGCCGCTGGATCAAAGCGCGCAGCCTCTTCCCAATAACGGCCCGAAGCGACGCTATAGCCAAGCGCTGCCTCTGCCGCCAAGGCCGAGCCGATCTGCGCCGGGGCCTGCGGCGCGGCGCTGGCCAGCTCTGCCCAGGTGGCGCGCGGATAGACCAAGCGGCTCTCGGCATCCGTCGACAGGTTGACCATGGCGCAGCCTTGTTGCGCCGCCAGCAGCATCAGCCGTGCGGCCTTGGCCTCCAGACAGCGCAGGCTGATATCCGGGCGCAGCGGATCGGCACTGCCGGTGCCGTAGAAATGCGTCTGGCCGCTGGCCGGATAGACCATGTCGCAGCCGATCATCGCTATGACGCGCGGCCGCAGCGCCAGCAGCGCCCAATAGGCGGCGGTAAAGGCCATGGTGCCGCCCGCATAGACAAAGCCGCCCAACTGGTTTTGCAGCGGCACATATTCTGCCGCTGTGATGATGCGCTGGCCGGGCATCAGCCGGTCGGGGCGGCGCGCCGCCGGAAAATCTTCGGGGTGGATGTGGAAATCCCAGTCAGGCCGCACCTGCCAGGCATTGTTGATGGCAACGATCTGCTGCCCCGCGCCTTTGATCTGGTCCCGGGCGTGCGACACGCCGGGGCCAGAGCCGAGAATGATGACGGTGGACATGGATGCTCCTTTGGCCGGTGCAGCAGGGCTTAGGGCGTTTGGGGCATTTGTCGACCTGTTTTTGCCCTTTCACGGGACGGGCGTTTTTGTTGTTCAGGGGTTTGCGTCATTTGGGAGGAGGTCTTTTGGGAAGTTCTGATAGGCGACGGGTCTGAGGAATCTGCGGATGGCGAGGGTTCCGACGCTGGTTGCGCCGAAATTGGTGGAGGCGGGGTAGGGGCCGCCGTGGACCATGGCCTCGCCAACCTCGACCCCGGTGGGAAAGCCGTTGACGAGGATGCGCCCGGCCTTGCGCTCCAGCACCGGCAGCAGGTCTTGCGCGGTGGCCAGATCCGCCGGGTCCATATGCAGGGTGGCGGTCAGTTGCCCCTGCAGGCTGCGGGCCAGCTGCGCCATCTCGTCGAGCGAGCGGGCGCGCACGACCAGGCCGAGTGGGCCAAACACCTCTTCGCCCAGCGTATGATCCGCCAGAAAGGCCGCCACTGTCGTCTCCAGCAGCGCCGGGGCGGCGGCGCGGGCGGGGGCCTCGCCCTGCAGCAGCGGGCGCACATCGGGATGCGCGGCCAGGCGGGACTGGCCTGCGCGATAGGCGGCGGCAATGCCGTCAGTCAGCATGGTCTGCGCTGCGACCTGTGTCAGGGCCGCGACGGTATCGGTCACAAAGGCATCGGCATCCGGTCCGTCCAGCACCACGGCGAGGCCCGGATTGGTGCAGAACTGCCCGGCACCCATCGTCAGCGAGGCCGCCCAGCCCGCCGCGAGTTCCGCGCCACGGGCCGACATTGCGCCGGGAAGCATGAACATCGGGTTAACAGAGCCCAGCTCGCCGAAAAACGGGATCGGCTCGGGCCGCTGCGCGCAAAGATCGAACAGGGCGCGGCCACCGACCAGACTTCCGGTGAATCCCACGGCCTTTATCAACGGATTGGTAACGAGTGCCGTGCCAACATCGCGCTTGCCGCCCTGAATCAGCGCAAACACCCCGGAATGGAGGCCGCATGACAGAATCGCTGCAAGAACCGCCTGGGCCACGATCTCGGCGGTGCCGGGATGGGCCGAATGGCCCTTGACCACGACGGGGCAGCCCGCGGCGAGGGCGGCTGCGGTATCTCCCCCGGCGGTGGAAAAGGCGAGCGGGAAGTTCGAGGCGCCGAACACGGCCACCGGCCCGATCGGGCGCTGCATCATGCGGATGTCGGGGCGCGGCGCGGGCTGGCGGTCGGGCAGTGCCGGATCGACGCGGCGGTCGAGATAGGCGCCCTCGGCGATGTGATCGGCAAACAGGCGCAACTGGCCGGTGGTGCGCCCACGCTCGCCGTTCAGGCGGGCGGCGGGCAGGCCGGTCTCCTGGGTGCCGATTTCGGTGATGGCCTCGGCGCGGGCCTCGATCTCATCGGCGATGGCGCGCAGAAAGCGGGCGCGTTCGGCGCGGCTGGTGCGGGCATAGCTGGCAAAGGCGGCTTCGGCGGCAGCGCAGGCCTGATCGACCAGCTCCACCGTGCCCACCGCAAACGACCGCACCGGACCCGACGCCGGGGAGGAGGCAAACACCCCAGGACCATCACACCAGACCCCACCCACAAGATGCTGGCCATAAAGAGAAACGCTCATGTCACTATATCTCCTGAAAACGGGACTGTGGGGTTCAGCGGCCGGTTATGGCCTGCCAATCCTCGTATTTCTGGCGGTTTTCCTCTTTGGTCGTGGGATAGAGGCCAATGATCGGCGCACCCGCCTGCACCTCTTCCAGCACAAACTGCTCAAAGCGTTCCATCGCGTGGCACTCCTCGGCAATTTCGTCGGCCAGATGCGCCGGGATCACCATCACCCCATCGCGGTCGCCCAGCAGCACGTCGCCCGGAAACACCGGCGCATCGCCGCAGGAGATCGGGACGTTGATGTCCAGCGCTTCATGCAGGGTCAGGTTCGTCGGGGCCGAAGGGCGGGCGAAATAGGCGGGCATGTCCAGATCACCGATGCCTGCGGCATCACGCAACCCGCCATCGGTGACGATCCCCGCCGCACCGCGCAGCGCCAGCCGGGTGATCAGGATGGAGCCTGCGGTAGCCGCCCGCGCATCCTTGCGCGCATCCATCACCAGCACCCAGCCGGGCGGGCAGGTTTCAATCGCCACCCGCTGCGGATGATCGGGGTTGCGGAACACGGTCATCGGATTGCGGTCCTCGCGCGCGGGGATGTAGCGCAGGGTGAAGGCCTGCCCCACCATGGTTTCGGCCTTGGCGGCCACCGGCACCACGCCCTGAATGAACTGGTTGCGCAGGCCACGCTTGTAAAGCGCCGTTGCCACCGAAGCGGTGGACACCTGTTTCAGCCGGGCCCGCGTGGCATCGGAAAGAAGATAATCGGTCATGTCAGTGCCTTGGATCAATGGATGACGGGTTCATCGACGGGGCCGCCGAAATCGCTGCGCAGAAAGTCGAAGTCGCAGCCCTTGTCGGCCTGTTCGATGTGTTTGTTGAACATGAATCCATAGCCGCGTTCGTATTTTGCCACCGGGGCGACCCAGGCGGCGCGGCGGGCGGCCAGTTCGGCCTCGGGAACCAGCATGTTTAGGCTGCGGGCGGGCACGTCGAGTTCCACCAGATCACCGTTGCGCAGCAGGGCCAGCGGCCCGCCAATCCAGGATTCAGGCGAGACATGCAGCACACAGGCCCCGAAAGACGTGCCCGACATGCGCGCATCCGACAGGCGCACCATATCGCGCAGGCCCAGTTTCAGCAGTGCCTTCGGCATCGGTATCATGCCCCATTCCGGCATTCCCGGCCCGCCTTGCGGCCCGGCATTGCGCAGCACCAGCACGGTATCGGGGGTCATCGGATAATCGGGATCGTCGATGATTGCCTTCAGCGCCGGATAGCTGTCGGCCACCAGTGCCGGTCCGGTATGGCGGTGAAAGCGCGGGTCGCAGGCGGCGGGTTTGATCACTGCCCCCGAAGGCGCAAGATTGCCCTTCAGCACCGCCAGCGAACCTTCGTGGTAGACCGGGTTCGACAGCGGCCGGATCACATCATCGTTCCAGATTGGCACCGCCTCCAACCCCTCGGTCAGCGGTTTGCCGGTGACAGTGATCGCCGCAGGATCGAGCTTGTCGCCCAGCTGTTTCATCAGGGCGCGCAGACCGCCCGCATAATAGAAATCCTCCATCAGATAGAGCGTGCCCGAAGGGCGGATATTGGCCAGAACCGGGGTGCTGCGCCCGATCCTGTCCAGATCCTCCAACGTCAATGGCACCCCGGCGCGGCGGGCCATCGCGATCAGATGGATGATGGCATTGGTGGAACAGCCGGTCGCCATGGCGACAGTGACGGCATTGGTCACGGCGGCGGGGGTGATGATGCGGTCAGGGGTCAGATCCTCCCACACCATTTCAACGGCGCGGCGGCCACATTGGGTCGACATGCGTTGATGGTTGGCATCGGCGGCGGGGATGGACGAGGCACCGGGCAGGATCAGGCCCATCGCTTCGGCAATCGCCGTCATGGTCGAGGCGGTGCCCATTGTCATGCAATGGCCATAAGACCGGGCGATGCCCGCCTCCATG
Source organism: Gemmobacter fulvus (assembly GCF_018798885.1). NCBI lineage: Bacteria > Pseudomonadati > Pseudomonadota > Alphaproteobacteria > Rhodobacterales > Paracoccaceae > Gemmobacter > Gemmobacter fulvus. The sequence continues at coordinate 36,891 of NZ_CP076362.1, read as the reverse complement.
CCCTGCCATTCTTCCCTGGTCACATTGCCCGCGCGGCGTTCATCCCAATATTTGAACATATCGGTGCCGGAGCCGAGGTATTTGCCTGCGTAATTGCCGCGCAGCATCGGACCTGCGGGCAGAAAGACGAAGGGCAGGCCCATGCTGATCGCGCCCATCACCAGCGCCGGGGTGGTCTTGTCGCAGCCGCCCATCAGCACCGCGCCATCGACGGGATGGCTGCGCAGCAGCTCTTCCGTCTCCATCGCCAGCATGTTGCGATAGAGCATGGTGGTGGGTTTGACATAACTTTCCGAGAGCGACAGCGCAGGCAGTTCCAGCGGAAACCCCCCGGCCTGCAGCACGCCGCGTTTGACCCATTCGACCCGATCCTTGAAATGGGTGTGGCAGGGCTGCGCATCGGACCAGGTGTTGATGATGGCGATGACGGGCCGCCCCTCCCAATCCTGCGCATCATAACCCATCTGAAGCGTGCGCGACCGATGCCCGGACGAGCGTTGGTCATCAGGGGCGAACCAGCGGGCAGAGCGCAGCTGGTCATAGGTCTTGCGGGTCATGCGGGCACCTCTTGCGGCAGGGAAGGGCTGGGCTGCGGGCACAGCGGCAGGGCAGATAGGATCAGGCTGCCCGACAGGCTTTGGCCGCGGGCAAGCAGGGTCATCTGGGCGGTGGGCCCCAGGTCGGGGCGGTTCACCGCATCGGGCAGGTGGCTGACGGGTTCGGCGCAGAGCACCGCACGGTCATCGGGCACATAGACATGCAGGTGGCGGAACGCGCCTTCGCCGGCCAGAACCAGCGCGGCCTTGCGGTCGGGCCAGCAGATGCGGGCGCGGCGTGGCGACCAGTCGCTGAAACAGCCATCAAACCACGGCAGATGGTCCAGCGGCTGCGGGGCTGCAGCGGCAAAGGCGGGTTGCGGCGCGGTTTCGGCCAGCGGCAGGCCAAGCGCGTCGCGCTGATGGGCCCCGCGTGCGGCGAAGCTCAGCGTGGTGCCCGCCGGTTTCGGGAACCACGGATGCAGGCCAAGGCCGTAGGGCATCGGGGCCGCCCCGCGATGGGTCAGCGTCAGGGTCAGGCACAGGCCCGTGGTCGACAGCTGAATATCATACCGCAGCCCATAGTGCCACGGAAGGCCATCAACCGCAAAATCCTGTGTCAGCGTGGCGTGATCAACGCCTTGCGACAGCACATCAAAGCCGTGATCGCGGCTGAACCCGTGAATCGCCATGCCCTCTTGCGGGCGGTTCAGCGGCAGCTGATGTACGGCCCCGGCAAAGGAAAACCGGCCCGCCGCGATGCGATTGGCAAAGGGGGCCATGACGAAACAGCCCGCCGTCTGCCCCGCGCCCGCATCGGCCAGCGGCGCAAGGATCGGCAGCCAATCGCCGGTGGGCGCGCACCACTCGGCAGACAGCAGCGTGGCCCCGCGCCGGGGGTCCAGTTGCACACGATACCCATGGGCGGCAAGCGACAGCATCGCCTAGCCCGCGCGGCTGTTGTCTTGCGCGGCAAAGCTGCCGCCCTGATACTGCCGGGTCAGCGCGTCGCCGCGCTCGGGCAGCGGGGCAAAGCGCGCGGCATCATCCTGCGGCACATAACCGATGCGGGCGGCATCATCGCCCTGCCACCAGCGCCCCTGATTGGCCGACACACCCCAGACGATGGCATGGCCGGTCTGCGCCGCCTCGAGTGCCGCAATCACCAGCCGCAGCAGATCGGCCAGCGACAGCCAGGTTGCCAGATGACGCGCCTCGGTCGGGGCGGGCAGGGCCGATCCGATGCGCAGATGCACATTCTCGACTCCGTGTTTGTCGAACATCATCCGGCCCAGCAATTCGCCATAGGCCTTGGACAGGCCGTAATAACCATCGGTCCGGTAGGGATCGTCGGTGCTCAGCACCGTGCCCCGCTCGTAAAACCCGATCGTGTGGTTGGAGCTGGCAAAGATCACCCGTGGCATCCTGTGGCCGGGCAGGGGGGTGCGGGCCGCCTCGAAGATATGGGTCACGCCCAGCAGATTGGGGCCGACGATCTGCGCCCAGGGCTTTTCAACGCTGATGCCGCCAAAATGCAGCACGGCATCGCAGCCCGCCAGCAGATCGGCCACCGCGCCGGCATCGGCCAGATCGGCGGGGTGAAAGCTGGCCCCCTCGGGCAGCGGATCGGGAAACGCCACGATGTCGGACAGGCGCAGGCGATAGCCTTGCGCCGCAAGCGCCGGGGCCAGAAAGCGGCCCAATGTGCCCGAAGCCCCGGTCAGCACCAGTAATTTGCCCATGTTACAGCCCTTTCATCCGTGACACCGCCGCGCCCGCCACCGGGCTGTCGGCCAGAAACAGCCCGCCGGACTGCGCCGTATCTGCACCCAGCCGATGCGAGGTGACGGCGATCTGCCGCAGGTCGGGGCCGCAGAAACAGGGCATCGTCGGGCTGGGCACCGGCAGGGGCACGCGGTCGGTCAGCGCGCCATCCGGGGCAAATCGGTTCAGCACCCCGGCCGAGACACCCGCACTCCAATACCCGCCCTCGGCATCGGTGGCACCGCCATCCGGTCGGCCCGTTGCCTCGTCCAGATCATGCAGACGCTGCCGCGCCGACAGTGTGCCCTCTGCCGGATCAAAGGCGTAACGGTCGATCCACGGGCCACGGGAATCGCTGTGAAACATGGATCGACCATCCGCCGACCAGGCCAGCCCGTTGGAAATCTCGAACCCCTCCGCCATCACCTGCGCCGCGCCCGAAGCCGGAATGCGATAAAGCCGCGATATCGGCTGGCGCACCGCCCGGCCATCCATGCTGCCGACCCAGAACGCGCCATCGGGGCCAACCTTGCCATCATTCAGGCGCGAGCTGGCGGGTTCGTCAAAGCCAGACCACAGCGGGCTGCGCGTGCCGGTATCAGGGTCGAACAGATCCACCGCGCGGGCCTGCGCCACCACCAGTCGGCCACTGTCACAAAGGCCGAGCGCCGTCACTTCGGACCCGAAGCTCCATTGACGGCGCGGCCCGTCGTCCAGGCCGATCTCGTGGATGCGCCCTGCCGGAATGTCGCACAGGAAGATCACGCCGCGCCGGTCATCCCAGACCGGGCTTTCCAGCAGCGTGCCGCGCAGATCCGCGATGCAGCGAAACGGGCCCATCATGTGGCCGTCGTGCTGCGGCGGATCACATCGGGATGGCGCAGCACATGGTCCGACAGTTCCAGCCCCAGCCCCGGCCCCTCGAACGGGTAGATCATGCCCTGTTCGATGCGCGGCATCACCGTCACCAGATCCCGATACCACGAGGTGTAATAGGCGCGCACCGATTCCTGATACACCGCATTGGGCGCGTTCAGCGCAAGGTGGATCGAGGCGGCAAATACCACCGGGCCGGTGCAATCATGCGGCGCAATCGGGCGCTGGAAGGTTTCGGCCATGGTGGCGATCTTTTTCGCCTCGGACAGACCGCCGCACCATGAAATGTCCAGCATCACATAATCCACCGCCTCGGCGCGCAGCACATCGAGGAATTGCGCGCGCGTGGCCATCGTCTCGGAGGCGCAGACCGGCAGGCCCGAGCGCTGTGCGTAGGTGGCAAGCGCCTGCGGATTGGTCATCTTGATCGGGTCTTCGGCCCAGAACGGGTTGAAGGGGCGCAGCCCGCGCGCGATGGTCAGCGCCGAGGTCAGATCCCACATCGAATGCAGCTCGACCATGACCTCCATCCTGTCGCCCACCGCATCGCGGATCTGGCGGAACGGCAGCAGCGCCTGATCGAGTTCCGATGCGTGGATGAAATTGCCGCCATTCGCCACGGCGAAGGGATCGAACGGCCAGATCTTCATCGCGGTGATGCCTTCGGACAGCAGGCTTTCGGCCAGCGCTCCGGCGTCGCGGTGAAAGGCGATCTGATCCTCGTAGGGGCCTTCGCTGGCGGCATCCTTGTCGCCGATGTAGCGGCGGGTGCCCTGTTTGTTGTAGGTATAGCCGGCGCAGGTGTTGTAGGTGCGGATCGCCGGGCGCGACAGGCCGCCCAGCATCTGATGCACCGGCAGGCCCGCCACCTTGCCGAACAGATCCCACAGCGCGATGTCGATGGCCGAGGCGGCGCGGATTTCCACCCCGGACGAGCGGAAGCCGACATAGGGTTCCAGCAGAAGTTTCGAAATGCGGTCGATCTGTAGTGGATCCTGCCCGATCAGCTGCGGCGCCACATCGCTGTGGATGTAGGCGGCAACGGCATGGGCGCCGCGGAAGGTCTCGCCCAGGCCGATGAGGCCCTCATCCGTGTGCAGCCGCACCCAGAGGATATTGTTCAGATGCGGCAGCTGGACGGTTTCGATGGCGGTGATTTTCATGGGAGTACCGATTGGGATTCCAAGGGTCGGGCCGAAGATGCGGCGCGGGTCGAAGAGGGCGGCGGGCCGCCCCCGCAAGATCACTGCGCCGAAGGCTGGCGGTTGCGTGCCACGATCTGCGTCGGGTTGACGAAGCGCAGCGCGATCAGCAGCCAGATCAGCGAGGTGATCATGTAGATCACCGCCATCGCGTCGATCGACTGGACCGACCGCACCCCCGCCGCAAAGACGGAATAATAAAGCGCGACAACAAGGGTCTGGCTGGTCGGCCCGGCGGTGAGGAAGGTCAGCTCGAACATCGCGACGGTGCGCACCAGCACCAACAGCATCGCGGCCAGAATGCCGGGGATCAGCATGGGCAGCAGCACATGGCGGAACAGCTTGAACGTGCCCGCGCCAAACACCCGCGCCGCCGCCTCGATCTTCGGGTCGATCTGTTCGATGAACGGAATCATCACCAGGATCACGAAGGGCACGGTGGGCACCAGATTGGCCAGAACCACCCCCCAGAAGGTGCCACCGACACCGACCTTGTAGAGCACCGTCGCCAGCGGAATCCCGAAGGTGATCGGTGGCACCAGCAGCGGTAGCAGGAAGATCAGCATGACGATCTTCTTGCCGTAGAAATCGCGCCGCGCCATCGCATAGGCCGCCGTCACACCCAGCAGGCCCGACAGCAGCACCACCGTCAGCACGATCTGGAAGGTGACGACCAGCACATGATCCAACTGGAATTCGGCCCAGGCGGCGGCATACCAGCGTGTCGTGAACCCGTCCGGGAACCAGGTGCCCAGCCAGCGCGTGCCAAAAGACGAGGTGAGAACGGCGAGGATGACCGCCAGCACGTTCAGCACGAAAAACCCGGTGATCAGCCAGACAGCGGCGATCCAGAGTTTGGAGAGTGGAGAGGTATCGCGGATCATGGGTCAGCCTTTCCCGCCCGCGGTCGAGCCGCGGTAGAACAGTGAACGAAGGCCCAGCAGCGCCATCACGACCAGAAGCTGCACCAAGGCCATGATCATGGCGATGGCCGAGGCCATGGAGTCGTCATATTGCTCGAAGGCGGCTTGGGCGGCGGCGATGGAGATCACCCGTGTGGGGCCGGAGGGCGCGCCCAAGAGCACCGCCGAAGGGAACACGGCAAAGGCCTGCACGAAGCTGAGACAGGAGGCGACCACCAGCCCCGGCACCAGCAGCGGCAGCATCACATGGCGAAAGCGTTGCCAGGCATTGGCGCCATGGGTGGCCGCCGCCCGCTCCAGCGCCGGGTCGATGCCGGTGACATAAGACAGCGTGAGCAGGAAGGTGAAGGGAAACACCGTGATGACCAGCGAAACCAGCACACCCCAGTAATTGTTGGTCAGCTTCAAAGGGTTTTCAATCAGGCCAAGCCCCATCAGCGACCGGCTGAACCAGCCCTGCGGACCCAGATAGTTCAGCAGGCCTTCGGCGATCAGCACCGTGCCCAGCGTCACCGGCAGCACAAGGATGGTGGTCAGCAGCCGCTGACGCTCCATCAGCCGCACCCGCAGCGCAATCGGCACCGCCAGTGCCACGCTCATCACCGTGACGGGGATGGCCAGCCAGAGCGTCGCGCCGATGGTCTTGTAGAGATAGGGGTCCGAGAAGAACTTGCGGTAATTGGCCAGTGCACCGCCGCCCTCCAGCGGGTTGAACGACAGCACGAGGCCATAGAGGAAGGGATAAATGAACACCGCGATCACGAACAGCAGCGCGGGCAGGATCAGCAGCGTCACGCCATCAACGCCGTGATTGGCCAGCCGCTGACGCAGGCTTGGGACGGCGGGCGGGGCGGAAATGTGCGGGGCGGCCATGGCTCAGCCCCGCCCGGCAAACACGAGCGCGCGCCCGGCGTCGATGGCCAGACTGACGCGGCTGCCCGGTGCCACATTGCGCGGCCCGTGGAAGATCAGCTCCATGCCGCTGTCGGACCGCGCGGTGCCGACATGCTCGCGCCCGCGATATTCGATGGTTTCGACCACGGCCTGAAGTGTGTTCTGGCCATCGGCGGTGTCGATCACGTCATCGCCGCGCGCCGCCAGAACCGCCGTCTCGCCGGGGGTCAGCAGATCCATCGCCCGGCCCGAAATCTCGGTGCCGTCAACGGCCAGCGTCGCCACGCCATTTTCGACGCGGATCACCTTGCCGCTGAGCCGGTTGCGATAGCCCATGAACTCGGCCACATCGAGGTATTTCGGGCTTTCATACAGCTCATGCGGGGTGCCCACCTGCCGGATCGCGCCATCGCGCAGCACCACGATGCGGTCGGCCAGCGACAGCGCCTCGTCCTGATCATGGGTGACATAGATGGTGGTTGCGCCCAGCTGGTTGTGGATGCGGCGGATTTCGGCGCGCATTTCCAGCCGCAGCTTGGCGTCGAGGTTCGACAGCGGTTCATCCATCAGCACCAGCGGCGGTTCGATCACGATGGCGCGGGCGATGGCGACGCGCTGCTGCTGGCCGCCTGACAGCTGTCCGGGCAGTTTGTCGCCCTGGCCTTGCAGCCGCACCAGCGCCAGCGCCGCCTCGGCGCGGCGGGTGATCTCGTCCTTGGCAATGCCGCGCATCTTGAGGCCGAAGCCGACATTCTGCAGCACCGTCATATGCGGGAACAGCGCGTAATTCTGGAACACCATGCCAAAGCCGCGCTCTTCGGGCTTCAGCTGGTCGATGCGGCGGTCGTCGATATAGATGCCGCCGCCGGTGGTGCCCAGCAGTCCGGCGATACAGTTCAGCGCCGTCGATTTTCCGCAGCCCGAGGGGCCGAGCAGGGCGATGAATTCGCCCTTGCCGATCATCAGATCAATCTCGTTCAGCGCATTGAACGCCCCGAACGAGCGGCTCAGACGGTCGAGCCGGAGGTGGGTGAAAGACGTGGAGGCAAGCGACATTCGCAGAGTTCCCATGCTGGGTGAAGCAGGCGCTGACCGCTGCGAGCGGAAAAGACCGGCTCGCAGCGCGCGTTTGTGCAGGGTTGGATCGGGGATCAGCCGGCCGCCACGTCTTCGTCCCAGCGGCGGAAAGCAGTGACCAGCGCCTCGGGCTCCAGCGGCAGCTCGATCGGGTGGTTGGCAATCCAGTCCTCGTATTCGGGACGACCGAATTTCGCGATGATGTCCTGGCTTTCCTGCGGTGCCATCGACAGCGGCACATCCTTGACCGCCGGACCGGGATAGAAATAGCCGGAATCATAGGAATAGGCCTGCTGTTCCGGTTGCAGCGCGAATTTGATGAACTCCATCAGCACCGCCACCTTGTCTTCGGCCACCCCCTTGGGGATCGAGAAGTAATGCGCGTCGCAGACCCAGTGGAAGCCGTCCAGCTTGGCCACCTTGAACTCTTCTGGCACCACGCCAAGCGCGCGCGGGTTGATGTCCCAGCCGGTGGTCGTCACCGTCATGTCGCGGGTGCCTTCGCCCAGTTCCTTCATCAGCGCGCCGGTGCCTGCCGGGTAATACTCGATGTATTTGTGCAGCTCTTTCAGATAGGCCCAGGTCTTGTCCCAGCCATTCTGCGGATCCTTCGGATTGCTGTCGCCCAGCAGATAGGGCAGGCCCATCAGGAAGGTGCGCCCCGGGCCGGAGTTTGCCGGGCGGGCATAGATCAGCTTGTTGGGGTTTTCTCTGGCCCAGGCCAGTAGCTCTTCGGCGGTTTTTGGCGGGGTTGCGACCTTGGCGGGATTGTATTCGATCAGCGGCCCCGACGGGTAATAGGAAATCACCACGCCCTTGCCCTGCGACAGGCCCTGCATCCGCCAGGCCGGTTCCAGATAGGTGGCCTGAAGATCGGGCAGGCCCGCATCCGGCAGCGCGATGATGTCGGTCCAGATGTCATCGGCCAGCCCGGCCGACAGCGCATCCGGGCCGATGATCACCAGATCAATGTCGATGCGGTTGGCGCGTTGCTGCGCCTTGATCTTGCCGGGCAGTTCCGGCGACGGGGCCTTGTTGAAGGTGAAACCCGACACCAGTTCGGGGCGCGCCGCCGCGAAATTGTCGAAGATCTTCTGCGTCAGGGCCAGATTGCCCGCGGCGTCGATCACGTTCAGCGCGACCGGCGAGCTGGGCAGTTTGGACGCCTGCGCCCAGACCGCGCCCTTTGGCAACAGCAGCCCCGCCCCGGTGGCCGCGCCTGCGGCGGCGATGAACCCACGGCGTGATAGTGGTCTTGTCATGATCGTTCCTCCCATGTCGTGTTGCAGTGATCTGCCGCGCCCCATCCCTCCCGGCTGTGGTGCGGCGGTCTTGTGCCGGTCAGACCAGCCCGTCGTTCTCCCATCCGGCCAGAAGCTGATGCAGCCTTGCGCGGTCTGCCGGATCCAGCCGGGTCAGGCCGGGCAGGCGCACCGCGCCCATGGCAAGGCCGCGGATCTGAAGCGCCTCTTTCACCACGGTGACATTGGCGCCGTTGCGGTATTGGGTGCGCATCGTCTCGAACTCGGCGATACTGTCGACGATGGCGCGGGCGCGGGCATAATCGCCCGCCTCCAGTGCGGTCCACACCGCCATCGACCGGGCCGGGGCCACATTGACCAGCCCCGAGGTGAAACCCTTGCCGCCAAGCGCATAGAAGGGCAGGGCCCAGGTTTCGGCCAGCCCGCAGATCCAGATCGCTTCGCTGCCTTTGGTGGCGCGGGCGCAATCGGCAAACAGCAGGGTGTTCTGCGAGGCGAATTTTACGCCCAGGATGCGCGGATGCGTGGCCAGCCGGGCCAGTTCGTCGACCGCAATCGCATCGGATCGCACATAGGCCACCACCGGCAACTCGATCGCCTCGGCCACGCCGATGAAATAATCCACCTGCCCATGTGGCGCGGCAAAGGGGTCCAGCGGGTGATGCACCATCACCCCATCCGCGCCGGCGGCCTTGGCCGCCCGCGCAATGGCAATCGCTTCACGCAGCGACCGCCCCGCCGCCGCCGTGATGGCGGAACGCCCGGCATTGGCCTCGATTGCAATCGATTGCAGCCGGATAACCTCATCCACCGTCAGGCTGTAGAATTCGCCGGTATTGCCACCGGTGACAATGTTGTGGATGCCCGCTGCCGCAATGCCGTCAACGATCCGCGCCGTCAGGGCGGCATCAATCTCGCCCGCGCTGTCATAGGCAGTCGCGTGCACACCCGAGATGCCATGCAGCACCCGGCGATAAGCCTTCAATTCCATGTAATCCTCCTAAGGAGCCGGTTTGAAAACCAGCTCGATATGCGTCTTCCCGGCGGATACGATATGTTCGCGCATCAGCCGTTCGGCTTTGTCCTCGTCCCGCGCCACGATGGCCTGCATGATCTGCTCGTGTTCCGCAAAGGACGCCCGCCGCACCTCCTCGCGCGACAGGACCGTGATCCGGGCGGCATGGTCATACATGCGCTGTGCATTTTGCAGCCGGCGCAGGTATTCGCAGCCCGAGGCATCGTGAATGGCATCGTGGAACCGTTCGTTCAGCACGATCAGTTCCTGAGTATCTGCGGCCTCGACGGCGAGGCGCATATCCTTGATGACGGCGCGCAGACCGTCGAAATCCGCCTCGGTGCCATGTTTGGCGGCCTGCCGGGCGATGATGCTTTCCAGCGCGGCGCGCGCCAGCGTCATTTCTTCTGCCTGACGCGGGTTGAAGGTGACGAAGGTGCCGCGCCGGGGTTCGGTGCGCACCAGACCTTCGCCCTCCAACTGGCGCAGCGCCTCTTTCAACGGGCTGGTGCTGATCTCCAGATCCGCGGCCAGTTGCCGTTCATTGAGCTTTTGCCCCGAGGCGAGCCGACCCGAGATGATCGCCTCGCGCAGTTGTTCATGCACATGATCGCGCAGGGATTTGAGCTTTATCGGCTCCAGTGAGGTGGCATCGCTCATGCTGTGGCTGATCCCGGATTGGTGGTGCGAATCTTGGTGCTGAGGTGTTTTAACAAACCCCGGCGTGATAGGTCAACATCTGATACATCAGACATCAGATGTTTATGGCGGCATCGGAAACACCATCCGTGCCAGCAGCCCGCGCCCGCCGCTGCCCTCGGTCAGCAACAGCCGACCACCAAACAGTGCCGCGATTTCTTCGACCACCGGCAGGCCCAGCCCCATGCCCGGCTCCTGGGTGTCGCCACGCGCAAAGCGGCTGACGGCGGCGGCGCGGGCGGCGGGCGGGATGCCGGGGCCGTTATCCTCGACCTCCAGCGCCGCGCCTTCGGGCCGCAACTGCACCCGCACCGTGACCACCGCGCCGCGCCCGGCGTGCAGGATGGCGTTGGAGATCAGGTTGCGCAGCGCCTCGCCCAGCAGCAGCGGTTCGGCCAGAATGGCCAGCGGGCCTTGCCCCTCGAACCCGAGGTCGATGCCGGATTCGGCGGCGGCGGGAATATGTTCTGCCGTCAGGTCGCGGGCAAAGGCGGCCAGATCCAGCGGCAGCGTGACCGGGCCACTGCTGCCCGCCGCCTCGACCTTGGCCAGCAGCAGAAGCTGCGTCAGGATCCGGTCGGCATGGGCCAGTGCGGCATCGCCCTTCGCCGCCGCCGCCTGCGCCTCGGCCAGGGTTGCCGCCCGACCTGCCAGCGCCAGTTGCGTGCGCACCACCGTCAGCGGCGTGCGCAGCTGATGCCCGGCATTGCCAGTGAAGTTGCGCAGCCCGTCCAGCGCCGATTTCAGCCGCCGCATGAAGGAGTTGACGGTTTCCACCAGCCCGCGCACCTCGGAGGGCACGGCGGTTTCCACCGGGCTGAGGTCATCGGGGCTGCGTTCGGCAATCGCCTCGCCCAGACGATACAGCGGTTGCAGCGACAGCGTGACCGCGACCCAGACGATCAGCGCCGCGCCCGCGATCATGCCCGCCAGCCGCAGGGCCGAGCGCAGCAGGATCTGCCGGGTCAGCTGTTCGCGGGCATGGGTCGTTTCGGCCACCGTCACCACGAAGGGCACCTCGTCGATCCCGGTCGAGGCGGCGCGGGCAAGGCTGGCCACCCGCACCGGCACGCCGCGAAACAGGCCATCGGCAAAGGCGGGCGCCCCGCCCTGTGCGGCGGCGGCCACCGGCAGGTCGGCATAGCCCGTCACGATCTGGCGCGGCGGCCCGTCCACGCGGTAGAACACCCGGTCCTGCGCGGCAGAGCTGAGCATTTCCAGCGCGCCATACGGAATGTCGATGGTCAGGCGGCCATCCTCGGCCAGCGCCGCCCGTTCCGCGATCACCAGCGCCGATCCGGCCAGCACCCGGTCGGCCAGCGCATTGGCGGTCCGCACCGCCTCGCGCCAGGTGTCGATCAGCGCGGCGGTGCCCAGAACGGCGGTGGCAATCAGCAGCCAGGCCAGCAGGCGGCGGCGCAGCGAATAGCTGGTGGGCAAGCCACGCCTCAAGGGGCGGCCCGATCCAGAAAATAACCGATGCCGCGCGCGGTTTTCACCGTCAGCCCCAGCGGCCCCAGCCGTTTGCGCAGGCGGCTCACATATTGTTCGATGGCATTGGCCGACAGATCATCCTCCAGCGAGGTGAGCGATTGCACGATGGCCTCGCGGGGCACCACCTTGCCCGCGCGCATCATCAGCAGCTCCAGCAATCCGCGTTCGCGGGCGGGCAGATCCAGCGGCGCGCCCCCGGTCGAAAAGCTGCGCGCCGTCAGATCGAAATCCAGATCGCCAAAGGCGATGGTCGAGGTCTTCAACCCGGCCTGACGGCGCAAGAGCGAGCGGACGCGCGCCTCGAACTCGCCAATATCAAAGGGTTTGATCAGATAGTCATCCGCGCCCAGATCAAGGCCCCGCACCCGTTCTTCGGGCGCGCCGCGCGCGGTCAGGATCATCACCGCCGCGCCGTTGCGCCGCGCCCGCATGGCGCGTAGCACATCCAGCCCATCCATCTGCGGCAGGTTCAGATCGAGGATCACCAGATCAAAGCTTTCAGCCAGCGCCAGCGCCTCGGCTGACGCCCCATCATGCACCACATCCACCGCATAGCCGGTCTGGCGCAGCAGCGCCGCCAGACCTTCGGCCAGCGACAGATTGTCTTCCACCAGCAGAATGCGCACCCGGTTCTCCCTTGCCTCTGCGGGCAGACTAGCCAAGCGCGGCAGGCTTGTGAACCGGGCACGGCTCGGGCAAGGTTCTGCCATGCGGTTTGCCCCTTGCCTGCTTGTGTTGTGCCTGTTGGCCCTTGGCCCCGCCCCGGCGCGGGCCGAGGTGGCAGAGTTTGCCGCCCCCGCAGGGGATGGCGACCAGCAGCTTGTGATCTATTCCTCGCTGGATACTGATCTGGCTGCGCCGCTGATCACCGCCTTTCAGGCGCGCAATCCCGGTGTGGCGGTGCGCTATGAGGATCTGCTGACCGGCACGCTGCATGACCGGATCGTGGCCGAAACCGGGGCAGGGGGGGTGACGGCGGATTTCGCCTTTTCTTCGGCGATGGATCTGCAGGTGAAGCTGGCGAATGACGGTTATGCCCGCGCCGTCATCACCGCTGACACGCCTGCCTGGCCCGACTGGGCCAATTGGCGCGACACCGTCTATGCGCTGACCTTTGAACCGGCGGTCTTTGCCTATCACGGGCCCAGCTTTGCGGATACCCCGCCGCCCGCCACCCGCGCGGATCTGATCCGCTGGATTGCCGATCACCCTGATCAGGCGCAGGGCCGCGTCGGCACTTATGATATTGCGCGCTCGGGCGTGGGCTATCTGTTTCTGGCGCGCGATCAGGATCTGTATCCCGGCATCTGGTCGGTGGTGACGGCGATGGGCCGGGCGGGGGTGCGGCAATATCCGACCTCGGGCGAGTTGCTGGAACGCATCGCCGATGGGCGGCTGGCCTTCGGTTATAACCTGCTCGGCTCCTATGTGGCGGAATGGGCGCGCCAGCACCCGGATGTCGGGCTGATCCTGCCGCGCGATTTCACCGTGGTCGTCTCACGCGTGGCGCTGGTGCCCGAAGCGGCGGCTTCGCCAGAGCTGGGCAGCGCCTTTCTGGCCTTTCTCATGTCGCCTGACGGGCAGATGCTGTTGTCAAAGACCCTGCGCCTGCCTGCCGTCAGTCTGGAAGTGGCAGGCCAGACCAGCCCGGCAGGCGGGATGCAGGATCTGAGCGGGCTGCGCCTGAAGCCGGTGCCGGTCAGCCCCGGCCTGCTGGCCTATCTCGATCAGGCGACGCGGCAGCGGCTGATTGCGCGCTGGAACCGGGCGCTGTCAGGAAAATAACGCGCCGCTTCACATTCTGCCCGGATATTCCGCAGAATCCGGTTAGCATGTCAGGTGGATGACAGCTTTCTATGCTGGAAAGAGATCAAGCCTGTGGAGGCAGGCTCGGGACCATCCGCCGCTTTGGGAGAAGCGCCGGACCTCATCAAAAAGACATCAGACACCCGGACCGCGCGATGCGGGCCCCGGCATCCGTGGAGGAACACATGAAACATTTCATTCTCGCAGGCCTGCTGGCCACTGTCGCAGCCTTTCCCGCTGTTGCCGATTACACCATCATCGCCCCGGCGAACCCCGGCGGCGGCTGGGATCAGACCGCCCGCACCATGCAGACCGTGATGCAGGACGAAGCGATTTCGCCGTCGGTGCAGGTGCAGAACGTGCCGGGCGCCGGGGGCACCATCGGGCTTGCGCAATTCGCCAGCCAGAACAAGGGCAATGCCGATGCGCTGATCGTGGGCGGCTATGTGATGGTCGGCGCGATCCTCACCAATGCCTCGCCGGTCAGCCTTGCCGATGTGACGCCGATTGCCCGCCTGACCGGCGAGTATGAGGCGATCGTGGTGCCCGCGGCCTCGCCGATCCAGGACATGCAGGGCCTTGTGGCCGCGCTGAAGGCCGATCCGGGTGCGGTCAGCTGGGCCGGCGGTTCGGCAGGCGGGGCCGACCACATCGCCGTCGGTCTGATTGCCAAGGCGGCCGAGGTCGATCCGACCAAGATCAACTACATCGCCTATTCCGGCGGGGGCGAGGCGCTGGCGGCCATTCTGGGCAATCAGGTGACGGCAGGCATTTCGTCGCTGGGCGAATTCCAGGCTCAGGTCGAGGCGGGCACGCTGCGCCTGCTGGCCGTGTCTTCCGCCGAACGCATCGAAGGTGTGGATGCGCCGACGCTGAAGGAAGCCGGGCTGGATGTCGAAATGCATGTGTGGATACCCCCGCTTACGCAAGTATTTTTTGTGATCTTCGCGAGCAAGTGACCGGCTGCTAACATGTGTAAGGCCTTCATGCGCGGCCGTTCGTGCCGCTGGCCGGGATGGTGATGCGCGGATGGAGGCCATATCAGAACTGCGAGCTCGAAGCTCTTTGCCTTTCCCTGGCTGCCCCACCCCGATCGGTCGATCTTTTGCCCATACGAGATCAGTGCTCTACTTGCGTCACCGACGCTCCTGACAGGACGCGGTCAGCAGACCGCCCCCGCAGGATCCCTGTAAACGTCCTTTCGTGTCATGATGGCCCAGATGATCCTGGCGAGCTTGTTGGCCAGAGCGATGGCGGTCAGCATCCGCGATTTACATGTAAGCATCCGCGCCAGCCATGATCCGGGCTTTCCACCGTTCCGACCCCTCCAGTGGATAATCGACATCGCGCCGCTTATCAGCAACCTGCGGATGTCGCGCTGCCCCATTTTCGAAGTTCGACCCAAGCGCTGCTTGCCTCCACTGGAGTGCTGCCGGGGAACAAGCCCGAGCCAGGCAGAGAAATCCCTGCCACGCGCAAAGCTCTCCATGGCCGGAGCGAAAGCTTCGACGGCCATAGCCGTGACCGGCCCGACCCCCGGAATGGTGCGCAGGCGCTGTGCCATCTCATGCACCTTGGCCTGCTCGTCGATCTGCCTTTCCAGATCTTCGATTTCGCCAGCGGTCTGGGCGATCCGGTCCAGATAAATGGCCCCGACCTTTCGCACCACATGAGGAAGCGTGTTTGTCACATCGTCGAGAACGCTGATGAACGGATCAATTGATCGACGACCTCCCGCCACGATGACCCCATGCTCTGCCAGATGGGCTCGAAGCGCGTTCATTAGCTGGGTCTTTTGCGTCAGCAGCAGTTCGCGTGTCCGGAACAGCATGGCAAGGGCCTGCTGCTCCTGCGATTTGACTGGCACCGTGCGCATCGCTGGTCTCAGTGCCGCTTCGACAATAGCCTCAGCGTCGTTGGCATCGTTTTTCTGGCGCTTCACAAAAGGTTTCACGTAGATCGGTGGTATCAAACGAACGTTGTGTCCGAGGGCAGTCAGTTCACGTGCCCAGTGGTGCGAGGTTGCGCAAGCCTCCATCGCGACCACGCAGGGCTTGATCTGTGACATGAAGGACAGGAAACGAGTGCGCGGCAGCCGCTTTCTGATGACGGCTCGCCCGTCTGAATTTGCGGCGTGAACCTGAAAAACGCTCTTGGCCAGATCGACCCCGACTATGGTAATCTCGTCCATGGACACCTCTCCTCTGTGGCGATTTCGACATCACCACCATGGCACATTGCGATGCCGTCGGGCGGGGGTGTCCACCCCATCAGAACTGGCGCATGGTTGCCGCCGCACCGGGCCTGAGCGACGAACAGAAGGCCAAGGTTTCGGCAGATATCGAGAAGATGGTGAAATCGGCAAGCTGGCAGGAACAGCTGGCGGCAAAGGGCTGGGCCGACACCTATCTGTCGGGCGCGGATTTCGATGCGCAGCTCAAGGCTGACATCACCGCCACCGAAGCCGTTCTCAAGGACATCGGTCTGGTGAAATGAACATTCCACAATTTGCAAAGGAGCGTCGCCCGGATCGGGCGGCGCTGATCATCGCGGTGGGGCTTGCGGTCCTGGGCGCGGTGCTGCTGTGGGACAGCGCAAGGCTGGCCGATCTGGGCGGCTATTCCGGGGTCGGCCCGGCCAGCGTGCCGCGGGTTGTTGGCGGCTGTCTGATCCTGCTGGCGGTCTGGACCGCCATTGAAGCCTGGCGGGGCGATTTTCCGGCCCGTCCGCGCCAACAGGTCGGCCCGGTGGTCTGGATCATCGCGGGGCTTGCGGCGCAGTTGCTGTTGCTGAACGTGGCGGGATTCTCGATTGCCACGGGTGTGTTGTTCGCCTTTACCGCCCGCGCCTTCGGCAAACGCAAGCTGGCCGTCACCATCCCGATCGGGATCGTGTTCGCCTTTGTGGTCTGGGTCGTGTTTTCGCAGCTCTTGATGTTGCACCTGCCAGCGGGGCCGCTGGAACATCTGTTCTTCCCCGGAGGCTGAGACCATGGGCGCGTTCGATTTCCTGTTGCAGGGCCTCGCGGTTGCCGCCGAACCGATGATGCTGATGTATGCGCTGATCGGCGTGACGCTGGGCACGGCGGTCGGCGTCTTGCCCGGCATCGGCCCGGCGCTGACCGTGGCGCTGCTGCTGCCGGTCACCTACCGGCTTGATCCGGCAGGCTCGCTCATCATGTTTGCGGGTATCTATTATGGCGGCATGTATGGCGGCTCCACCACCTCGATCCTGCTGAACACACCGGGCGAAAGTGCCTCGATCATCACGGCGCTGGAGGGCAACAAGATGGCCCGCAAGGGCCGGGGCGGCCCGGCCTTGGCCACGGCGGCCATCGGGTCTTTCGTGGCGGGGCTGATTGCCACGCTGCTGCTGGCCTTCCTCGCGCCTTCGGTGGTCAAGCTGGCGCTGATCTTCGGGCCGCGGGAATATTTCGCGCTGATGGTTCTGGCCTTCATCACCGTGTCCTCGGCCTTTGGCGATTCCACGCTGCGCGGTCTGACCTCGCTGTTCGTCGGCCTGGCGCTGGCCTGTATCGGCATCGACCAGCTGACCGGGCAGGCGCGCATGTCCTTTGGCGTGCCCGAACTGCTGGACGGCATCGAAGTGACCACGCTGGCCGTGGCCATGTTCGCCGTGGGCGAGGCGCTGGCGATTGCCGGGGCGGGCGCACGGCCGGATGACGAGGTTCTGGCGGTCAAGGGGTCGGTCTGGATGACGCGCGCCGATTGGGCGCGGTCGTGGAAACCCTGGCTGCGCGGCACCTTCATCGGCTTTCCCATCGGGGCTATGCCCGCAGGCGGGGCCGAGATCGGCACCTTCCTCAGCTATGCGACCGAAAAGAAGCTGGCCAAACACCCCGAAGAGTTCGGTCACGGCGCCATCGAGGGCGTGGCAGGCCCCGAGGCCGCCAACAACGCCTCGGCGGCAGGCACGCTGGTGCCGCTGTTGACGCTGGGCCTGCCCACCACGGCCACGGCGGCGATCATGCTGGCCGGCTTCCAGCAGTTCGGTCTGCAACCGGGGCCGCTGCTGTTTGCCACCAATCCCGGGCTGGTCTGGGGGCTGATCGCCTCGCTGCTGATTGCCAACTTCATGCTGCTGGTGCTGAACCTGCCGCTGATCGGCTTGTGGGTAAAGCTGCTGACCATCCCGCGCCCGTGGCTCTATGCCGGGATCCTGCTGTTTGCGACGCTGGGCACCATCGGCGCCAACCCCTCCACCTTCGAGCTGGGCATGTTGCTGGGCTTCGGTGTGCTGGGCTATGTGATGCGGCTGTTCGGCTATCCGATTGCGCCCATCGTGGTCGGCCTGATCCTGGGTCCGATGGCGGAACAGCAACTGCGCCGCGCGCTGGCCATCAGCCAGGGCGACTGGACCTCGCTGGTCTCTTCGCCGGTGGCGGCGGGGCTGCTGCTGATCGCGGCGCTGGCGCTGATCGTACCGCTGATCCTGCGCGCTCGTGGCAAGGGGCAAGTGCTGTCGCAGCTGGCAGGCGACGAAGACTGACCTGCATCTCCCTGTCCGGCCAGATCCGGGCAGGGGATACCCACATCAGGCTGCCCCTGCTGCCATGAGCGCAGCGCATGGCGGCTTTGCCCGATGCTGCGTTGCAGCGACGGCAAAACAGGCCCATCTATTGCGCATCGCACCCTGCGATACAGTAGAAAGGCTAAAAAATGTCCCGCGTTGTTTCCATCGTGTCCGAGGCTTTTGCGATCCTGGGCGCTGCCCTCGAAGCCGCAGCTGCCGTGCGTATCGGTGCAAAACCCTCGCCGGCGGCCCTGCGCCAGCTGGGCATCGTTGCCGCCGATTTCCCCAAACTGCGCGCCTGATCTTCCAGGCTGCGCCGGGTCCGTCAGGGCGCGTTGCGCTGTGAGGGATCCCGCAGAAACGGGGCCGGGGTCTGCATATCCGAGCTGATGCGCTGCCGCTGCGCCGCCTCGGCCCACCAGAAAAGCTGCTGAAAGCTGCGCTCCAGATAGCCCGCCCATTGCGGGCCATCCACGCCGGGCAGCGGCTGGCCCTCGGGGTCAAACACCTCTTGCGCCTTGGGAATGTGGATCATCGCCGATACCGGCAGACAGCCCAGCTCCGCCAGGAAGCTGCGCATGTTGACCGCCGCGCGGGTGCCGCCCCACTGCCCGGCGGAATAGGTGACGATGCTGCACGGCTTGTAGGCAAACAGCGAACTGCCGAAGTGATTGAGCAGATCAGCCAGTGCCGGGCTCATCGAATGATTGTATTCGGGGCTGATCATCACATAGCCATCCGCCGCCGCGATCTGCCGGGCCAGAGCATCCAGATGCGCCGGGGCCTTGTCCGCTGCATAGGCGAACACCGGCTTGAACGGGCGCGGCAGGTCGATATCGAGCGGGTCGATCAGAACCGGCGCCACCACGGGGCGGGCAAGCTGGTGCAGGCAGGCTTTGGCCACCCTCAGCCCCAGCCGGGCCGGGCGTGGCGGCGTGCTGTCGCGCACCGAGCCAAGAAAAACCAGAATGGTCTGCATCATGTCCTGCCCTTTCGGATGGTAGGTCATCCGACCGATTTCTGCAGATTGACCCGCGCCGCCAGCTTTTCGGCCGTTTCCTTGCGCTCGCTGTAGCGGTCGGTCAGCTGCGGTGCCAGATCACGGGTCAGCAGGGTGAACTTCACCAGTTCTTCCATCACATCCACAATCCGGTCGTAATAGGGCGAGGGGCGCATCCGGCCCGCCTCGTCAAACTCCGCCCAAGCCTTGGCGACCGAGGATTGGTTGGGGATGGTCAGCATCCGCATCCAGCGCCCCAGAATCCGCATCTGATTGACGGCATTGAAGCTTTGCGAGCCGCCCGAGACCTGCATCACGGCAAGGGTGCGGCCCTGCGTCGGGCGGATTGCGCCCATCGACAGCGGGATCCAGTCAATCTGCGCCTTCATCACGCCGGTCATCGCGCCATGGCGTTCCGGGCTGGTCCAGACCTGACCTTCCGACCACAGGCACAGCTCGCGCAATTCCTGCACCTTGGGATGCGTTTCGTCGCAATCATCGGGCAGGGGCAGCCCGGCGGGATCATAGACGCGGGTGTCGCAGCCGAACTGGCGCAGCAGGCGTTCGGCCTCCAGCGTGGCAAAGCGGCTGAACGACCGGGCGCGCAACGAGCCGTAGAGCAGCAGGATGCGGGGCGGATGGCTGGCGCGCGGCACCTCGGCCAGCGTGGCCGGGCGCAGGGCCTCGGCAGAGAGGTTTGGCAGATCAGGGGTCATGTGCGGATGTCCTTCAAGGCGGCATCGGTGGGAAACCAGCGCGCGCCCAGACGCAGCGCCACATGCACCAGCAGGATCAGCACCGGCACTTCGACCAGCGGCCCGATCACGGCGGCAAAGGCCACGGGTGACGCGAGGCCGAAGGCGGCAATCGCCACCGCGATGGCCAGTTCGAAGTTATTGCCGGCGGCGGTGAAGGCAATGGCGGTGGTGCGCGGATAATCCGCCGCGATCCAGCGCCCCATCGCAAAGCTGAGCGTGAATTGCACGATGAAATAGAGCGTCAGCGGCAGCGCGATGCGCAGCGCATCGACCGGCAGGCGCAGCACGTCACCGCCCTTCAGGCTGAACATCGCGACGATGGTGAACAGCAGCGCCGCCAGCGTGATCGGCCCGATGCGCGGCAGGAATTCCGTCTGATACCACAGCGCCCCCTTGCGCGCGATCAGCAGGCGGCGGGACAGAAATCCGGCGAGGAACGGCAGGCCGAGATAGATCAGCACGGCCTCGGTGATGGTCCAGAACCCGACATCGACCACGCTGCCCTCCAGCCCGAACAGCGGCGGCAGCAGGGTCAGGAACACCCAAGCATAGGTGGAAAAGAACAGGATCTGAAAGATCGAGTTGAACGCCACCAGACCCGCCACATACTGCGTATCGCCGCGCGCCAGCTGGTTCCACACCAGAACCATGGCGATGCAGCGCGCCAGCCCGATCAGGATCAGCCCGGTCATGTATTCGGGGTCATCGCGCAGAAAGATCACTGCCAGCGCGAACATCACCACCGGCCCGATGATCCAGTTCTGCACCAGCGACAGCAGCAAGACCCGACGGTCCGCAAACACCTGATGCAGCTCTTCATAGTTCACCTTGGCCAGCGGCGGATACATCATCAGGATCAGGCCGATGGCGATGGGGATATTGGTCGATCCGACCGACAGCGCAGTCATCGCCGCAGGCAGGCTGGTAAAGACAGCGCCGAGCAGGATGCCAAGCGCCATGGCGACAAAGATCCAGACCGTCAGATAGCGGTCCAGAAATGACAGGCGGGTGGGGGATGTGGGCGGCATATGGGGGTCCGTCAGGGTGTCGGCAGGCGGTTGCCTGCGGCATCAACGACGGGGGTGCCGTCCTCTTTGGCGAAGGCCCCGCGTTGCGGCGGCAGCAGATCCAGCACCGTTTCCGACGGGCGGCACAGCCGCACGCCCCTGGGGCTGACCACGATGGGGCGGTTGATCAGGATCGGATGCGCCATCATCGCATCCAGCAGCGCCGTATCGTCCAGCAGCGGATTGTCCAGACCCAGTTCGGCATAGGGCGTGCCCTTTTCGCGCAGCAGGGCGCGGGTGGGGATGCCCATGCGCGCGATCAGCTGTTGCAGCTGCGCGCGTGACGGCGGTGTCTTGAGGTATTCGACCACATGCGGTTCTACCCCCGTGTTGCGGATCAGGGCCAGCGTGTTGCGGGAGGTGCCGCAGGCGGGATTGTGATAGAGGATGATGTCCATTGCGGTCTGTCTCAGCGGGCAGGGGTGGGGCAGGCGCAGGCCAGCGCCGATGCACAGATCTCGGGGTGGCCCTGACAGCAATCCTGCATCAGAAAGGCCAACAGATCGGCCAGCGTTGCAAACACGGCGCTGTAATGGACAAAGCGCCCGTCACGCCGCGCGGTGACAAGCCCCGCATGTTCCAGATGTTTGAGGTGGAACGACATGCGCGAGGCGGTGGCCCCCGCCATCGCGCTGCCGATGGCCCCGGCAGGCAGGCCCTCGGGGCCCGCGCGCACCAGCAGGCGCACTATCCGCAGCCGGGTGGCATCCGACAGCGCCGCGAAGGCCAGAAGGGCTGTGGGTTCCTGCATCATTTCAACATCTCAATAAGTATTGAAATAATCTATAGGCGGCGCGCGCCCCTGCCGTCAAGCCCGGACAGGCAGGGGAGCACGGATCACAGCCCGAGCGCCTGTTTGCGCGCCACCGACCAGCGGGTGATCAGGTGATCGGTCATCAACCCCATGAAGGCCACGGCAAAGCCCAGCACCAACCCCTTGCCGACATCGGTGGAGGACAGGGCGCGCTGCATCTCTTGCCCCAGATCCTGCGTGCCGATGAAGGCCGCGATGATCACCATGAACAGCGAGAACATGACCGACTGGTTCGCCCCCACCAGCATGGTGGGCAGAGCCATCGGCAGGCGCACATGCCACAGCACCTGCCGCCGGGTGGCCCCGCTCATGTCCGCCGCCTCGATCAGCTCGCCGGGCACATTGCGAAGCCCCTCGATCGTATAACGCACCAGCGGCACGGCGGCAAAGACCACGACGGCGGCCACCACCGCCACGTCATTGACGCCGAACAGCATGATGACCGGGATCAGATAGATGAAGCTGGGGAAGGTTTGTGCCGTGTCGCAGATCAGCAGCACCCGTGCCGACCGGGCCGGGCTGCGCGCGGCCCAGATGCCCAACGGCAGGCCGAACAGCGCCGCGATCAGCACCGATATGCTGACCATATAAACGGTGATCATCGCCCGGTCCCACCAGCCCGACAGCGCGATCAGGCCGAAATAACCGACACAGATCGCGGCTGACCGGATCCCGCCCACCGCCCAGCCAAGGGCCGCCAGCAGCATGAGCACCGCCGTATAGGGCAGCCACAGATAGGCGTCGCGCATCGGGATCAGCACCCAGGTGATCAGGAACCAGCGCAGCCAGCCCGTCACCGGCGCAATCAGGCGGATCACCTGATCCATCAGCACATCAATCGGCCCCGCCACCGACAGCGCCTGTTTGCGTTCCACCGCCAGCAGATAGGGAAAGGCCTGCGCCAGTGCCCAGGCCAGCGCACAACAGCCCAGCCACAGCAGCAGCAGCCGGTGCCGCTGCCACCAGACCGGGTTCGGCGCCTCATGTTCCGGCAGGCGCAGCGCCCAGGCCTTTGACAGCCGGTCCAGCGTGACGGCCAGCAGAACGATGGTCACGCCGATCTCGACCGACAGCCCGATCTTGAGCGATTGCAGCAATTGCAGCAGCTTTTGCCCAAGACCGGGCATCCCGATGAAACTGGCCAGCACCACCATGGCCAGACATTGCATGATGACCTGATTGACGCCGATCAGCACCTCGGAGCGCGCCGCCGGAATCCGCACGCGGGTCAGCAATTGCCAGCGGGTCGTGCCGCACATCTTGCCGGCCTCGATCACCTCTTCGGGCACTTTCTTCAGGCCCAGCAGCGTCATGCGGATCATCGGCGGCACCGAAAAGATGATGGTCACGATGGCTCCGGCCTTGGGGCCGACGCCGATGAACACCACAACGGGGATCATATAGGCGAAATGCGGCAGCGATTGCGCGATGTTCAGGATCGGGTTGAGCACCGCCTCGAACCGCGCCGACCGCCAGGCCAGCACCCCCAGCGCCAGCCCCAGCGCCACCGAGAACGGCGCGGCGACCACGATCACCGACAGCGTTTCCATCGCCCATTGCCATTGGCCCATCAGCGCGATCCAGACAAAGGTACCGCCGCTCAGCAGCGCCAGCGGCCAGCCTTTCAGCGCATATCCGGCAAAACCCGCGGTCAGGGCGATCACGCTCCACGGGATCGGGCCGATATGCGGCCAGCGGCTTTTGCCATAGAGCAGATTGGCGGTGATGTTCAGCAGGCCCTCGACCACATCGGAAAAGGCGCGGGTCAGCGCCATCAGGCCCAGATCGTTTTGCAGGAAATAGAAGATGGCATTGATCCAGACCGCAAAGGGCTGCACCGCCCAGTCTGGCGGGCGGATCAGGCCCTGTGGCAGCAGAATCTTACCCAGGATCAGGCAGAGGGCCAGCGCCAAAAGCAGCGTCGCGGGGCTGAGCGTGCGGCGGCCCGGCATCAGCATACCCCGTCGCCCAGCAGCACATCCAGCGCATCCTGCCGCGCGAAAGCACCCAGAAGCGTGCCTTTGCCATCCTGCACCGGAATATGGCTGCGGCTGTCGGACACCAGTTGCCGTGCCAGATCGCGGATGGTGCAACTGGCCTGCACCGGCCCGCCCTCGGCCCCGCTGGTCAGCGGGCGCACAAGGCTGCCGATGCGCACCACACGGGCACGGTCGATCTCGGCGGTGAATTTGGCGACATATTCGGTGGCGGGGTGCAGCACGATCCGGTCGGGCGTGTCGCATTGCTCGATCCGGCCATCCTTCATGATGGCAATCCGGTCTGCCAGACGCAGCGCCTCGTCGAAATCATGGGTGATGAAGATGATGGTCTTGTTCATCAACCCCTTGAGCCGCAGGAATTCATCCTGCATTTCGCGCCGGATCAGCGGATCCAGCGCCGAAAAGGGTTCGTCCAGAAACCAGATGTCCGGCTCCACCGCCAGCGAGCGGGCGATGCCGACCCGCTGCTGCTGGCCGCCCGACAATTCGCGCGGAAAATAGTCTTCGCGGCCTTTCAGCCCCACCAGCTCCAGCATCTCGCGGGCGCGGGCATAGCGGGTGCCGCGCTCCTGCCCGCGCATTTCCAGCGGGAAGGCGACGTTTTCCAGCACCGAGCGATGTGGCAACAACCCGAAGCTCTGGAACACCATGCCCATCTTGCGGCGGCGCAGGTCGATCAGTTCGGCTTCCGAGAGGGTGGCAAGGTCGCGCCCCTCGACCGTCACCGTGCCGCCGGTGATGTCGATCAACCGCGAGAGACAGCGCACCAGCGTCGATTTGCCCGACCCCGACAGGCCCATGACCACGAGCATTTCGCCGCGCGGCACATCCAGCGTGACATTGCGCACCGCATGGACATAGCCCGCCGAGGAAAGCGACGGGTTCGCGGTCAGCTCTGCCAGATGTTTGGCCGGGTTGTCCCCGAAGATCTTGCAGACATTGCGGCAGGTGATGATGCTTTCGGTCACGGTCGGGCCCCCGATCTGTGGCATTGGTCAGCCCACCCGGCGCCATGCCGGATGGGGGTGAGTGTGCAGACTGGCGGGATCAGTTCAGCCAGGCTTTCCAGACGTCGGGGTTGGCGTCCATCCAGGCCTTTGCGGCGTCTTCCGGCTCCATCCCGTCGATGTCGACCATCTTGGCCATGTCGGCGATCTGGGCATTGGTCAGGCTGACCTTGGTCAGCGTGGCATAGGCGGCGGGCCATTTGTCCTTCATGCCATCCCAGGCCGCGATTTTCAGATAGCCATTGGCCGGATTGCCGCAATCATAGGTCTTGTCGGGAATCGGGCCGACCGCCGGGTCTTCGTTGCAGCCCGGCACCCATTCGGGGAAGTTCACGAATTCACCGGGCCAGACGGCTTCGGCAAAGTTCGGGGTCCAGTTGAACACCACGATCGGCGTTTTGGTCTTTTCGGCGGCCCCCAGTTCGGCCCAGATGGCGGCGGCAGACCCGGCATTGACCACGGCAAAATCCATGGCCAAAGCATCGACCTTTTCCTGATCATGTTTCAGCCAGTCGACCGGCCCGCCCAGAAAACGGCCCTTCTCGCCAGTTTCGGGGGTCTTGAACAGGGCGGCGCAGGCATTCAGCGCCTGCCAGTCGGGCAGGCCCGGACAGGCGTCCTTGGTCCACATCGGATACCACCAGTCTTCGCGCGTGACGGCGTTGTGCGCGCCTGCGGCATGGATGCCGCCCTTGGCCACCGCCGCATCGAACGAGGCCCCGAACGCGCCCTCCCAGACCTCGACCTCCAGCGCCGCATCGCCCAGCCGGATCGATTCATAGACTGCCTGGCTATCGGTCGTCACATATTCCACGCTGTTGCCCATGGACGTGAAGATATCGCCGACCACATGGCTCATCACGATCTGGCTGGACCAGTTGTGCAGCGGGATCATGATCGGGTCCGAGGAATCCTCGGCCCGCACGGCAGGTGCAAGCAGCGTCAGCGCGGTCGCGCCGACGAGCATCATTCTGACTGATTTCATTGGGTCGTCCCTGTTGTTGATCCGCGCGCAATCGCGCAGTGTCCGCGGGAAATTCAGCGCTTCCCTGCGACTCAAGGCTAGGCAAGGGTTGTTAATGCGTCAGACCCTGACGATGAACAGACTCGCATTATTTGTAAAAAATTGTTAACAGGGGGAAACACGACGGCGCCAGCGCCACAACAAGGGGAGCCTATGTCGGTCAGACCCGCCCATATCGTGATTGTCGAAGACGAGCCGGTGACGCGCAGCGCCCTTGTCAGCTATCTGGGATCCTTCGGCTATCGCATGTCAGAATGTGACAGCGCCGAAAAGGCCGAACGGATCCTTGCGCAAGACAGTGCCGATCTGCTGATCGTCGACATCAACCTGCAAGGCAAGGATGGGCTGGAGATCACGCGCGAACAGCGGGCGCGCTCGGAAATCGGCATCATCCTGTTGTCGGGGCGCACCGATGATGTGGACCGCATCGTCGGGCTGGAGCTGGGGGCGGATGATTATGTCTGCAAACCCTTCAACCGCCGCGAATTGCTGGCGCGGGTGAAAAACCTGCTGCGCCGCACCGCCGCGATGCGGGCGCTGACCCGGCGGGTGTTCCATTTCAACGGGTTTGCCTTTGATGTGGCGGCGCGGCAGGTGACGGGGCCGGAGGGCGCGCAGATCGTGTTGACCCGCGCCGAATATGAATTGCTGCGGGTGTTCGTCACCAATCCCGGCACGGTGATGGACCGCGACCGGCTGATTGCTGCGATCACCCATCGGCAGGATGGCACCAATACCCGCACCATCGACGTGCTGGTGCAGCGGTTGCGCGCCAAGCTGGGCGATGATCCCAGAACGCCACGCATTTTTACCACCTCGCATGGCGAAGGGTATATCTTCACTGCGCAGCTTGAGTGACCGCCGGGTCCAGCTGATCCAGCGCACGGAGCAGTGCCGCCCGGCTTTGCGCGATCAGTGGCGCCAGACGCGGCACGCTGTGGGCCAGATCGTCGGTCGCAGCAAGGCTGGCCTGCCGCTCGATCCGGGCCAGATGGGCGGCCAGTTCGGGCAGATCGAAATTGCCCGCCGCCCCGCGCACCTGATGCGCGGCGCGGGCCAGTGCTGTCAGATCACCGTCGCGCAGGGCGGTGGTGATGCGGTCCTGGCTGTCGGGCAGACTGTCCAGAAACATCCGTGCCAGCAGCGGCGCCTGCGTTGGCCCCAGATCGGCCACCAGCCCGCGCAAGGCCATCCGCTGTGGCAGATGATCGTGCAGGGCCGCTGCCAGCGCCTCGGGTGACAGCGGTTTGGCCAGCATCGCCGACATGCCCGCGCCGAGATTCTCGCGCCGGTCGGCCTCTTGCACATGGGCGGAAATGCCGATGATCGGCAGGCCCGCCAGCGCAGGGTCGGGCAGCGCACGGATGGCGCGGGTGGCCGCCGTGCCCGACAGACCAGGCAGGTTCACATCCATCAGGATCACATCGAAATGCGCCTGGTGCAGCAGGGCCAGCGCCGCCTCGGCGGTTTCGGCCAGCTGCGCGTCATGGCCCATATCCTCCAGATAGGTCTGCAGCACCATCTGGTTGATGTCATTGTCTTCGACCACCAGCACCTGCAAGCGCGGCATCGGTGGTGGCATCACCGGACCCGGCAACCCCTGCGCCACATCGCGCGGATCACCGCGCGCGAATTGCGCGGCCAGCGTGAACTGCGCGCCTTGGCCGGGCGTGCTTTGCACCGTCAGGCTGGCCCCCATCGCCCCGGCAAAGCGGCGGCAGATCGCAAGGCCAAGCCCGGTGCCGCCATATTGCCGGGCGGTTTGCGCATCCTCCTGTTCAAACACGCCAAAGATGCGGTCCTGCGAGGCGGCGGCGATGCCCTTGCCAGTGTCGCTGACGGTGAAGATCACCCGGGGCCGGTCTGCACTGCCCTCTGCCACCGCGCTCAGGCGGATGGTGCCCGCATCGGTGAATTTCACCGCATTGGACACCAGATTGAACAGGATCTGCCGCAGCTTGCCCATGTCGCCGATCAGCGCGGCGGGCAGGCCGGGCGGCAGATCCAGCCGCAGATGCAGCCCCTTTTCCTGCGCCGAAGGCGTCATCAGCACCGCAATGTCGCGCAGCAGATCGGCGGGCGAAAAGGTGGCTTCGGTCAGCGTCAGCGCGCCGGCCTCGATCTTGGAGTAATCCAGAATGTCGTTCAGGATCGTCATCAGCCCTTCGCCCGAGGCATGGGCCGCGCGCAGCTGCGCCTGTTGCCGGGCGGTCAGCCCGCCGCGGCCAAGGCTGCGCAACAGGCCGAGCACGCCATTCATCGGCGTGCGGATTTCATGGCTCATCATCGCCAGAAATTCCGATTTGGCGCGGTCTGCCGCCTCGGCCTGACGACGGGCGGTGGCATGGGCCGAGACCTCGCCGCGCAGCTGGTCGGTCTGTTCGGCCACCAGCGTCTGCAATTCATTGCGGTGGCGCTGCAATTCGGCCAGATGCTGCTGCCGTTCGGCCTCCAGCGCGTGATTTTCGATGCCTTGCAGGCGGAACACCTCGACCGCCGCCTCCATCTCGGCAATCTCGTCCTGACCCTGCGGCGTGATGCGCCCCACCTCTTCGCCATGGGCCAGCCGGGTCATCGTGGCCGACAGCGCATCCAGACGCCGGGTGATATTGCCGCGCACATAGATCCAGACAACGGCCAGCGAGACCAGAAGCGCCGCGACCGAGCCCCAGGCATAAAGCTGCTGGGTGGCGCGGATCGCGGCGGTGGCGGCATCGCCGGCCGCGACGGCGCGGTGGGTGATCTGATCGGCCAGCGCCTGCGCCTCGGTATCCAGCCGGATCGCAGACTGGCTCACCTCGGCCTGCGCCGCCGCAATCAGCCGGTTCAGATCCAGAATCCCCTTGGTCAGCGAAAACACATCCTCGGCATCGGGAGGCGGGCCTGCGCTGGGGCGGATCTGTTGCAGCAGCGCCAAGGCCCGCTGCGCGCGGATCGGATCATTCACCGACAGGATGCGCCGGGTGATGATGTCGATCCGCCCCGACAGATCGGACTGCACCCGCGCAAGCGCGTCCGGGCTTTGCACCGTGACCACCCGGTTCAGCAAAAGCCCGACCTCGGCAGTATGCGACCGCATTTCCGACATCAGCGCCTGCCGGAACAGATCGACCTCGATCAGCTTGTCCAGCGCCTCCAGCCGCGTGTCGGGATCGGGCGTGCCGGTTTCCAGATCATAGAGGCTGGAAATCATGGCGGTGGTGCCCATCTGCGCATTGGCGACAAGGGTATCGGCAATCTCCAGCAATTCGGTGGTGGCGGTCAGCCCGGCTTGCAGCCGGGCGTGCTGGGCCGCAAGCGCAGTGATGCGGTTCTGCACCAGACGGTCCAGCCGTTCAATGGCGCGCCGCACATCGGCTTCGGCCTGTTCCAGCCCCGCCGGGGCCACATTGCCGGTGCCTTCATAGCGCGCCACCCGCCCGGTCAGCGCATCGACCTGCGCAAAGAGATAGGCCGCCCGCTCGCGCCGCGCGCTTTCGGTGGTCACTGCGGCGAGTTCGGGGGCCACTGCCACCACGCGGCTGCTTTCTTCGGTAAAGCCGCGCACCTCGGAAATTGCGGGGATCGCCGATTGGATGACATTGCTCTGATTGCGCGCGACCTTCTGCAATTCGATCCAGCCCAGCAGGCCGGTCAGCGTCGGCAGCCCGGCGATGACCAGAAAGGCCATCAGCAACATGCGCCCCAAACTTGTGCGCGACAGGCTGGACTCGTGCAGCATCTTCCGTGACCCTTACCCGGCGTCTGGCAACAGACTACAGCGGATGGGGTCAAAGGCATGATTTATTTGCGACAGATGCTGTGGGCCGGGCTGCTGGGGCTGCTCGCCCCGGTGGCGCAGGCCGAAACCTGGCCCTTGCAGGTGCCGGGCGTGGCCTTCGATGATGACAGCCCGACCCATCCCGTGCTGTATCAGCCGCTGGCGCGGGCAGCCCGGCCCTGGCGGCTGTGCGTGATCTATCCGCATCTGAAGGATGGCTACTGGCTCAGCGTGAATTACGGCATGGTGGAAGAGGCGAAGCGGCTGGGTGTCTCCTTCGATCTGTACGAGGCGGGCGGTTATCCCAACCTCGCGCGGCAGATCGAACAGATCGCCGCCTGCGGCACCCGCCAGATGGATGCGCTGATCCTTGGCCCGGTGTCCTATGACGGGCTGACGGCAGCGGTGGTCGATATTGCGCAGCAGATGCCGGTGATCGCGGCGGTGAACGATATGGCGGATACCGGCATCGCCGCAAAGGCCAGCGTGCCCTGGCGCGAGATGGGCGCGATGGCCGGGCGGGCGATTGCGCAGCGCCATCCCAAGGGCAGCGCGCCGGTGCGGCTGGCGTGGTTTCCGGGGCCGACGGGCGCAGGCTGGGTGCAGTTCGTCGATCAGGGCTTCCGAGCGGCGCTGGCCGAAAGCTCGGCGCAGATCGTGGCCACCCGCTTTGGCGATACCGGGATCGAACAGCAGGTGCTGCTGGTCGAGGATGTGCTGGATCAGCTGCCGGGGGTGGAGTATCTGGTGGGCAGCGGCCCGATGGCCGAGGCGGCGGTGCCGGTGCTGCGCGCCCGCGGGCTGACCGGAGAGATCGGCGTGGTGTCGACCTATATCAGCCACGGGGTCTATCGCGGCATCAAGCGCGGGCGGATTCTGGCCGCGCCCACCGATTTTGCCGTTCTGCAAGGCCGTCTGGCGATTGAAATGGCGGTGCGGGCGATCGAAGGCAAGCTGACGATCCGCCACGCCGGGCCGCAGATCGTCACCATCACCCCCGACAATATCGAGGCCATCGGAACCGAAGGCTCGCTGGCGCCCGCCTCTTTCGTGCCGGTGTTCGATGTGTCGAACTGAGCGACCCACCGCTAGAGGGTGAAATGCCTGATCCGGGCCTGCGTCCGGGCCGAGATGATGGCGCAGGCATAGCCATCCTGTTCCGGGGCGCAGTGATAGGTCCATGCCTCCGCCCCGGTATCGCCGCGCAGCAAATGCGGCCGGGGCGTGGGCCGGATCGCAAAACTGTCCAGCGGCTGCGCCAACCCGCGCCCCGTCAGCTTGATGAACGCCTCTTTCAGCGTCCAGAGCCGGTAGAAGGTCAGCGGCTGATCCTGCACCGGCTGCGCGGCGAGAAAGGCATATTCCTCGGCGGCAAAGAACCGCTGCGCCACTGCCAGATGGCGCGGCGTGGCGCGCATCTGTTCGATGTCGACGCCAAGGTCGCCCTCGGCGCTGACGCCGATCACCACCCGCCTGCCGGAATGCGACAGGTTGAAGCTGAGGGCCGGAGTTGCGGGAATCTCCAGCACCGGCTTGCCCTGCGCCAGCCTGCCGAACCGCAGGCTGGCCGGGGTCTGGTGCAGATAGCGGCCCAGCACATGCCGCAACCCGTTATGGGCCAGCCGATACAGCGCCCGCGCCACCGGATCGGCCATCTGGGCCGCGCGCGCCTGTTCCGGCGCGGACAGCACGTCTGGCAGCGCAGCGTCATCCAGATCCAGATGCCAGACATGCACATCCGCCGCCGCCAGCGCGGGCCAGTCAAGACCCAAGGCAGCGGGAGCCATCATAGCAGGTTCACCAGCCCGCGCCCGATCAGATCGCGCATGACCTCGCTGCTGCCGCCCCAGATCGTCTGCACCGAAGCATCGACCAGATCGGCGACGCAGCGTTCGCCCTCGGCCTCGCTGATCCCGGCGGCCCCGCGCAACTGCAGCGCCTGTGTGGCGATGTCCTTCAGGTTTTCGGTGCAGCGCAGCTTGGCGATGCAGGCGGCCTTCGGGTCGGTGCGGTTGCGCAGCTGCGCGGTGATGCACTGATCGACGAAGGCGCGGTTGGCGGAACAGTCGCTGTAAAGATCGGCCAGCCGGAAGCGGATATGCTGATAATCCAGCAGCGTGCCCGCACTGGTCTGCCGGGCGTGGCAGGCGGCAATCGTCTCGCGCAGCAGGGTTTCCGCCGAGGCCTGCGCAAACACCGCCAGCACCAGCCGTTCGGCCACCAGCGACTGCATCAGATGCATGAAGCCCAGACCCTCTTGCCCCAAGAGGTTGCACGCCGGAACGCGGCAGTCCTCGAAGGTGATCGTCGCGGTGTCCAGCGCCTGCATCCCTGCCTTGGCAATGGCCTTGCGGCTGATGCCGTCGCGGCCCGCCTTGACCAGCAGCAGCACGAACCCCGGCTGATCGCCAAGGATCGCCTTGTCGCAGCGCGCGGCCACGATGATCAGATCCGCCGAATTGCCGTTGGAGATATGGGTCTTGACGCCGTTCAGCACGAAGTCATCGCCGTCACGCCGGGCAAAGCTGCGGAAGGCGTGCAGGTCGCTGCCCGAATGGGGTTCGGTCAGCGCCATCGCCCCCAGCAGATTGCCGTCACAAAGGCCGGGCAGAAAGCGCTGTTTCTGCGCCGCCGTGCCCAGTCTTTGCACCAGCGGCGCCACGATATCGCTTTGCAGATAGGTCGGCAGGCCGGGCAGGCGCCGGGCCGCCAGTTCTTC
Organism: Gemmobacter fulvus; assembly: GCF_018798885.1. Taxonomy (NCBI): domain Bacteria; kingdom Pseudomonadati; phylum Pseudomonadota; class Alphaproteobacteria; order Rhodobacterales; family Paracoccaceae; genus Gemmobacter; species Gemmobacter fulvus. Next base: position 4,661 of record NZ_CP076362.1, on the reverse strand, counting down.
GATGATCACGACGGAATCGCGGAAATCCCGCCCGTGGCCGCCATATTCGGCGGGCAGGCTGCGGCACAGCAGCCCCGCCTCGCCCGCCTTGCGCCAGATGTCGCGGGGCACATAACGCGCCTGCGACCAGTTGCGATGCAGCCCGACGATTTCTTCATCCAGAAACCCCGCCACCTGCCGCCGCAGCAGGCTGTGGCTGTCGTCAAACAGATCGCGCGGAAACAGGCCGGAAACTGCGTTCATCATTGCTGTGGTTCTTGCTCCAACATCGTGCCCAGTCTGAGCGCGTGAACAATATGCGTCAGATCCGCCTCGCTTTCGGCCTCATCAAGGATCAGCGTGCGATAACCCAGATCGGCATAGCCCTGCACATATTGCGCGACATCCTCGTAACTGCCGACCAGATAGGGGCAGAAGGTCTTGTAATTCTTGAGCGGGAACAGCCAGTAGGGATCGCTGCCATCCTCGTCCAGCGTATCGGCCACGGCGGAAATATCGCGGTGCCAGATCGAATCCGTCGCGCCGCGCGCCATCCGATGCGCCAGCTGCCCGCGCCGGTCGGCGGGAAAACGGGCGCGGGCCACCTCCCACGCGCCGGCGCGGTCGGGCCGGGCGATGATGCCCAACCGCAGCCCGACGCGCCCGGCGGCGATCTGGCCCGGCGCGATCTGGCTCAGCGGTTTGGTATAGCTGAGCCGGGTCGCCCCCAGCGTGGCCGCCGCCGCCATGCAGGCATCGGACGCGCCCGACAGATACAGTTCGGGGATCAGATCGGCGGGCAGGCCGGGCGACAGGGCAAGCCCCTCCACCTGATAATAGGTGCCACTGAAGGTGGTCGTCTCGCCGCGCAGCAGCGCCATCATGATCGAGGTATATTCCAGCAGCCGGTCATAGCGCAGGTCATGTTCGGTATGGTCGCCCAACTGCGCCAGATCCCGCACAAAGCCCCCGGCCACCAGATTGAGCGCCACGCGGCGGCCATAGAGGAACGCCAGTGACGAGATTTTGCGCGCGGCGGCCAAGGGGTGCATATAAAGCGGCTGCGTGGCGATCAGAGGCACAAAGCGGTCGGTCCGCTCCAGTGCCGCCTGAGCCACGGTCCAGGGGTCGATCAGGCTGTTGTCGGTATAGATCAACATGCCCGCGATCCCGGCCTGTTCGTGCCAGCGGGCGATTTCGGTGATCCGGTCCAGATAGGCACGCGGATGAAAACGGACCGAAGGCGATGCGGTGGTATAGAGTTCCATCAGAAGGCTCTTTCATGGGGGGGGGCAACAGGGGGCCGTGCAGTGGGGGCCAGCGCCTCTGCGATCACCGGCAGGTCGAACAGGGCGTCGGGCGGATCGACCAGATGCAGGCTGCGGTCGACGGCGCGCCGCACCTCGGCGTTGCGGGTCGAGACAAGGAAGGCGCGGTTCAGCGCGCGGCGCAGATCTTCGGCACCCGGGCTGGGCGTGGCGGTGAATTCAGGGAAGGCGTGGTCCGCCGCAAGGCCAAGCTGCCAGGCCCAAAGGGCGGGGCGCAGCGCCCGCCCCAGATAGAGGTCGCGCAGCGCGCTCTGCCAGCCCTCGGCCCGGCCCACTGCGCGCAGCGCCGTCGCCAAGGCCTCGACCTGAAGCGCGGCGACCGACAGGCCCTGCCCATAGACCGGGTTGAACGAGGCGATCACATCGCCCACCGGCAGATAGCCGGGCGGCATCTGGCGCGGTGCCAGATCAAAGCGTTTGAGCCGGGTCGTGGCCACCCGATACTGGCTGAAGCCGGTCAGGCAGCGTTCGGGCTGCAACAGCGCCGCCAGCTTCGGGTCGGGCAGCCCGTGCAGAAAGGCGCGGAACCCGGCCTCGTCACGCGGCAGATCGTCGCCGAAGCGGGTGGAGGCGGTGGCGATCCAGCGGCCCTGTTCCACCGGGGCCAGAATCCCGCCCCGGCGTTGCGGCGATTGCGCGGGGTTGAGCCAGCCCGCCAGATCGGGGCCCGCCGTCACCGCGCGGCTGAATTCCGCGCTGACATAACGCACCTCTGGCGCGGCGGTTTCCGTCACTGGGGCGGGCATACCCAGCCGCGCAAGCCAGAGGTCGGATTGCCCGGCCCGGCCCGACGCGTCGATCACCAGCGCCGCCGCCAGCGGGGTGGCGGGGTCTTCGCCGTGCAGATGCACACCGCAGACCTGCCCGCGCCTATCGACCGCCAGCCCGCTGACCTTGGCGCGCAGATGCCGGATGCCGGGGCAGGCGGCCAACTCGGCCCGGATCAGATGGTCGAGCAGGCCACGGGTCTGCGACAGCACGCTCAGCCCGGTATCCTCGGGCGCGGTCCAGCGCCCGCGCAGGCAGGACCGCCATTGCGACCGCACCTGCAAGCGCAGGCTGCCCGCCGCCACCGCCCGCGCGGCAAAGCCCGGAAACAGCCGCGCCAGCATGGCATGGCCCGCGTGCAGCAGCGCATGGGCGTGATTGGCCTGCGGCAGCGATTTGCGCGGGGCCGGGCTGGGCGCGATCTGATCCTGTTCGATCACGATCACCTCGGCAAACTGCGCCGACAGCACCGCCGCTGCGGTCAGCCCCGCAAAGCCCGCGCCGATGACCACGGCGCGGCCCGGTCTGAAGTCATGCTGTGATGTCGTCACCTGAACGCTCCGCCAGAGGATATGAAAGGCACGCTACGGGCCTGTGCCGGGGCAGACGTCCTGAAACGAGGATCAGGACGTACTGAATCACGCTTTGCACCCTAGGCCAGCGCCGTTTCCAGCAGCGCGCGGGCATCGACCTTGCCGTTGATCGTCACCGGCAGCCGGTCGACAAAGCGCAGATCGCGCGGGATCACGGCGGCGGGCAGAAAGCGGCCCAGATGCGCCAGCAGATCCTCGCGCCGGGGGGGCGCCCCGGCCCCGGTTTCCAGAAACAGCAGCATCCCGATCACCTTGCCCTGTTCGGTGCGGGGCAGGCAGGCGGCCTTGCGCACGGCCGGAAATTCGGCGGCGACACGTTCGATCTCGTCCAGTTCGATGCGCAGGCCCAGCCATTTGACCTGCCGGTCGATCCGCCCCAGCAGGATCAGCGCGCCCTGGGCATCCACCCGGCCCAGATCGCCGCTGCGATAGCTGCGCTGGGTGCCGTGCCAGCCAAAGGCGCGATTGGCCGGATGGTCGGCGGGCAGATAGCCCTGCACCACCTGCGGCCCGATCAGTTCCACCTCGCCCGCCACACCGGGGGCGACCTCGGCCCCGCTCTCATCAACGATCCGCATCCGCGACTGGCCAACCGGCAGGCCCAGCGACAGCGGCCCGTCGCCGCTTGCATCCTCGGCGGTCAACAGGCGCAGGTGTGTGCAGCAGGTCGCCTCAGACGGGCCATAGCCGTTGTAGAGCCGCGCCTTTGGAAAGCGCCGTTGCAGATCGCGGATCAGCGGGCGGGGCAGCATCTCGCCGCCGATGACAAAGAATTGCAGATCGGGAAAGCGGTTGTAGTCAAAGCCCGGGTCGCTGCACATCAGTTGCAGCAGCGACGGGGTAGAGGCCCAGGACCCCGGCGCGCAGGCCTGCAAATGCACGATGTTCTTGCGCGGCAGGATGTTGTTGCGATGGTCCAGCAGGATCACCGGGCGGCCCAGCGACAGGCTGGGCCACAGATCAAACATCGCCATGTCGAAGGCAAAGCTGGAATGGTTCACATGCGCGCCAAACGGGGCCTCTGCCAGCAGCGCGGCATACCAGCCATGCAGCGCATCATAATTGCGGCGGCTGATCGGCACGCCCTTCGGCTCTCCGGTGCTGCCCGAGGTGAAGATGATATAGAGGATCTCTGCCCCCGTGCCCGGCAATGGCGCGGTGGGGGTGGCCCCGCTGTCGGTCAGGCTGTCGAGCGCGGTGGCAGCGATGGCCAGCCCCTCGGGCAGCGGACCTGCCACCAGCGCATGTGCGGCCCCGGCCACGCGGGCGATGCGGGTGATCCGGGGCAGCGGATAGCTGCGGTCGGCAAAGACGAAGGGGCACCCGACCAAAGCGCAGGCGATCATCGCGGCCACACAATCGGGTTCCTTGTGACCGAGGATCAGCTGCGTCTGGCCGCGCATCGGGGCCAGGGCTGCCCCGATGCTGGCCACCCGCCGGGCCAGAGTGCCGAAACTGATGGTGTCCTCCGGCGTGATCAGCGCGGGCGCGTCGGGGCTTTGCGCCATGTGCTGACAGATCGCAGACAGAAAATCGCTGAACATCGGGTGTCTCGCCTTCATTCTGGATGGCATTCTGGATGGGGGGGGAAGCGTCAGCCGTCGGTGGCGGGGTGGAAGCAGACCGCAACCGGCCCGCGCGGGATCAGCGCTGAACGCAGCAGCGGATGCAGATTGCCGCGCGGACAGTCGGGCGACAGGGCAAACCGGGTCTGCGCGCAGATGGCCCGCAGCGCGATGGTGATCTGGTGCAGGATGAACCGCCCGCGCGACCGGGTATGCGGGCCGACGCCGAAGGGGAAATAACAATCGCGGCCCGGATCCAGCCCCAGAAAGCGCCGCCCGTCAAAGCTGGAAGGATCGGCCCAGTATTTGCTGTCGCGCTGCACCAGCCAGGGCGCAAAGACCACGGTGGCGCGGGCGGGCACCTGCAACGACCCCACCGTCATGTCCTGACTGGCGATGCGATAGATGAAGGGCAGTTCGGGATAGAG